>JANOJN010000001.1:0-54936 GCA_031418775.1 Acidimicrobiia bacterium
CCCGAGACGCAGATCATCCTCGAGACGACCAAGGGCGACCTGGGCCGGCTGGCGGCCCTATGGCACAGCACCAAACCGGAGGAGAGAGAACGCCGGGACACCATCCTCCGCGTGATGCGCAAAGTGCGCTCGACGGTCAGCAGCGATGCCACTGCCTACGAAGAGGACAACGCGCGCACGCTCGATGCGATTCGCAGCGCGGTCACGTTCGCGATTCAAATCGGACTGGCGATCGCCATCCCGGGCGCGGGCCCCGGTCTGATGGCCTTCATCAACACGGCAGCCGCGAACATTGCGGCATCCGTCGCAACCAACTTCGTGGTGCGCATGGGTGACTACGGCTGGGACAGCCTGAAGGCCGACGTGATCGGAGGCTTGCTGGGCGCCGGCGGCGGCAAGTTCGGGGAGGAGTTCCTCGGTGTCGTCGCGAAGACGATCACCGGCGACGTCGCACGCGTTGCCGCGCAGGCGGGCAACCGTGCTGGTATGGCTTCGAAGCTCCTAGGCGAGGCAGAGCAGGCGGGTTTCAGCGCGGCGGAGATGGCCTCGTACCGCGAGCTGGCGGCAGAGGCTGCGGAGACGGCGGGGCTTGCCGAAGCCGCGGCGTCGACAGGCCTGGCGAAGGCGGGCGGGGTGTTCGAAAAGGGCATGGGTATGGCCGGCAACTACGTCGCCAGCACCGCAGCAACGAGCGCCTACTCCGGGCAGAGCGGCTTCACCGGCGAAGAGTTCGGCAAGGCGCTCGTGCTTGCCCTCGCTGGGCAGCTGGCCCCCTCGCCGAAGGCTGGGGCGGCAGGTGGTGAGGAAGGCGCGGCGCCCTCAACACCGAACAGCGCGTCGGGAGAAGGTCCCGTTCTTGGCGGAGCGGCCGATTTCGTCGGGTCGGGCACCGCCCCGCTCGGCGAGGTGACGGGCGCGCCGACGACGGCGACGAGTGTCGTTGGTAGTCCCGTTCCCAGCGGAGGTGGCGGTCCGGAAACGAGCGGCCAAGGCGGTGGAGGCGGCCGCGACACGCACCAGATGACTGCGGCGGAGATCGGCGCGGCGGCGACGATGGAGATGCCAGCGTTCGCCGGCGAGACCGGTACAGCGGACACCGCGCGGATGAACATCCCCGACAGCGGGACGGGTCCGGGGCCCGTTGTGGACACGCCCGCCACACGGGGCCCAACCGAGTTGATGGACCCCGCATTCGCCGCAACCGGGGTCATGGACGTGGCCCACGCGCCGACCGGGGTCATGGACTCGGCGGCGGCACCGTCGACCATGCCGACGGCGGCGAAATCAGCGCAGAACGAAGGGTCGAAGCCACCGGGCGCGCCGTCCGGTCCGACCGCACGACCGGCGGCCGGCACGGCATACGCCGATCCCGTGGCGGCATCTCGGGCCCTCGCTGATGCCTCCCTCGCAGGAGGGCCGATGCGACTCATCAACGAGCCCGGTGAGGCGCTTCGGTCTTGGCAGGAGACGCGTCCGGGCGACTGGGCGGCGCCTGCGGCGTGGGTGGATGCGACCGGCAAGCTCGTCGTCGACACGACCCGGGTGCGTGCTGTGGTGCGCAGCACCGACATCCTGTCGGGGCCGATCGGAAAGCAGGCCATTCCAGCCGGCCTGACGATGGAATCGATCCCGCCGCGGCCGGCCGGGCCAACGATGGAATCGATTCCGCCGTCCCGGAACGCGCCGGCAACCGATGGTGGCGACGCTCCGCGGGCCAACGCCGCTTCCGTCAAACCGTTGGTGCTCGAATCGATCCACGACACGACACTTGCCGCCCACGCCTACCACGACCGCTACTCGCTCTACAGGGGATCGATGCTCGAGACCGCACCGGGCGCAACGTTCGATGCCGCGACATACCAGGTGAACTGGGCGCTCGCCGGTGGCGAAGGTCTGGCACCCCCCGCGTGGCTCGATCAACTCGGTCGCATGAACGTCGACGCGACGCGGGTCGACGTACACAGCCCACCGATGGAAGGCGCTGCCTCTCCCACCGGTCCGGCCGGGGCGGACGGCGGCGTGGATGGCGGGCCGACCTCCGCCATGAGCGCGCCGGATGTGGCGAGCGGGGAGCCACCTACAACGATCGAGGTCGGCGTGCCGATCGACCCGTCTGCTCCTGCTGTCCGCATCGAAATGCCCAGCGAACTCGCCAGCGTCCCGAGCGATGAACGCACGACCGCTGAACTTGGCGCCCAAGGCGACGAACGCACGACCGCGGAGCTCAGCACGGTCCCGAGCAATGAACGCACGACCGCCGAACTTGGCGCACAGCGGCCGGGCCACGAGGCCGACAAGGCGCTGGACGAACAGAACCGCGAAGCCATGTATGACGACCTTTCGCAACCGCGAACCACCCCCACCGATCCGTCAGCTGCGCTGCAATTCGGACCGCTCGACCTCGTCTACGGCCCCTCCGCCCGTGACAAGCTGCGCGAACTGACCGATCGTTCGGGCGGTCGTCGGTTGAACGAGATGGCCGAGAGCGCGGTCTACTCGAGCATGGAGCCGAAGAGCGCGCAAGCGCTCGACTGGGCCCGGGCAGGCGGTGGAAAGGTGCACTTCGACCTCACACACATGGCGGACATTCCGGGTGCGCTCGCGGGCACTGGCGAACACGGCGGCAAGGTCACCGCTTTTGAACTGCGGTACATACGCGAAGGTTGGAACGAGGGCTTCAGCGCGGTTGTGGTCTTCTATCGCGACGGGGCCGTTGTCGCTCCGCCGTGGCTGTCGGTGCGGGAGGGGCAGGTTCCATGACGACGACCTCCGGGAAGAGCGAGCACACCCTTCACGTCGGCCGTCTTACCAACGGTGCTATTGAGGGTCATGATTTGGTCTTTCGGGACGATGACGGGACCGAACTCGGCTGCGACAGGGTTTCTAGTGCCGCGAGCACTTTGCTGCGGCAGCTGAGACAAGACCATCTGCCGACCGGCGTGCTGTTCGGCAAACCGGCACGCGGTTTGTGCAACTTCGAGTACACCCGCTCCTCCCTGGCCGGACGGCGGGAAGGCGAGGGGCTGCACCTGATGTGGCGCGACGAGCACGGCCGCACGCTCGCCGAGGACGATCTCACGGGCGTGGAACGCGTCGCGTTGATTGCGTGGCTTGAACGAGCCGCTGAAACGGTAGCGATAGTCACGTAGGGTCCGCGCTCTCGGTGTGTTCCGCGGGGCGATCGTCTGCGCCCGCCTCCGTCCGCCATCCTGGCCTTGCTCGTCCGCCGAACGTGGGCTCGGACCCCTCCAGCCATCGACCGCTGTTCGATATCTCGCAGTTCGTCGACGCGCCCTACGCTGACCCCATGGCAGCTCGTAGCTACGTCTTTGCGCCGTTCGGCGACGACCTTGCGGCGATCGCTGCGCGAGAACTGCCGGGCGTCGAGGACGCAGGTCAGCAGCTCCTTTCGTGGAACCTCCATCTGGCGGCGCGTGCCGGCCTCGGCCGCGCTGTTGGACTCCTCCCGAGCGACATCGTCTTTACCGAGCCCCCTCGGGCGCCGACGGCGCCATGACCGCGATCATCAGCCGCGCCACGCTCGCGGGAGGCCATGACGGCCGGGCCGAGATCGAGGTGGAGCTCACGTACGACAACGGCGGCACAACGACGATCTCGCTCGATGAAGAGGCGTGCACCGCGTCGCTCGACCGGGCTGGCGTCAGCTCGATCGACGAGCTCGTCGGACAACCGTGGAGCATCGTGCTCCCGGCACTCGAACAACTACCCGTGGGGAACCATGCTCGACCTCGTCATCCGTAACGGTCTCATCGTCGACGGGTCCGGCCTTCCCGGCCGGCGAGGCGACGTGTCGATCCGTGAGGGCGTCGTGGTGGCCGTCGGTGGTCGCGCCGGCGATGCGCATCGCGAGATCGATGCCGCCGGCAAGATCGTCGCGCCCGGCTTCATCGACCCGCACACGCACTATGACGCGCAGCTCTGCTTCGACCCGTATGCGTTTCCCGCGATCGAACACGGCGTCACGACTGTCGTCCCCGGGAACTGCTCGCTCTCGCTCGCACCTCTGCGGACCGAGCAGCGCGACGCGTTCAGTCGCATGTTCCGCCTCATAGAGGAAATGCCCGAAGCCGCCTTCGACTCCGGCGTGGACTGGCGCTGGGGCGAAGACTTCGGCGGATGGCTCGACGCGCTTTCCGAGAACATCGCGTTGAACGTCGCCCCACTCGTCGGGCATTCGGTGCTGCGGATGTACGTGATGGGCGCCGACGCGCAACAGCGCGTCGCCACCGTCGAGGAGATCGGCGCGATGGTCGATCTTCTGCGGGTGTGTCTCGAGTCGGGAGCGGTCGGCATGTCGACGAGCTTCGTCGACATCGACGAGACCTATCGCCCCGTGCCCAGCCGTTGGGCCGGACCCGACGAACTCGACGCGTTGGCGGCAGTGCTCGGTGAGTACGACCGGGTGCTGCAGATCGTCCACGAGTTCTTCGACGCCGATCTCACCGTTGCCCGCGTGGAACAGCTCGCGGAGCTCTCGCTGCGACATGGCATCACGACAACGCTGTCGCCGCTGTTCCACTCCGACGCGAACCACCATGGCGTCGAGAAGGTGATGGCCGCGGTCGAGGCTTCACGCGCACGCGGTGCAGCGGTGTGGCCACAGGTGCAGACCCGCCCGATCGACATCAGTTTCACGCTCGATCAGCGCAGTCTGATGCTTCTGACGATGCCGTCATGGTGGCAGGTCGCCTCGATTGGGGACCCTGCCGAGAAGCTCGCCGCGGTCATCGACCGGCGTCAGGCGCTCGTCGACGAGATGAACGCGCTGGCGACTCGTCCCAACGCCGGTCTTGGCGCTGGCGCGTTCGTCGTGCGCGACGTGGTCCATGACCGCAATCGCAACTTGGTCGGTCGCACCATCGACGACATCGCTCGCGAACGCAACGCCACGCATGGCGACACGGTCGTCGACCTTGCGCTCGACGAAGAACTCGGCACCTGGTTCATCCGCGCGTCGGTCGGGCACAACAACTCCGAAGTGATCGGAGCGCTCCTGGCCAATCCGCTGGTGCATGTGGGCGCATCCGATGGCGGCGCCCATGTCGGTTCGTTCTCCACGTTCGGTGACACGGGCTTCTTGTTCTCCGAGTTCGTCCGTACGACAAAGTCGTTGACTCTCGAAGAGGCCGTCAAGAAGATCACGCTCGACCCCGCCACGATCTGGGGACTGAAAGGTCGGGGACTGCTGGCACCCGGCTACGCCGCCGATGTCGTGGTGTTCGATGCCGAGCGCATAGGTCGCGGCCCCGAGGTGGCCTCCGACGACTTCCCGGGCGAAGGCATCCGATGGATCCGCCGTCAAGAGGGAATCGACACGGTGATCGTGAACGGCGAGATCACCTGGACTGCTGATTCTGGCTACGTCGCCGACGCCCGCGCCGGACAGATCGTCACCCGCTGACTCGGTGTTCCAACGCTCGGCGTGCCACGCTGGGCTGGTGTCCCGAATCACAAGTCCGCTGCAGAATTCTCGGCCAGATTCCGCCGTGGCGGCGTCCTCGTCGTTTGCGGTTGGACAAGGCAGGCGCTGCCTCCTGCGTCCTTGCCACGACGAAATCTGACTCGCGAACTCCGCGAGCGACTTACGAATCGGGACACTAGTGACGACCGACATGCTCCCGGCTGGGTGTCGCTCCGAAGTGGTCGACATCGGTGGGACTCGGATCCATTTCGTCGAAGCCGGCGAAGGGCCGCTCGTTCTGCTGATCCACGGCTTCCCCGAGTCGTGGTACTCGTGGCGCCACCAGCTCCCGGCACTCGCCCAGGCCGGATACCGAACCGTTGCGATCGACGTGCGTGGCTATGGCCGATCGTCAAAACCACTTGCGGTCGAGGACTACCGCATGGTCCGCCTCGTCGCCGACAACGTTGCCCTGGTGTCGGCACTTGGAGCCGACACCGCAACGATCATCGGACACGACTGGGGAGCGCCGATCGCGTGGAACTCGGCGATGCTGCGACCCGATGTCTTCACCGCAGTGGCCGGCCTCTCGGTGCCGTTCGCCCCACCAACGGAATTCCGTCCGAGCACTGCGATGCGGGCCATGGCCGGCGACGAAGAGTTCTACATCGAGTACTTCCAGGAGCCAGGTCGAGCCGAGGCCGAGATCGAGGCCGACATCCGCGACTGGATCCTCGGCTTCATGTTCAGCCTGTCTGGTGGCGCGCCCCCACCGGACCCATCGGGCACGGTTGCCACCATCCCGCGCGGCGCCCGCATGAAGGATCGTTTCCGTCGACCCGACACGATGCCGGCCTGGTTCACTGAGACCGATCTTGCTATGTACACGAATGAGTTCGAGCGTTCCGGTCTCCGTGGTCCGCTGAACCGGTATCGAAACGTCGATCGCGATTGGGAAGACCTGGCGCCCTTCCGTGGCGCCAGGATCGACGTGCCTTCGTTGTTCGTCGGGGGTGATCGCGATGGCCCAACGGTGTGGGGCGCTCCGGCGATTGCCGCGTTCGAACGGACCCTGCCGAAGTTGCATCGGTCGCTCATCCTCGAAGGATGCGGACACTGGACCCAACAGGAGCGCCCCTCCGAAGTGAACGCGGCGCTCATCGACTTCCTCCGGCGCCTTTCATGACAAACGCCACCACCGTCCGACCAGTCGACGACCCCCAGCACATTGCCGTCGTCGGTGGTGGCATGGCCGGCCTGCTTGCTGTCGCGCGATGGGCACCTGGTGACGGTCCTCGAACGCGACGACACCGACGTGCCCGCCACCGCCGATGAGGCGTTCGACCACTGGGACCGACGCGGCGCAGCGCATGCGCGCCAGTCGCACGCCATCCTCGCCCGGCTCCGCCGAATCCTGCGCGAACGTGCGCCTGATGTGCTGGATGCGCTCCTGGCCCAAGGTGCCACCGAACTGAGCGTGGAGCGGATCCTGCCGCCAGATATCGCCGACCGCGAGCCGAGGCCGGGCGACGAGGACCTGGTGCTGCTCTGCTGCCGGCGTCTCACCATCGAGTGGGTGCTCCGCAAGGCCGTCACGTCGGAGCCCGGTGTGCTGTGGCGAGGTGGCGTCGGTGTGGCCGGTCTTCTCGCCGAGGGAACCGACGTTCGTGGCGTGCGGCTGGAAGACGGGACCACCGTAGAGGCGGACCTCGTGGTGATCGGCGGCGGCCGCAACTCACCGGTCATGGAGTGGACCCGTGCCCTCGGAGGTAAGGTCCAGCCGGTCGAGCAGGTCAGCGAAGCCGGGATCGTCTACCTCTCGCGGTTCTATCGGCTGCGAGATGGTCAGGAACTTCCGCTGCTCACCAAGGACGGTGCCGGCGGAGATCTCGGCTACGCGGCGTTCGCCGGGTTCTACGGTGACAACGACACGTTCTCGATCACGTTCGGTGTGCCAACGAACGATCGTGAACTGATGGCGATCCGTGACGAACGTGCGTGGGAAGCGGCGATCCGAACCTTGAAGCCGCTCGCCCCGTGGACCGCCGACGGCCTCGCGGAGCCGATCACTGGTGTCGAATCGATGGCGCGCTTACGAAATCGCATCCGTCGCTTCGTCGTGGAAGGTGAACCGGTGGCAACTGGCGTCGTGGTCATCGGTGACGCCGCAGTGGCCACCAACCCCTGGTATGGGAAGGGCTGTTCGCAGGCGGGCATAGCCGCCGATGCGCTTTCCACCGCCCTCCGCCAGCACGGTCGTGACCGTGTCGCGCTATCGCTCGCCATGGACGCCGCAACGCGCACGGAGTTGGAACCGCACTACGCCCTGGCCGTCCGCCAAGACGCCGACCGGATGAAGATGCACGCAGCAATGCACGACGGTGCCGAGCCCGACACTATGGCTTCGGCGACCCGTGACTTCATCATCAACGGATTGATTCCCGCGACCCGCGTCGACCCGGACGTGTTTCGAGCCTTCTTCCGGGCTTTCAACATGCTCGACGCGCCTGATGCGCTGATGGCGAACCCCAAGGTTCTCGAGGGTTCGATGGCGGCCCACGCGGCGAGGGACCAGCGTCCGCCGGCACCAAAGCTCGGACCGGACCGTGACGAGTTCCTCGCAGTCATGGCGGCGGCGGCAGATCGGTAACTCGACGCCAGCGTACGGCTCGCGCGGGTGAGCGACGTGCTCGGCCCGCGCGGGCGCGTGTCGTGCTGCCACGATAGGCATCGACGGTCGATTCCGACACCGTGCTTGTAGTCATTCGAGACGGGGAGCCATCTGATGTCCGCACACCATGATCTGCGTCCCACGCGACCGAGCGTCCGGCGTCGGGTCGTCGTCGTGGCGCTGGTGACGACGATGTCGACGATGCTCGGCGTGTCGATCGCTCGTGCCGAATGCCGTTGAGCCGGGCGTGGCCCGAAACGACTGCCTCACCTCGAAGCCGAAGCTGAACGGTAAGCGCACGCTCCGTGAGTGCTGCAACTTCGTGATGGACGTCGACGACATCCGCTGTTACGGGACGAAGCCATCCTCGCGTCTGCGCCCTCGCGTAGCGCCGCTCCCACAGGCTGGCGGCCTTCCGCCTGACTCGGCTGGCAGCAGCGCCGGAGGCGGGTCGGGCAGCGGAGCGGGAGCGGCTCCCGCGGGCTCCTCGTCGAATGGCGGTTCCGGTGTCGGCACCGTCGGATCGGCCGCCGTTGTCGGATGCATTGCTACAGCCGACCACGCAACGCTCACGGCGCTCCTCGAAAAGAAGAAGAAGGACCGCTACGTGCTACTCGACGTCGTCACGAACAGTCGCCAGTCGCTCGCCAAGAGGAATCAGGCGTGGGTCGACCTCGATGTCCTAGAGGCCCAGAACAAAGTGCTTGCGGCTGCCGTCGCCCGACCTCGTTGCGACGCTGGCGGATCGACGTCGGGTGCTGCGTCCACTCCGACGACGGCCGGAGGGTCTGCCGCGGCCGGCGGGGCGGGGTCGGCCACGGAGGTCAAGGCGGTGCTTCCCGGACCCGGGCAGGTGAGCGTCATCGGTTGGCGCGACAACCTCCGCGCCCTCAGCGGCTTCCAGTACGGACCGGCATATTCGTTCAGGTGTCCTCCACTGGCCGATCCGGCGCAGGCCGGCCAGGCCTGGGGCACGGATCTCTACACCGCAGATTCGGCGATGTGCACCGCTGCCGTGCACGCCGGGAAATCGAGCTTCGCCGCCGGTGGGACGTTCACGGTCACCGCAATCCCTGGAGCACCGTCGTTTGCCGGAAGCACGCGCAACGGCGTTGCCACCGGCAACTTCGGGTCGTTCCCAGCAGCAATCCAGTTCAGCTGATCGAACTGGTCCGGGTCGACCTCGGCCCGGGCGGACGGGGTGATGCGGATTGTCAGACCCTCCTTGGCAAAGTGTCGACATGACTCGGCACAAACATCGCTCATCGTCCCGCCCGAACCGCGGCCGCTTCACACCAAGTGGCTTCGCTGACCCTGATTCTCCGCCCCGTCGCCAGTGCGGCTGCATCGGGTGCGAGGCCGAAGCCCGCGGTGAGGTGTTCGATCCGGACGCCGAGTGGCGAGGGGTTGTGGATGTCGTCGCCCGCACGGGCATGGCCATTCGGGCGTCATCGGTTCGCCCGGGGAAACTTCGTGGGCCTATTCGATCGGCCGAGTGCTTCGCGGTCTGCCTGAGTTGATCGTCGTCGGGATGCCGTCGCGCCAATGCGCTCATCTCATCAACCACGTCGCCGAGGATTGGGACCGGGTGATCTGCGGAGAACTCGACGACTCCATACGTCTCTTGCCCGTTCCCGAACGAGTCGTGGCCACAACCGACTACGTGCTCGACGCCTGCCGTTTCGCTCAAGAGCGCGGACTTCACGACGAACTGCAGGTGACGCAGATCCTCTGGCCTGATCGGACAGGTCGGTTTCCGTGGGATCCCGCCTCAGATTCGGCGATGCGTCGTTGCCAGCCGATACTCGGGCTCGTCAACCCTATGGGCGCTTAGGATCGATACGAAGACCGACGGCGATGCCGCAGTGGCAGCGGCCCTTCCTTCGCGTACTCAGGGGCCGGTGTCCGCAGTGGTGAAGACATAAGGATCGAGTGAGTCCTGGGCGCGGTTGCGCCAGCGATGCCACGCGCTGCCGCCGTAGTAGGCCAGGCTTCCCGGCTCCGCGTCGCCGTGGCCGTTGTAATACGACAGGCAGTCACGCAACTTCGCGCTGGCGATGTCTGCCTCGCGGCAGTGTTGCGCGTACGCCATCTCCGGCTCCTCGCGCACATCGACCACGTTGACGCCCCGGGCGCGCATCGTGGTGAGCAGCCACACGATGTACTCCACATGCTGTTCGATGGCGTCGGTGAAGTTGAAGCTCCCGCCCCCACCCTGCGGGCCGGTCACGATGAAGAGGTTCGGGAAGCCGTGGCTGTGAATGCCGAGGAACGTTTTCGTGCCTTCGAGTTTCCACTTCTCGCTCAAGGTGCGACCGCCTCGGCCGGTGATCATGTTGAACGTCGACGTGGCCATCCACTGGAAGCCCGTGGCGTAGATCAGGACGTCGAGCGGATACTCGACACCGTCATGCACAACGCCCCCCTTGTTGATGTGGCTCACGCCCGTCGGCGCGGTGTCGACGAGGACCACGTTGGGTCGGTTGAAGGTGGGCAGGTACTCGTCGTGAAACGTGGGGCGCTTGCAGCCGTAGGGGTAGTACGGCTTGAGTGCCTCCGCCGTCTTGGGGTCCTTGACGATCGCGTCCACGCGCGCCCGCACCTGTTCCATGATGCGGAAGTTGGTATCGAGCTGCTTGTCGATCATCTCGTCCGGTGAGAGCTGTCGTTCGTGTTCCTTGCGTTCTTTGAAGTCGGCCACCTTGCCGGCGAGATAGTCGTCGTTGGCCTTGATGGCCGTGCGTCCCGCGGAGATCTTCGAGAAGCGTGCGCGCCGCGCGCGGGCCCACCCCGGTTCGTCGGCCCATGCGGCGATCTCTTCGTCGGTGGTCGCCCGCTGATCACGCACGTCGATGGTCGAGGGTGTGCGCTGGAACACGTAGAGCTCGCCGACGACCTTGGCGAGTTCGGGAATCGCCTGGACTGCCGTGGCGCCCGTGCCGATGATCCCGACGCGTTTGCCTTCGAGGTCGATGTTGTAGTTCCAGCGCGAGGTATGAAACGCGTCGCCCCGGAAGGTCTCCATCCCCTCGATGCGGGCGAGCTTGGGACTGGTGAGGATGCCGTTTGCCAGGATCACGTAGCGCGCCCGCATTGCGTCGCCGCGGTCGGTGTACACGGTCCACAAGCCCGTCGTTTCGTCCCACTCCGTCTTCTCGACCGTGGTGTGGAACAGGCAGTGGTCATAGAGGCCGAACTTGTCCGCCATCGCCTGGCAGTACTCGAGGATCTCAAACCCCGACGCAAACTTCATCGACGGGATGTAGCCCATCTCCTCGAGCAGCGGCAGGTAGCTGTAGGCCTCGACATCGCAGGCCACCCCGGGATAGCGGTTCCAGTACCAGGTGCCGCCGACGTCGCCACCCTTCTCGCAGAACCGAACGTCGATGAACCCCGCCTCGCTCAGCCGATACCAAAGGAGGAGCCCGGCGAAGCCGGCGCCGACGACGAGGACCTCGCACGCGTCGGTGAGCGCCTCTCGGGCAACGGGGTCGGCGGAGTAGACGTCCTTCAGGTACGTGCTGAACGCCCCGTCCATAGTCATGTAGTTGGCCGCGCCCCGACGAGCTTCTTTGTACGCCTGGTACTTCGCCTGTTCTTCGGCGTTGAACACCGCACCGGGTGGCGGCGGCGGGAGCGTGGTGAGGATTGCGTCGTCCAGGATCGAATAGCCCTTGCCGGCGATCTTGTCTGTTGCCTTGGCCGCCCGTGTGGCGAATACCTTCAGGCCGGTACCGGGATCGATCCTGATGGACACGCGTTGCTCCTCATTGGCGGACTCGGGCGTTGCGAACCTGAAGCTAGCGGTTGGGGTGGGAACTTCCGAAGTCGAGGGAGCAACGGACGACATTCGCGTCGCGGCCTGGGTCGGCTGAGCGCTCTGGGTCGGCTGTCACGCGCTGGGTCGGCTGTCACACGCTGGGTCGGGAATTGTGCACGTTTGGCGTCTCCGCCGACCCAGTGCACACCAGCTGACCAGTGCACACCAGCTGACCCAGGAGAGAGGCCGTGGGTTCGAATTCGCGTCGGCTCCCCCGCTAGGTTCACCCCATGGCTCGCGACGACCGACACCTCGCCAAGATCGCCGGGGTCTTCGAACACCCGGGCCGCCACCTTCCCGATCTGAGCCTTCCGCAGATCCACGCCCAGGTCGCCGTGGGTGCCCTCGCCGATGCCGGGCTGGCTCTTTCCGATGTCGACGCCTACTTCTGCGCCGGTGACGCCCCCGGGTTCGGCGGCATCTCGATGGCGGACTATCTCGGTCTGCGGGTCAACTACACCGACACCACCGAGACGGGTGGCTCGTCATATCTCGCCCACGTCGGCCATGCTGCAGCGGCGATCGCCGCGGGGAAGTGCCGGGTGGCGCTCATCACGCTCGGCGGCAAGCCCCGCACCGGAGGCGGAGCTCCCGGTGGAAGTGCCGGCGGCGCCAGTGCGCCGGAGGGTCCGTTCGAGTCGCAGTGGGGTTCGAACGTCCCCAACATGTATGCGCTGGCCGCCGCCCGCCACATGTACGAGTTCGGGACGACGAGCAGCCAGCTGGCGATGATCAAGGTCGCGGCGTCGAAACATGCATCGCACAATCCCAACGCCTTTCTTCGCGATGTCGTCACCGTCGAGCAGGTGCTCGATTCGCCGATGGTGGCCGATCCGCTCCATCGACTTGACTGCTGCGTCATCACCGACGGTGGAGGTGCGGTTGTCGTGGTCAGCCCCGAGGTGGCGCGGGACCTTGCCCGGCCCGAGCGCTGTGCATCGGTGCTCGGGCACGGCGAGGCCATCAAGCACAGCGCGAACGGACGCGTCGACCTCACCCACACCGCTGCTGTGTGGTCGGGTCCGCGAGCGTTCGCCGAGGCCGGCGTGACCCCTGCCGACATCCAGTACGTGTCGATCTACGACAGCTTCACGATCACCGTGCTGCAGACGCTCGAGGATCTGGGATTCTGCGAAAAGGGGAAGGGCGGCGCCTTCGTCGAATCGGGGGCGCTCGAGGCTGGCGGACGATTGCCCTTCAACACCGACGGCGGTGGGCTCTGCAACAACCATCCGTCCAACCGAGGTGGCATGACCAAGATCATCGAAGCCGTTCGGCAGGTGCGAGGCGAAGCCCATGCTGCGGTGCAAGTGCCCGGCTGCGAGCTCGCCCTCGCGCACGGCACCGGCGGTAACCTGGGCACTCGCACAGGTTCCGCCACGCTCATCCTCGGGAGGACGTCATGAGCGGTTCACTGCCAGTGCGCAACGTCGATGTGAACACCGAGACCCGTCCGTTCTGGGAAGCGACTGCGGCCGGCCAGCTGGTGCTTCCGCGCTGCGTGGAGTGTGGTGCGACGATCTGGTATCCGAAGAGCTTCTGCCCCGTGTGCGCGTCGTCGTCGGTCGAATGGGTGCCCGCGTCGGGCCGGGGAACCATCTACTCGTTCTCGATCACTCGAAAGGGTGCCGGCGTGTGGACCGAGCACAGCCCCTACGTCGTGGCCTACGTCGAGCTGGACGAAGGCCCTCGCGTCCTGACCAACATCGTCGGCTGTGAGGTCGACGACGTCCACATCGGCATGGCGGTTTCCGTGGTGTTCCATCCAACGGCGGACGGGCCGGCGATCTATCGGTTCCAGCCGACCCCCGCCGGCGGGTCGTGACGCCTCGCCGGCTCAACCGTCGTAGAAGCCCGGCTTGTGCAGGCCGATGCGCGCGTCCCACGGAACATTTGCGGGACGCGGGATGTGAGGACCCGAATCGATGTGCCAGAAGCGTCCTCCGTGCCGGTTGTCATCTGCCGGCTGGCGCCACGCCGTGTTCGCGATCACGTGGCAGTCCTCCCCGAGCAGCGGCTCGATGGCCGACAGAATTGCCGGATGCCCGATCGCCTGCTGGGCGAGGGCGCTCCGGTTGAGCATCTCGTAGCGGAACGGTTCGAAGTGTCCGTCGGCGACACGGGTCGAACGGATGTCAGGCTCGACGTCGTCGAAGACTGCCGATATCTCGGCGGCAAGCGCGCTTACCTCTGACGGTGAGAACACCTGGGGCAGGAGGGTGAAGCCTTCCCGTTGGAGCTCGTGGCTGGCGAGCGGGATGTCCGGGTCCGCGTCGTCAACAATCGTGAGATAGCCGGTCTTCCGAGTCAGCATGGCGGGCTCCTGGGGATCTGTTCATCGGTAGCGTTGTCAACGATGCCCGACACGCGTCCCGGTGTGCATCACTCCCGAGCACTGCCGATCACTGCCGATCAGTGAGCGGTGGCCCCGCCGGATCGCTTCTTCAACGGGAGGCGCGCCATGATCGCAATGATTGCGAAACCCACGCAAAGACCAACGATGGCCGATGCGAGCGTGTTGACCGACCAGCCGAGGATGCCGCCCACGCCACCGATGTCGTGCACGGGGTCTTCGAGCGAGTGCACGAATTTGTAGGGCGCGTGCCAACCGAGCTCATCGGTCCCGACCAACAAGATGTGCCCGCCCACCCAGATCATCGCGGCAGTTCCGACGGTCGAGAGCACGTTCAGGAGCTTCGGCATGCCGAGGACCAGACCTCGTCCGATCCGCTTCGCTCCGGCACCTCCCGTCTCCGCAAGGTGCAGACCGACGTCGTCCATCTTCACGATGAGCGCAACCAAGCCGTAGACGATCGCGGTGATGACGACGGCAACGACCGCAAGGATGGCCGCTCGAGAAACGAAGCCTTCGTCGATCACCTCCTTGAGCGCGATAACCATGATTTCGGCAGAAAGGATGAAGTCGGTCCGGATAGCTCCGGAGATCACCTCAGCCTCCTGATCGGGGCCCTGGGCGGCGGTTGGCAGTTCGTACGCTTCGTCGTGTTTGACGAAGCGGTGATGGATCTTCTCGGCGCCCTCGAAGCACAAGTACGCGCCGCCCATCATCAAGATGATCTCCACCAGCACCGGAACGACCTCACTCAACACCAGAGCGGCCGGAAGAATGAAGAGGAGCTTGTTCCTGAGCGACCCGGTGGCGATGCGCCGAATGCTGGGAAGTTCTCGATCTGCGGTCAGCCCGTGCACGTAGGCCGGAGTCACTGCGGTGTCGTCGATGACCACGCCTGCGGCCTTCACACTTGCCCGTCCTGCCGCAGCACCGACGTCGTCGATCGACGCCGCGGCCAACTTGGCCAGTGCGGCAACATCATCCAACAGTCCAACCAGGCCACCACTCATTCCACATTCCTTTGGATCGCCGAAGAGTCGGGCGCGACCCTAATCTCCGAGCGCTTCGCCGGAGTCGTCGGTCGACCGCTTTCCGTAGACGGTTTCTCGGTGCAGTGGTGGACCCTTCGCCTCATGCGTCGAGGACTTCGCTCACGAGTGCGCGTGCCGCGGCCTGGACCTCGAGGAGGTGTTCGGGTCCTCGGAAGGACTCCGCGTAGATCTTGTAGACATCCTCGGTGCCGCTCGGGCGTGCCGCGAACCAGGCGTTCTCGGTGGTGACCTTGAGCCCGCCGATGGCCGCTCCGTTCCCGGGCGCGGCCGTGAGCTTCGCGGTGATCGTCTCACCGGCGAGCATGGTTGCCGTGACCTGTTCCGGTGCGAGCTTGGCGAGCAACGCCTTCTGATCACGCGTCGCGGGTGCATCGACGCGCGTATAGGCGGGGTCGCCGAAAGACTCGGTCAGACGGCGGTAGTGCTGGCTCGGCGACGAACCGGTGATGGCAAGAATCTCGGCGGCCAGGAGACAGAGGATGATTCCGTCCTTGTCGGTGGTCCATACGCTGCCGTCCTTGCGGAGGAACGATGCGCCCGCTGACTCTTCGCCACCGAAGCCGACCGATCCGTCGGACAACCCCGGAACGAACCACTTGAAGCCGACCGGGACTTCGATGAGTCGGCGCCCCAACACGTTCGCGACCCGGTCGATCATCGATGAGGAGACGAGCGTCTTGCCGATCGCGCAGTCGGCCCGCCATCCGGTCCGGTGCGAGAACAGGTAGTCGATGGCCACCGCAAGGAAGTGGTTGGGGTTCATCAACCCGCTATCGGGCGTGACGATGCCGTGGCGGTCGGAGTCCGCATCGTTCCCCGTGGAGATCTGGAACGCATCACGGTTGGCGATGAGCGACGCCATGGCGTTGGGTGACGAGCAGTCCATACGGATCTTGCCGTCCCAATCGAGGGTCATGAAGCGCCACGTGGGGTCCACAACGGGGTTGATGACGGTGAGGTCGAGGCGGTGGCGCTCGGCGATGGCGCCCCAGTAGTCCACGCTCGCTCCGCCGAGCGGATCGGCACCGATGCGAATGCCGGCGGCACGGATGGCGTCGATGTCGACGACGTTCGGGAGATCAGCGACGTATGTGCCGAGATAATCGTAGGTGTACGTAGTATCGGCAGCGAGGGCTCGGGCGAGACTGATGCGCTTGATGCCCTTGCCGCCCGCTTCGAGAATCTCGTTCGCTCGTCCGGCGATCCATCCCGTGGCATCGGTGTCGGCGGGCCCGCCATGCGGAGGGTTGTACTTGAACCCGCCATCGCGGGGCGGGTTGTGTGATGGAGTGACGACGATGCCATCGGCGCGTCCGGCGTCGGTCACTGCGCGTCCGCGGTTTGCGGCAATGATGGCGTGCGAGACCGCCGGGGTCGGCGCGTAGCGTTCGGCGGCGTCGATCAGCGTGGTGATGCCGTTCGCGGCGAGCACTTCGAGCGCGGTTGCGTGGGCGGGGACGCTCAGCGCATGGGTGTCGCGACCGAGGAACAGTGGACCGCCGATGCCCTGTCCCTGGCGGTATTCGCAGATGGCCTGCGTGGTTGCCGCGATGTGGGCGTCGTTGAACGCGCCGTCGAGGCTGGACCCGCGGTGACCTGATGTTCCGAACGCGACTCGCTGGGCGGGATCGGAGAGGTCCGGGCTCAGCGAGTAGTACGACGTGACGAGCTGCGCGATGTCCTCGAGGTCGGAGATCTGGGCGACTTGGCCGGCACGGGGAGAGCTCATGGCGGCCAGCGTAGGAGCCGGGACGCGCCGCTGCGCAGTGGTTCGGTGGACGGGGACCCGCGCCTAGGCGGTGCCGGGGTTGCGAGAGTGCAATATTGGACCTGTGCGTTCGCCTGTGCTCGTCGACCCGGTTGTCCTCCACGAATGGCACCCGCTGAGCGCGCTCGGTGAAGTTGTCCCGTGCCGGCTTCACCGCACGTTGCTTCTCGGCCAGGCGATCAGCTACTGCCGTGACCTCGATGGCAGACCTGTCGTCTGGGTGAGCGAGGCCGATCCGTCCGGTCTGGTCGGCTCCGCCTCAGGTGCGGAGATGGACCCCACGACGGTGACCGAGCCGCTCCCGACGCGAGTCAAGTTCGGGTACCTCTGGACCACGCTCGGCAGTCCGGACCATGAGATCTTCGACATCCCGGAGTGCGACGAGACCGACCGCCGGATCCTCAACGGCGGGAGCCTCATGGTGAGCGTCTCGGCCCCGCGTGCGGTGGAGAACTTCCTGGACATGGGCCACTTCCCCTACGTGCACACCGGGCTTCTCGGCATCGAGCCGCGCACCGAAGTGGTCGAATACAACGTCGAGACGACCGAGGCCCAGGTGCTGGCAACGGGCTGCAAGTTCTACCAACCGGTTGCGGCGGCAAGCGCTGCCGGTGGCCAGGTCACCAGCTACACGTATCGCGTGCCCCATCCGTACTGCGTCATGCTCTACAAATCGGTGCATGCCGACCCGAGCCGGATGGACGTGATCGCGCTGTTCAACCAGCCGATGACCGAGGAACGCGTCCGGGCCCACAACTTCCTCGCCATGGTCGACGACGTGAGCACCGACAACACCCTGCGGCACTTTCAGCAGCTGATCTTCGGGCAGGACAAGACGATCCTCGAGAGCCAGTATCCGAAGCGGCTCCCTCTCGACCCACGTGCCGAAACGCCGATCCGCGCCGACAAGAGCGCCATCCACTACCGACGCTGGCTCTCCGACAAGGGTCTGACCTACGGCGTCATTCCGGCCGCGTAGTTCCAGCGAAGACGTTCGAGAGCGAAACCGCTATGGAAGATCTGACGGCCAACTGGTACCCGGTCGCCCGGAGCGACGACCTGCCGCTCCGCCATGTCTTCCACGGTCTGCTCCTCGGCCGGGAACTCGCCCTCTGGCGGGCCGACGATGGATTCGTCAACGTCTGGGAGAACCGCTGCCTTCACCGCGGCGTCCGCCTCACCCTCGGTCACAACGAAGGACGCGAACTGCGCTGCCAGTATCACGGGTGGCGCTACGCCAACCGATCGGCCGGCTGCACCTACATCCCGGCGCATCCCGCAGACGCGCCGGCGCGCACGATCTGCAACGTGACCTTCCCGATGGTCGAGCGGTACGGGCTCGTGTGGACGGGTGAGGTACCGCACGGTGATGTCCCAGCGATCACGAGTCTCGACACAGGCGATCCGTTCGCTCTGCGTTCCGTGCCGGCGAACGTCGAGCCGCAGGCCGTGTTCGACGCGTTGGCGTCGTACCACTTCGTCCCGTCAAGCGCGGTCCCCGACGCCGGGCAGGGGACAGCTGAACACGCCGACGCGCTGGTCTCGGTCACGAACCGGGGCGACGGCTGGATCGAACTCACCTCGATCCAGCTCCGCGAAGCTCCAGAGGCGAAGTCCACAATCGTGTTCTTCGTGCAGCCGGTCGACTCGGCCAGGTCGGTGATCCGCGGTGTGATGAGCCGGTCACCCGAGCCGGGCTTGGAACTGACGGTCCTCCGCCACCACGCATCCAGGATCAACCGGTTCCGTGACGCCCTCGAGGCCGAGGCCAAGAAACGGCCGTCACCGGAGCCGATGGTTGCGAGGATCGGCCAGGTGTCGCTCGAACTTTCGACGATGCCAGAGACGTCCGTCGACGGGCGGGTCGGTGGACTCGTGCGCGTTGTCGTGGCCGGCAAACGACAGGTGGGCGAGGGTATCGTCTCGTTCGAGTTCGAACCCGTCGACGGCCGGCTTCCGACCTTCCAGCCGGGCGCCCACATCGACGTGCACCTACCGAACGGTCTGGCCCGCCAGTACTCACTCGTCAACGGACCGGGTGAGCAGGGCCGCTACGTCATCGGCGTGAAGCTCGAACCCGCGTCGCGTGGCGGATCGTCGTGCCTGCACGACCTCGTGCGCGAAGGCGACGTCCTCGCGATCTCCCAACCGCGCAACAACTTCCCTTTGCGGCGCGACTCGTTCAGAACGGTGCTGATCGCCGGAGGGATCGGCGTGACACCTCTGCTGTCCATGGCGCAGGCCCTGCGGGTGAGCTCGCTCGACTTCGCGCTGCACTACTTCGCCCAGTCGCCGGATCACGCAGCGTTCCCCGACATCCTGGAGGCGCTCGGCGATCGGGTGACGTTCCATTTCGGATTGTCACCGGCGGCCACCGGCGAAGCACTGCGCACTCTGCTCGAAAGCCCGGGCGAGGGCGAGAACGTCTACATCTGCGGACCCGGCCCGATGCTCGACGCCGCGCGCGCCACCGCTGCAGCGGCGGGCTGGCCCGATCGGTCGGTCCATTTCGAGTACTTCAAGAACACCACGCAACTCGACACGTCGACCGCGTTCGAGGTGGAACTCGCCCGCTCGGCGCTCACCCTCTCCGTTCCGCCGGGTTCGTCGATCATGGAGGTTCTACGGAACAACGGGGTCGCCGTGCCCTCCTCGTGTGAGCAGGGCGCGTGCGGTACCTGCGTCGTAGCGGTCCTGGCCGGCGAACCCGACCATCAAGACGTGTACCTCAACGAATCCGAACGCGCGGCAGGAGACCGCATGACCATCTGTGTGTCGCGGTCGCGAGCCCCTCGACTCGTACTCGACATCTGAACCGGACCGCGACGACGAGATGATCAAGCTCTACGACTACGAACTCTCGGTCAACTGCTACAAGCAGCGGCTGTTGATGAGCATTCTCAACGTGCCCTTCGAGTCGATCCTCATCGACTTCTTCCCCGGTTGGGAGCACAAAGGCGAGGCCTTCGCCGAGATCAACCCGCTCGGTCACATCCCGGTGATCGACGACGACGGCTACATCCTCCGAGATGCCCACGCGATCCTTGTGTACCTGTCGGCCAAGTACGACCCGAGCGGCCGCTGGTACCCGACGCATGACCCGGAGGTCCTGGGCGAGGTCGCGTCGTGGATGCTCTTCGCCGAGGGCACGACGAACACCGCGTCGGCGGCCCGACTCCACGACACGCTCGGCTACCCGTTCGACATCGACGCCGTCCGCGCCGGTGCCCACCGGCTCTTCCGGGTGCTCGACGAGCACCTGTGGTTCCAGGAACAGCAGGGCCACGACTGGGTTGGCGGAGCCGCACATCCGACCATTGCCGATCTCGCGCTCTTCCCCGACGTGATGTTGTCCGAGCAGGGCGGGATCAGCCTGGTCGACTATCCGGCGCTGCGCCGCTGGACCGATCGATTCAAGCGGACCCCCGGATTCACCGTCATGCCGGGTATCTATCCGGCGGCGCCCGACGATTCGAGAAGAACAACCGTGGCTGCCTCGGGTTCCGAGGGCCGTGCGGTGAGCATCTCCCGACGAGTGAAAGCTACGCCGAACAGCGCAGAGGCCGTCGATGGGCCCGACCCAATCGTCGACGAATGGTTCCCGGTTGCGACCGCCGCGGACGTCACGCCGGGAACGATGCATCCCTTCGCGTTGCTCGACGACCGTTACGTGCTGTTGTGTGGAAACGACGGCGGCGTGTTCGTCACCCGGGACACCTGTCCCCACCGGGGAGCCCAGCTGAGTCTCGGATCATTTGATGGAGATCGGCTGCAGTGCGGCTATCACGGTTGGCAGTTCGGAGCGGGCGGGCGCTGCGTGTTCCAGCCGGCGCATCCGGACGGGACCCCTCCGGCTTCTGCCGGCTTGCCGGCCGTTCACGTCCGGGAGGCATTCGGTCTGTGGTGGGTGTGCGTCGGCAGCGAGCCCCGCAACCTTCCCTTCTACGGTGCGTTCGAAGCCAACCCCGGCCGTACGACCATCTGTGCGCCGAAGCGGGTGCGCTCGTCAGGCCCTCGTATCGTGGAGAACTTCCTCGACATGGCGCACTTCCCGTTCGTCCATGAGGGGTATCTCGGCCGGGTTCCCGAAACCGAGGTTCCCGACTACGACGTCCGTGTCGTCGACGGCGAGCTGTTGGCGACGAACTGCTTGTTCTTCCAACCGCAACCCGGTCCGTCCGGGGGCGAGGGCGGCGTTGTTACGTACACGTATGGTGTGTCGCATCCCTACGCCGCAAGGTTGGTCAAGATCCCGAGCGAGGCCGACGGGGGAGCGAGGGAGGGTTTCGAGATCCTTCTTGCGGTGAGCCCTGAACACGAAGGTTCGAACCGGGCATGGATGATCACCACCGCGTACAACCCCGATGCCGACCTCGCCGCGTTCAACGCGTTCGGTGCGCTGATCTTCGAGCAGGACGTCGACATCGTCGAGTCGCAGCGTCCTGTGCGCCTTCCTCTGACACCGTCAGGTGAGGTGCCCCAACGCGCCGACAAGGTGAGCCTCGCCTACCGGCGCTGGCTGATCGAACGAGGTGTCCGATACGGGACGTCGGCGAAGATCGACTGAGCGGCGAGACCGACCCCGTAAGTCGCAAAATCCCTGGTGAGTGCGTTTCCGCAGTGTGAAGAGTGCTTGCCCGACTCGACATCCGGTGGCCCGGCTCGGCTACGTTTTGGGCCATGACCACGCCCCCACTCCTCCGATCCCGCCGAAAGCTCCTTGTCGGTGCCCTTCTCTCGCTTTCCCTCATCGCCGTCGGCTGTTCGAGCGACAGCTCCGACACCACGGCCGCCGCCGAAACCGAAGCCGTTGTCGAAACCGACGCTCCTGCTGCGGAGACGGCTGCCGCCGTCGAAACCACTGCTGCCGTCGAGACCGCGGCAGCCGCCGAATCGGCCGCTGCACCTGCGGCCGCCGGTAAACCGAAGTTCGGCATGATCTACTCGGCCGAGTGGGCCGACGGCTCGTGGGGCGAAGCCGCCTTCAACGGCGCCAATGAGCTCATGAAGGCTGGGCTCATTTCCGATATCCAGCTCCAGGAGAACGTGCCCCCGGGTGCCGAAGCCGAGCGGGCACTGCGCGCTCTCGCCGAGGCAGGTTATAACCCGATCGTCGCGCACTCGTTCAACTACGGCGACGACGTGAAGAAGGTTGCCGCGGACTTCCCGGACACGATCTTCTCCTACGCCGGCGGATTCGGCGACGTGAAGGCGAACGTGGGCGACTACGACCAGCCGTTCTTCGAGGCGTCGTACTTGTCCGGCATTCTGGCCGCCGGTGTGAAGGGCAAAGGCAACGTCGCCGGAGCCGGCGGGTTCGAGATCCCGGTCTGCTACTCGATGTACGAAGCGTTCCTCGCCGGTGCCAAGGAAGTCCTCCCGGCGACCACCGGCTCATTCGTGGCTGTCGGCGACTGGTACGACGTGCAGAAGGCGAAGGAAGCAGCTCTCGCCCAGAAGTCCGCGGGGGCCACGATGTTCGTTGGCTGCGGCCAGGGACCGACCTTCGGTCAGATCGAAGCCGCGAATGACGGTGGCGATGTGTCGACGGGCTACGTCGGCGACATGTCGGGTGTGGGCAAGTCGGTGCTCTCATCGTTCTCGTGGCGCCTCGACAAGGTCTTCGCCTTGATGGTGGCCGATGTCGCGGCGGGCAAGAAGGAAGCGCAGTACTACTCCGTCAGCCTCGGCAACGGTGGCATGGACATGATCATCAGCCCCGATTGGGCGTCGAAGATCCCGGCCGACACCATGAAGCTCTACGAGACGAAACTTGCCGACATCAAAGCCGGTGCCTTCAAGGTGCCGTTCATCACCAAGCCTGCGTAAGGCATTCCCAAGCAGGAGTGTTTCTCGCAATGATGCCGGGCGGATGCGAGTCCGCCCGGCATCTCGCTGATTGGCGGGCTCGTGCCCGTCCCTAGGAGAGTGCCAAGGACATGGTTGAAACCAATGGCACCTCGCTGGTCGAGATGCGTGGAATCCACCGGCACTTCGGAGACACCCATGCGCTTCGTGGGGTGGATCTCACGTTGCGCGCCGGGGAGATCCATGCGCTGCTCGGTTCCAACGGAGCAGGGAAGACGACGCTTGTGCGGATCCTCGCCGGACTCGATCGGCCCGACGAAGGCACGGTCAGCGTTGGAGGCGAGCTCGTCGAACGGTTCGACCCGAAACGCATGAGGGCAATGGGCGTCGCGCTGGTCCAGCAGCACTTCACTTTGGTGCCGACCCTCACGGCATCCGAGAACTTGGTGCTCGCCCGACCCGATGGCTGGCGACGCGGACCCGGCCGAAGTGAAGCGGCGCGCCTGGCGCAGTTGATCGAGCGCACGGGGCTGTCTGTTCGAGACGACGTACCGGCCGGTCGCCTTTCCGTAGGAGAGCAACAACGCTTGGAGCTGCTCCGCGCGCTCGACGCCGACGCCCGGGTCCTGTTGCTCGATGAGCCGACAGCCGTGCTCACCGATCAGGAGGCGGAGTCGCTTCTCTCGGTGTGTCGGACCTTGGCCGCTGAAGGGCGCGCGCTGGCCTTCATCAGCCACCGTTTGGCGGAAGTCTTCGACGGCGCTGATCGGGTGACGGTCCTCGCCGAAGGCCGCGAGGTTGTTCGAGACGAACCGGTCGCAAACCACACGAGGTCGAGCCTCGCGAGCGCGATGATCGGCCACGAGAGTTCCGGCACGTTCACCGATCGGGGTGGACGCGAAGGCAGCCGCGTCGACGCCCGACTCGTTCTTTCCGGAATCGAAGTCGGACGGCTGAAGAGCATCGACCTCTCGGTGGCGGGCGGAGAAATCGTCGGCGTGGCGGGCGTCGACGGCAACGGCCAGTCCGATCTGGAGGCAGCAGTGTCGGCCCGCGTCGCCATGAAGGTCGGCAAAGTCGAGCTCGACGGAGTCGCGTTGATCCCGGGAAACCCCCGCAGTCGCCGAACCCGCGGTCTTGCCTACATCCCGTCGGATCGCTACCAGTTCGGGCTCGTCGGCTCGATGGATCTCTCCGACAACTTGGACCTGGGCCGTGTTCCGCGTTGGCGGCGTTCACGGACCAAGCGGCGCGCCGGCCGCGTGGACGAGTTGGCCCTCTGGGACGTTCGCACGTCGGGGCCCGGCGCGAGAGCATCCTCACTGTCGGGCGGCAATGCGCAGAAGCTTGTTCTCGCCCGTGAACTCGACGGCACACCGAAGGCGGTTCTGGCCTGCTACCCAACGCGCGGCCTCGACCCGGGGGCGGCCGACAGTGTTGCGGCCCGGTTGGTCCGTTGTGCCAACGAAGGTGCTGGCGTGCTGTGGATCGGCGCAGAGCTCGACGAACTCCTCGCAGTGGCGGACCGGATCGTCGTCCTCGCCGCCGGTCGGCTGCTCGGGCCGTTCTTCCCTCCGTTTGACCGAGCGGCGATCGGACTGGCGATGGCCGGGGAATCTCACGAGGTGACGGTCCCATGAGCACTGGGGCGGCCGAGCAGGCGGGCACGCCGCCTAGTGGCTTCATCGTTGGAATCGGTCGGCGGGCAACCTCGGGCGGTCTCGTCTCGCAGATCCTGGTGCCGATCGCGGCCGTGGCTGCTGCCCTCGTGGTGGGTGGCGTGCTCATCGCGCTCGACGGCACGAACGCGTTCTCGGCATACCGGGAGGTCCTTCGCGCGGTGTTCGTCGGCAAGCGAGGGCTCTCCGACACCGCGACGGCGGCAACGCCGTTGATTCTCATCGGGCTCGGCTACTCCATTGCCTATCGGGCCCGGGTGTTCACCATCGGGGGCGAAGGTCAGTATCTGATCGGCGCCATCGCCGGCACCGCGTGGGTGACCGCGGGCGGGATCCGCACGTGGCCCGGGTTTCCTCTTGTGCTCACCGGCCTCCTCGTCGCCGCCCTCGCCGGTGCCCTATGGAGTGGGATCGCCGGCTGGTTGGAGGTTCGGTTCGGGGCCAACGTGGTCATCTCCAGCCTGATGCTCGTCTACGTGGCGGGTTCGGTTCTGCAGTGGGCGGTGCGGACGGGGATTCGCGATCCGGGCTCGTTCGTTCCGAACAGTCGGCCGCTGTTGGCGGCGCAACTCCCGAGACTCCCCGGGACGAGCACGCATATCGGTTTCGCCATCGCCATGATCCTCGTGCCGATTGCGGCCGTCTTCATGGCGCGCCACCGCGGTGGGTTCCGGGTCATTGCGACCGGCTTCAACCCGAACGCGCTCGACGCCAACGAGATCAGCAAGAAGAAGATCGTGCTGCTGGTCATGGTGATAGCGGGCGCGTTGGCCGGACTCGCCGGCATGGTCGAAACGGCTGGGTCGACCGGGCGACTGGGCGCGGCGGCTTCGGTCGGATTCGGTTTCGAGGCCATCATCGTGGCCATGGTCGGGCGGCTCCATCCGATCGGTGTGGGAATCGCTGCTCTCGGGCTGGCTGGCCTCACGATCGGCTTTGAATCCACCCAACGGGTCCTCGATGTGCCGTCGACCCTCGTCGGCGTGATCACTGCGCTCATCGTGGTGTTCGTCGTGATCGGTGACGCACTTGCCAGTCGAGGAAGGGAGGGGCGCTGACATGGATGTGCTGCTCAAGATCGCCACACTGGAAGCGGCGATCCGCCTGTCGATCCCGGTGGCGCTTGCCGCGCTCGGTGCGCTCATCTCGGAACGCACCGGGGTCTTGAACCTCGGTCTCGAAGGGATGATGTTGTCGGGAGCCTTCGCCGGTTACATGGCCAACGAGGTCACCGGCTCCCCCTGGGTCGGTCTGCTGGCCGGGACCGCGGTCGGGTGTGGGTTCGGGGCGCTGCTCGCTCTTGCGGTCGTGACGATCCGTGCCAATCAGGTCGTCACCGGCATCGCGTTCACGTTGCTCGCGTCATCGGGCACGACCTACCTGTTCCAGCTGAAGTACTCCATCGGCCAGAAGCCGCCGCGGGTCGATCGCCTCGGCATGCCTCCGCTGGTGGCGATGACGCTCGTGTGTGTGTTTGCGCTGTGGTTCCTCTTCCAGCGCACCACCATCGGTTTGGCGATGGCTGCCACCGGCGAGTCACCCGAAGCAGCCGATGCACTCGGGTACCGCGTCGTTCGGCTGCGCTGGATCGCGGCAACCATCGGCGGTGGTCTGGCCGGGCTCGGCGGCGCCGCGCTGACGTGTGGCCCGCTCGGGCTGTTCATCCGCGATGTCACCGCCGGCCGCGGCTGGGTGGCGTTGGCACTGGTTGTGTTCGCCGGCTGGCGACCGGGCATGGCGGTCGCCGGCGCGTTCCTGTTCGGACTCTGCGACGCGAGCCAGCTTCGCCTACAGGGCACCAAGACCGACATCCCCTATGAGGTCTTCTTGGCGCTGCCCTATCTGGTCACGCTCGCTGCCCTGGTGCTTCGTGCGCGGGCCAGCAAGACCCCGTCGGCGCTCGCCGTCCCCTTCGTCCGCGGCGTCCACTGACGGACGCCGCTCCGCAAGCTCAGCCGCTCGTGCTACGTACCCATACCTTGTGGCGGTACCTCAGGAGTAGGCAGCCTGGATCTTTCCGAGCAGGTAGCGGCCGGAGGTGACGGGGTCGAACTGACGGGGCCGCTCGGCCGACTCGCACGTCGGTAGGCACTCGACGACCGTGCTCCAGTTCGGCGTGTGGAAGAAGGGAATCGATATGCGCGCGATGGAACGCTTGTCGGGTGGTGGAACACGGACCCGGTGCTTGGTCGACTGCCAAAGGCCATTCGTCCACACCGACATGAGGTCGCCGATGTTGACCACATAGGCACCGGGCACGACGGGGACGTCGATCCAGTCGCCGGTCCGTCGATCGAGGACCTCGAGTCCGCCGGTGTCGTCCTGGAAGAGCACCGTGAGGCTGCCCCAGTCGCTGTGGGGCCCCTTGCGGTACTGTCCCGGCAACGCGTCTGCAATGACCGGTGGGTAGTGGTTCGCGCACAGGTTCGTGATGTGGTTGTCGATCTTGTCGTCGAAGAAGTGCTCGTCGATGCCGAGGGCGATGGCGAACAGGCGCATCAGGTCGACGGCGAGCGACTCCGTAGCCGCGTAGTACTCCAGCCAGATCTCGCGCATGTCGCTCGGACGGTCGGGCCAGACGTTCGGGACCGACCACTGGTCGAAGGAATCACCGAGGTCATCACGCGAGGCGAGCCCGGGTTCGCCGAGGCGATTCATGGTGAACAGCTCGCAGAGGTCGGGTGCCGTCTCGACGCCTTCGGCTGCCGACACGTAACTTGGCGTCCGGAACAGACCGCGCAAGGTGGGTGAGGTCGGCTCACACAGCCACTGGTTCTTCCATCCGTCGCCCTGCTCGAACATCGTGAGCGTTGCGTCGTGCATCCGTTGGATGAGGTCGGAGTCGATCCCGTGACCCGTGATCACCAGGAACCCGCTGTCGCGGCAGACGTCGTCGATCTTTTTCGCTATCCGCCGGCGAGCCTGTTCGTTCCCGCTTCTTGCCGCCGCGATGTCGAGCACCGGCACGTAGCCGTCGATCAGCACAGGGTCCAGTTCCGTGTCGCCAATCGTCATGTCAGTCTCCTCGAACGTTGTTCAGGGTCGAACGAGGAGCGTACCGCTCTGCCAGAGGCTGCTCAGGTCGGGAGCGTGACGAGTTCATGAAGGATTCGGCGCATCTCCAACGTGATGCGGTCCGCCTTCGTGTGCACTTCGGCGGTCACGTCGAGCGGAACGCCCTTTCGGTGAACGCGCTCGAGAAGGGCCCTGTCCTCCGCCGCGACGGCCATTTGGAAATCGACCGCCTGCTGCCGGTCGTGCTCGGTGTCAGCGATGTCGTTGCGGTAGTCGGTGCAGAAGAGCCTGGTGGTCGTGGCGTTGACCGGCTGATGGCAGAAGCTGATGGTGAGTATCGCGTTCTCCGACTTGTAGTTGATGCGGAGGTACACATGGTGCGGAGCAGTGAAGACGAACAGGTCCTCGCGCTCGATGATGCGGGTCTGCTCGGCACCCCCGTGCGAATCAGCGAGGGCCTTGGTCTTGTGCGTATGTCGGACGGTGAAGCTCAGGCCGTTTCGTTCGAGTTCGTAGTCGGGAACGACGCGATCGTCGACCGCGCCGAACGTGTTCAGGTGGAGGAACGGGAAGTGACCCTGGTCGAGGAAGTTGTCGGCCATCTGGGCGGCGCTGGCAAACCAGTCGAGCGGGGGAAGCGGGCAGTGCACGAAGGTGGGGTCGTGATGCTCGGGAACCTTGGGGAGATCGACGACGGGCGCTTCGATGGCGATCCACACGAGGCCCAGGTGATCGCGCGCGCCGTAGGCCGGCTGGCAATGCGCACGCGGCGGGATCGGAAGCGACGGGGACTGCGCCGGGATCTCGACACAGCGCCCATCGGGTCCGAAGCGGTACCCGTGGTACGCGCATTCGAGGGTTCCCTCGACCACACGGCCGGCCGACAACGGCGAGAAGCGGTGGGGGCAGCGGTCCGGCACGGCGGTCAGCAGTCCGTTCAGCCGGACCACGCACCAATGCTCGCCGAGGAGTTCCACTGCCACGGGCGATTCGCCGACGTCGGCACTTCGGGCGACAGGGTGCCAGCAGCGACGCAGCGCCGGGTGCTCGTTCGTGAACCAGCGGTCGTCGACCGGCGCAGGACTCATAGGAGCAGTTTGGCCGGTCTGTCGATGAGTCGCTGACGTGGCGCTCCAACCGGCGACCAGCGAGACTCTCGTTCATGAGTGACGACGACACCTACACCGACTCCTACGAAGACGTCTCGACGTTCTCCCTCGACGAACGACGTGAGCAGCGACTCCTCGGCACGCAGACCGAGTGCTGCTTCATGTGGTCGACCAAAGACGGTGATCCGGTCGGCGTCATCATGAACTTCGTCGCCCATGACGGGCGGTTCTGGCTGACGTGCACACGTCGGCGCAAGCGGGTGCCGGCGATCGAGGCACGACCCCGCGTGGCGATCGCTGTCTCGAGCCGGGGAACCGACATCGGGGTCAGCCAGACGGTGACCTACAAAGGCAACGCGATCGTCCATGACGACGAAGCCACCAAGGCGTGGTTCTACCCGACCCTCGCAGCGAAGGTCCGGCCAGGAAGTACCGACCAGCAGAAGGCCTTCGTCCACCATCTCGATACTCCCGGTCGTGTCGTGATCGAAATCGTCCCCGACACTCGAATCGGTTTCGACGCCGAGAACATGTTCCGGAACTCGCCCGCGGGTTCGACCACGACACGCGTCTGACGGCCGGCGCCCTTCTTGGGTCCGTGCAAGGTGCCCTCCTAAGCTAATTCGAATGTCTGCGCTCAGCATTCCCGCCAACCCCGCCGCCGTTACCGCCGAGTGGATGACCGAGGTGCTCCATCGGTCGGGCGCGCTTCCTGGGCCGTCATCGGTTTCTTCGATCGAGATCGAACCGTTGGGCGCCGGGGTCGGGGTGATGGGCGAGTTGGCCCGTATCCGACTCTCCTACTCGGGTGACCGCGGCGTGGCGCCGGCCAGCGTGATCGTGAAGTCACCGTCGCCGTTCGAGGCGAACCGGGCCCAGGGCGTGGGGCTCGGCATGTACGAGGCGGAGATCCGCTTCATGCGCGAACTCGACGCCAACACCACGGTGCGCACACCACGGGTCTTCCTCGCCGACATCGTCAGCGGCACAGCCGAGTTCGTCGTAGTGATGGAAGACCTCGGTCACCTCGTGATGGGCGACCAGGTCGAGGGCGTGAGCCCCCAGCAGGCTCGTGATGCGGTGAAGACCATGGCCGACCTCCACGCCTGCTGGTGGGGCAAGGTGCAGACGCCGGCGATGGAGTGGGTGCCCAGTGTGGTGCACGCGCGCATCGAGGGCCTCGCGGAGATGTGGCCGGCGCTGTGGGGAGGGTTCAACGCCAAGTTCGCCTCGTCTTTGCCCGAGGGTGGGGCCGAAGCGGGCGAACTGATTTCTGCCAACTTCTGGCGGGTGATGAACAAGATCTCCGAGTGGCCGTGGACCCTCCTGCATCAGGACTACCGCGTCGACAACCTGTTCTTCGACGCCGGCAGCGCGGAGCCCGTTGTCGTCATCGACTGGCAGGGCATCGGCCGCGGTCCCGGCATCTACGACCTCTGCTACTTCCTTGGAGGCTCGCTGACGGTCGAGGACCGTCGGGGGCACGAGGCATCGCTGGTGCAGGCATACCATGACCGCCTCGTGCAGCGTGGCGTCACCGACTATTCGTTCGAGCAGCTGTGGCACGACTACCGGTTCGGTCACCTCACGAGTTGCTCGACGGCAGTACTCGTCGGCGCAACGTTCGATCTCGCCAATGAGCGCGGACTCGCGTTGGTCGACACGCTTGCCAGCCGCCATTTCCAAGCGGTCATCGACCATCGTTCGACGGAGATGCTGAGCGAGCTCGACACCTGAGCGTCCCCGCGCCAGGCACGGCGACCACGTTTCGACGTATGTTCTGACGCGCTCTCTGTCCGGTGCAGCTGAGCGCGAGGGGGTGTCTCGAATCATGTTGGGTTCACGCTGGATCGCCGATCGGGTTCCCACGGACCGATTTCCCAATTACACGCGCGGCAACGCCGGCGAGGTTCTGTCCGACCCGGTAAGTCCGCTCGGCTGGACGTTCGCGTGGGAGAGCGGCATCGTGCTCGGTTGCCGTGACGGCTTCGTGCAGCTGGGCGTGTTTGATACCGACGAGTTCAGCTCCGAGAAACCCGAGACCTTCGGGCTCTTCGGTGGCTACTTCTACAACTCACTTACCCAGGCGCGTCTGTTTGGCGTGCGCTCCGGTGCCGGTTGGCAGGCCGTCGACAACGCGTACTTCGACGACCCGGCAGCCGTTCCACCCTACGAGGCGCAGGACTGGCACACGTCGCCACGCCACACAGAGCTTCTCGGCAAACACATGGCGTGGATCCTGTCGACTCCCGTCGTTCCCGAGATCGAGCGCAACAAGCGCGAGGCGAAGGCGCTGCGTGACAGCCGTCCGGATCTTTCTGTGCTTACCGACTCCCAGTTGCTCGGCCGGGCGCGGTCAGTCCAACGTCATCTGGTGGCGATGTTCACCCAGCATGTGTGGGCATCGCTCGGGGCGTCGGTCGGTCCGGGCATTCTCGCCGCGCTGACCGCCGAGATCGATCCGACGATCGTTACCTCGCTGCTGTCCGGAGTCGGCGGCGTGGACTCTGCCGACATCGCCAACTCCATCTGGGACCTGTCGCGTCAGGCCCGACGTTCGTCGGTTCTCACGGTGTTGTTCGATCAAGGAGTCGACGGACTTCTGGAACGTGTCCGTTCGAGCACCGAACCCGACGCTGTGGCTTTTGCCGCGGCTGTCGACGACTTCATGTATCGGAATGGTTCCCGTGGTCCGAACGAGTGGGACCTCTACAGCTCCTCGTACGAGACCAAGCCTTCTCTCCTCGTTTCGGCGATCGATCGGCTCCGAGGCAATGACGATGCTGCCGATCCGCGCGCCGGTGAGCGGCGAGGCGCCGAGGAACGTGAGCGCCTCTTCGCCCGACTCCAGAATTCATTGTCGGGGAACGCCGAGGCGCTCGCCATGCTCTCGACCGGGCTGCACTCCGCCATGGTCTTCATGGTCGCCCGGGAGCGGTCCAAGACCAACAACATCCGTGCGCTTCATGAGATGCGCATGTGCTTCGACGAGCTCGGCCGACGGATGGTGGCTGCCGGTCACCTTGCCCACTCGAAACAGATCTACATGCTCGTTGAGGACGAACTGGACGAATTCTTCGCCAACCCACGCGCGTTCACATCGTTGCTCGCCGAGCGCGAGGCGGACTACCTCTCGCTCTACGAACTGGAGCCGCCGTACATCGTCGATGGCGCCGCCCCTCCGCTCATCGAATGGGTGCGCCGCGCCGACCTCACCACCTCGCCCGTCGCCGTCGGTGACGTACTCAAGGGAGTGGCGGGATCTCCGGGTGTGGTCACCGGCACTGCTCGGGTTTTGCTCGACGTCGACGACCCGACCGTGCTCGAGGTCGGTGACATCCTCATTGCTCCGAATACCGATCCGTCATGGACGCCGTTGTTTCTCGCTGCCGCTGCTGTGGTCGTCAACGTCGGCTCTGTCGCCACCCACGCGGTGATCGTGAGCAGAGAGCTCGGCATTCCCTGTGTGCCGGCGATCGCCGATGCCACCCGACGCATCCCGACCGGAGCCACGATCACGGTGAACGGTCACGACGGCACGGTCACCATCGACGCATTGCCCTAGTGTCCTGTGCCACAAGTCTGCTGCGGAATTCTCGGCCGGATTCCGCCGTGGCGGCGTCCTCGTCGTTGCCGTTGGACAAGGCAGGCGCTGCCTCCTGCGTCGTTGTCACGACGAATTCCGACTCGCGAATTCCGCGAGCTGCTTGCGACTCGGGACACTAGGCGTTCTGCTCCCACCACGACGCGAGTTGCGGCATCGATCCTTGGTAGCCGTACTCGGCAATGGGGCGGACGCCACCGAAGTCGAGCAGGCCGGTTTCCTTGAGGACGAGTTCGATATGGACATCGGCGTAGCGCAACTGGAGGTAGCGATCGTGATCTCGTGCTGAGCCGATCATGGAGGTCCGCACGAGGGTCGTGGCGATGCTCGGTGCGAGCGGCTTTCGTCGGAGCATGGATACTGCAGCGCGCCAACCCGAAAGCTGGAGGCCGAAGTTCCCGACAGCCTCCAGCAACACGTTGGCGGCGACATCGACTGCGATCACCTTCCCGAACGGATTACGAGCGCGCATCACGTCGAGAGGGAAGTTGTTGAGCACTCCGCCGTCGATGAGGAAGTGCTCTCCATCGTGCACGGGCGGAAACACGCCGGGCAGCGCGAGGCTCGCCCGAACGGCGGTGGCGAGCGATCCGCGGTCGTGGATCTTCATATTGTTGGTCGAGAGATTCGTCGAGATGCAGAAGTACGGGATCCAGAGGTCCTCGATGGTGTGGTCGCCCGCGTGACGCTGAATGCGTTCACTGGTGCGCCGTCCCTTTAGGAGTGAGACCACCGGCAACGTGTAATCCATCAGTCCCTTGAAGTCAGCCTCCGTCTGGCTGATTTGCTCCTCGATGCTCAAGTCCATGCCCTGGTAGGCGGCCATGACGGCGCCGATGCTCGTCCCTCCGACGACGTCGCACGGAATGCCGAGTTCGCGCATGGCCCGAACGGCTCCGAGGTGGGCGAAGCCGCGGGCTCCGCCGCCGGATAGCACGAGACAGTAGGGAGCACCGGCGAGCATGCGAGCGACTCGACCGACGTCATCGTCGCGGTCGATACGCACATGCAAGTGCGCGTCTGACGGGAACTGTCGAAGCATGCCAGCCGTATCGCTCGGAAGACGGGTCGACGCCGGATGCAGGAGCACGAGCGTTGTCGGCTGCAGCGTCGGCGCGTCAGCAGGCCACACCGGATGGCGATTCGGAATCGTGCCCGACTTCTCGACCAGCGCGACGACATGATCACCATGGGATAGGCACGCTGCGGTCCAGCGGCGATCCCGGGGATCGGCGACGAGGAGGAGCCATGGGGACTGCTCGGTACGACGATCGAGCCACGCGCCGAGACGCGAAAGGTTCAGCTCCGTGGCAGCGTCGGAGAGGTCGTCGTTCAATCCAACCGCGGCGCTGGCTTCTTGCGCGTCGATGACCGCGATCGGTTCAGGAAACGACGCAGCCAGTCGCTTCGCGAATGCGGTCACGTCGGCGACACCGTCGCCCACCAGCGCGATCCGATGACCAGTAGGCGCGTCAGGTCGCGCTCGAGAGTCCAGTCGGCGCATGAACTCGCCGACGGTCCGCAACAGCACCTCCGGATGGGCGCGGCACATCTCGAGGAACGACCCTGCCTCGAACTCTGCGACGCGCGATGCCCGCATCGCAGTGAGAGTTGCGTTGCGAGTGGCGTTGCTCAGGAGGGCCCGCTCTCCGACGAGCTGACCGGTGCCCAGCATGGGGAGCGTCGGCTCCTTCGTCGACGACCTGTCATCGAAGTGTTCCGTGACCTGGAAGCTTCCCGATAACACGAGATAGGCGGACGTGGCCGGGTCGCCCTTCCGGACGAGGACCTCACCCGCCGCTACGTCGCGGATGACGCCGACCTTCGTCAGAGAAGCGATGGCTTCGTCGTCGGAGATGCCCCAACCGCTTCGCACGGCACGCGTGAGCTCCAGGTTGCGGAACTCCGCCATGGTGTTGCTCAGCACCACATCACGGACGCTCGCGTGCCGGTCGGCGATCGCGTCGAATGTATCGCCATCGAGTTCGGCGACTGTTGTCGTCGGCACATCGAGCGTGGCGCGGAGCTCCCCCAAGCGCTTTCCACCTCCAAGGAGTGTCCACGAACCACACGAACCGCCGATCGGGATCACATCCTGCGCGGTCGACCCATCGACTCGCGTCGCAAACACATCGAGCGCGCCGGAGAGAATGACGCTGAGCCTTCGTGATGAGCCGTCGGGTGCAGCGAGCCACTCGCTCGATTGGAGTTGCCTCGTCGACATCGCTTCGGCCAGTTCCTCGAGGATGGAGTCATCGAGCCCACGGAACAACGAGATCGATCGCAGGGCTTCAGCCGTTGCCCGCATGGGTCACCGGCCGGCGAGTGACTTCACGCCGAAGCGACGTCGAAACTGATCGATCGTCATGCCTTCCGCCACGGAGTCGCTTGTCGCGATGACGCTGGCGGACCGGGGAAGTGAGAACAGCGGGGCCATCTCGCCGACATGGTCTCCGGCACCGACCGTCGTCACCACAACCGTCTCCCCATCGGGTTCTCGTCGAACAACATCGAACGTCCCTGACTCGATCAGATAGACGAGCTCGCCGCGGTCGCCCTGCGTGAACAGGGTCTCGCCGCTTGCCACCGAAACGACGCCGGGTTGCGTCGTCACGTGTGAACTCGGCGCCAACTCCACGACGTTGGTAGCGACGGGAAGCATTCGGTCGTCATGCGTGGAGACAACGACGATTCGACCATCATCGGCGAGGCGGCGATACACGTCCAGCACGCTCGCCACGGACCCGTGATCGAGATGCGCGGTTGGCTCGTCGGCCAAGAGCAGTGTCGGATCGAGCGCCAGGGCACGGGCGATTGCGACCCGCTGCTGCTGGCCCCCCGAAAGGTCGTCAGGACGATGGTCCAGACGCCCGCTGAGCCCGAGTGTTGTCAGAATCTCGGTGGCGCGCAGTTCAGCCCGGCGCCGCTTCACTCCGGCCGCGCCCATGACCACCCGGACGTTCTCCGCGGCCGTGAGCGAGGGCAAGAGGTTGAATGCCTGGAAGACGATGCCGACATCGTTGCGCCGATAGTTCGTGAGCCCCCTGCCCGTAACACCAACCACGTCAACGCCTCGTAGGCGAATCGAACCTGAGGTCGGTTTGAGCATCGCACCGAGACAGGAAAGGACGCTGGTCTTTCCGCAGCCCGACGGGCCGAGCAGCAACGTGATCGAGCCTGGCGCCGCATTGAAGCTGAGCCCGTCGATCGGGCGGATGGACTGCGAACCGCGCTGGTACTCGATGACGAGATCGTTCACGTGCAGACCGTTGTGGTCGTTTGATGCAGAAGAGCCGTTCATCTCATGCCCCCCGGAACGCAAAGGCGGGTTCGATCTTCAGGGAGCGTCGAAGGCCGGTGATGGACGCAAGCAGGCCGACGGCTACGGCGATCAGCGGAAGCAAGGCGAAGGAAACCGGTGGTATGTCGACGTTCATGGGGAACTGCGGGGCCAGCAACAGCGAGAGCCCGATGCCAAGGAGTGACGCGAGCAGCATGAGGAAGACCGCTTGCAGAGCGAGGCTCCCCCCGATCGAAACGGCCGATGAACCGGTGGCCTTGAGAACGGCGAAGTCCCGCGACCGCTCGAGTGACTGCAAGTACATCACGGAACCGACGATCAGCGCAGCAACGAGCCAAAGGAGCCCGCGTACCAGGTCGATCGTCTTTATCGCTTCCTTCAAGGGCTGGAGCATTTCCGTCTCGACGTCTCGTTCGTTGTCCACGACCCAGCCACTCGGCACCGTCTTCGGGGTTCCCCGTATGGCGACGGTGTTGGCGAGGGGGCGGCCGCCGAACGCCAGCTTCTGACCGTCAGCGATCGACATAAAGGCTATCGGCACGCCGGCGAGGATGCTCCGACTGTGGACGAGACCGACGACGGTGAATCGTTTCCCCCCGACGGTTATCGAGTCGCCGACCTTGCGTTCGAGTTTCGTGTCGAGAACGACGTCACCGTCCTTCGCCAGTCGGGCGCCTCTCGTCGGCTCGGGGTCCCCGAGCCCGCCGCGCACGACGCCGAAGTACGCGATCCGATCCTTCTCGCCGCGACCGACCGACGTGTTGCGGAACATCACGGGATCGGCGCGCTGAACGCCGAGCTGCTCGGCAGTCGGAGCCGTAGCGGCCTCGAACGGACTGCTCGCAATCAGTACACCGTTCGCCGTCGCCGGCCGCAGCCATCCGTCTGCCTCGAACGAGCGCAGCGAGTTGCGGACTTCGTTGCGAAATGAAGCGGAGATTCCTGTCATCACCAGGCTGAGTGCGAGCACCAACGCCGTGCCGAGCACAGCGATGGCCACCCTACGGCGCCGGAATTGCAAGTCCCTCCATGCGGTGAGCAACATCGGTTGGTTCCCTTTCGGCCCGGCGAAACGCCTGTACCTTCATCGTGAACCGCAAGGGCGGCATGTGTCTGATCGTAACCACAGAGCGAGATGGCCTGCTACTTCAGGTCTCGCCGTCAACCCAGGAGTCGTCCATACTGAACTCGTGCGGAAGACTGCGCTTTTTTGTCTTCTCGTACTGGCCGGATGCACCGGTGGCTCCGATGGTGGAGCGCGATCATCGGGCTCCACCAAGGTGTCCGCGGTCCTGCCGCCAGCGGTCGGCCTTCGCTCCGGCGCGTCGTGGGCTGATGTGGTGACGGCTGTACGCCCTTCGGTTCTTCGCATTGAGAACGCCGCGTGCGACGGGTCGACCTTCGTCGGCTCGGGGTTCGCCATGGGCGACTGGGTCGTCACGAACCGTCACGTGGTCGAGGACTACTCGAAGCTCGTGGTGCGGCTTTCGGACGATCGTCGGCTCGCCCCGACCCGGGTGCTGGTGTCGGCGACGGACGACCTCGCGTTGCTCCGGATAGGAGAAGCGCTTCCCTCACTCACGTGGGCATCGACGCCGCCACGGGTTGCCGACGAAGTGGCGGCTCTCGGGTTCCCGGAGGCGATCGGGTTCAGCTTTGCCAAGGGATCGGTAAGCGCGCTGAATGTCTCGCTCGAGTATCCAGGCGCGCCGCTGCGTGGCCTCCTGCAGACGGACACCGCGGTCAACTTCGGCAACTCCGGCGGTCCGCTCATCAACCGTCAGGGAGAGGTGGTCGGCGTCGTGGTGCTCACGCTGTCGAACACCGAAGGACTGGCCTTTGCCATCGACTCCACACGGGCGGCGGGCTTCGTGTCCGGTCAGGCGGGACGGCCATTGCCGGCGTGCACGAGAAGGCCTGCCGCGCCGGTCAGATCCAGCTCGTCGGCGCCGCCTGCGAACACCCTGTTGGATTGCGAGAAGGTCGTTCGCGCGTTCTACGCCGCGATCGACGCCGGCGATTTCGCCACGGCCTGGGAGATCGGCGGGAAGAACTTCGAGAAGAACAGCACCTACCGGCGATTCGTCGATGGTTTCGACAAGACGGAGAAGACCGAGCTGCTCGTCCTCGATGCCGTCGGCGACATCGTCACCGTGCAGGTGACGGCGCGGGAGAGGACGGGTAGCGGACTGAAGACGTCCGTGTACCGGGGCACGTACCTCGTTCGCGACGGCCAGATTCGCAGCGGTGGCCTGAAACTCCATGCTCGCCGCTGAACGACGCATCGACGCGCCGGCCATCAGTGGCTAGTGCACTCAGTCGGAAGTTCCTGTTACATCGATCCTTCGGATACCGCGCCGAAGTACAACCAATCAACACCATTCGATGTCACAGGAACTTCTGACGACGATGCACTAGTGGAACCGGGCTCCGTGCTTGAGCATGAATGCCGCCCCGTGGGGTTCGTTCAGCGCCGCGTTCTCACCGTAGATGCTCTCCTTCTGTGCGCCGAACGCCCGCCGGTTTGCACCGAGCGGGGCCAACTCCATCGCCCGTTTCCGGGCGGCGGCGAGCAGCTCCTCGGCCGTGGCAGTTTGACTGACAATGCCGGCGATGACCGCATCGGCTCCGGACCAGCGCCTCGCCAACTGCACCGTCTCGAAGAAGACGTTGGCGGGAAGCTTGTGGCGGAAGAGCGCAAGCTCGGGACGGGGAATGACCATACCGAGTTGCATCTCGTTGGCGCAGAGAAAGCCGCGATCGGCACGCATCATGCGGACGTCATGACACAACGCGGTCATGAAGCCTGCACCGAACGCGTGACCGTTGACGGCTGCGACCGTCGGGATCGGCAGCGTGATGATCCTGCCCATCAGCGCCATGAACTCCTCGCCGAAGACCGAGCGATCGCCGCCCCGATGTTCACCGGTGGACGACACCCACTCGAGGTCCAGGCCGTTGGAGAAGAACTTCTCGCTGCTCGACGTTGTCACGAGCGCCGCAGGACCCTCGGATGCCTCGACCTCGTCGAGTGCTGCGGCGAAGGCGCGCACGAAACTCGTGTTCCAACGGTTCTCGCCGTCGTCCATGGTGAGGACGAACACGTCGTCTTCGCGATGTAGTTCGATCATGTTCTTCCCCATTCGACGTGAAGCGCTTCGTCTGGGCAGGTTAGGGGCGTGTAACAGGCTCCGGGGCGCAACCCACCGAGAACTCGTCGTTTTCGGGAATTCCGTCACCGGGTACAGGTGACCGCCCCGCGAATTCGCTGCAAACAGCTGGCGAACGACGCCTCGGCCGATGACTGCGTTCGCGTCGCTCCGGTAGCTTCGGCGTAACCGATAACCGAGAGATCGGAAGAGTGCGTGCCCTCGTCGATCCACCAACGACCAGACAACACCGTTGACCTGACGGACATCATCCATTCGCTTCGAGAGAAGTCCGTTGAGGAGCTCCTCGCCGATGGCCTTTCGGTCGACGGCACGTTTGACGAGATCGACGACCCTGTACTGATCGGACCTGACGGACTGCCGTTCGAGACGTGGCGAGAGGGCTATCCGTACGCCGAACGGATGAGCCGAGCGGAGTACGAGGTGGAAAAGCGTCTCTTGCAGATCGAACTCCTCAAGGCGCAGAAGTGGATTCAGGAATCCGGCCAACGTCTCGTGGTGCTATTCGAGGGTCGCGACGCTGCGGGCAAGGGCGGCACGATCAAGCGGTTCACCGAGCACTTGAACACTCGGGGTACGCGTGTGGTGGCACTGAGTGCCCCCTCGGAAAAGGAGCGGGGTCAGTGGTACTTCCAGCGCTACGTCCAACATCTGCCCACAGCGGGGGAGATCGTCCTCTTCGATCGGTCCTGGTACAACCGCACGGTCGTGGAGAAGGTTATGGGGTTTTGCTCCGAGGCGGAGTATGACGAGTTCGTCCACCAGGTTCCGACTTTCGAACAGATGTTGACCCGCTCCGGAACCACGCTCGTCAAGCTGTGGTTCTCGGTTTCGCGACGCGAGCAGATCACCCGTTTCACCATTCGTCGTATCGACCCGGTTCGGCAGTGGAAGCTGAGCGCGACCGATCTCGCGTCGCTTGACCTTTGGGATCACTACACCGCGGCCAAGCAGGAGATGTTCCTTCGGACCCACACACCGGAGGCGCCGTGGACGGTCGTACGGAGCAATGACAAGAAGCGCGGACGTCTCGAGGCGTTGCGGTTCGTGCTTCGCAGCGTTGATTACCCGCAACGCGATGACTCCGTGGTGTCCTCGCCGGATCCGCTGATCGTCGGCCCGCCCGAGAACGTGGCGGCCGACGCCGGCGAGTACGTCTGATCCCGCGGCGACGCTCGTTCGATAAGCGACCTTCTGACGAGTGCATTGAGCGCTCACCTTGCCCAGGTAGGCGTTCGGCAGAACGAAGACATGCGGCGCATCTCGGCGTGGGCGGCGATCCTCGCGATACCGACGTGCATCGCTGGCGTCTACGGGATGAACTTCGCTTCGATGCCAGAACTGAACGCTCGCTACGGCTACCCCGTAACGCTCTTCGGCATCTTCACTCTCTGCACACTGTTGTTCCGCTGGTTCCGACGCAACGGGTGGCTGTGAGAACAGCGAGTTGACGTCTCCTCACATGGTGGCGGGGTAGTAGCTACCCTCGGCGACCATGGCCACGTCCGAGCGGAAGTCCGATGCGAACGGCCAGTCGTCTTCCTCGCCTTCGAGCGGGCCTTGCACGAACCGGCCGAACTCGCCGCCGACGCGTTCGTTGCTCACAATCGACCACGCTTGACGCTTGTAGGTCCAGTTGTCGGGCTGGAGTCGGTGACACTCGTTGAAGTGGGCGATCGCCAGGTCTCGTTTCCCGGCCGCCCACAGGTGGTTGGCGAGCTCGAAGTGGGCAGCCCCTTCGGACTCGGCGATCGACCGCGGTTGTGACCGGGCGATCACCTCGTCGGGGGAGAGCGCGTAGACGCTGTCGGCACCCTTGGCGATCCAGTCACGGATGGCGTCGGCATAGGTGCTTCGATCCTGCCCGGCGTTGAGCACGTTCGCAGCAGGCGTTCCTTCGGCGCGCCTCGGGGCGGTCCTGGCGCGGCCGACCTTCGGCAGAGACGATCTGAGGTTGGCCGGAAACTCCTGCCGTGCTCCGGGCCACCCTGCTTCGGCGGGGCGCACGATCACGCCCCGCTCGTCGATCCAGACCACGTTGGGAATGTTGACGACGCCGAAGAGGGCATCGACGACGTGGCCGGGATCGAGCAGCGAAGGATGCTCAGGCGCTGCCGCGTCGATGTACGAGCGGCTGGCCTCCGGACCGGACATCTCCAACGAGACCGTGACGATCTCCAGTCCGTGGGCGTGAAGTTCGCTGCGTAATGCCTGCCACCCGGGCAGATCGAAGGCACAACCTCAATACGGCGACCACGCAACGAGGACGACCTTCTGACCTCGAAGTGATGAGAGGCGGAACTCGTGGCCGTTGATGTCGTCGAGAACGAGTTCTGGTGTCTCGGCACTCGTAAGCGCGCGTTGGTTGAACGACTCGGGTCCGATGGCCCAGATGCCGGCCTGTTCATCATGGACGACCGCCATACCGAGGCGAGCCGCGGCAGCACGCGCACTGAATGGCGCGCCGGGCTCGAGCGGGACGCACACCTCGGCCTTGCACGCGCCCTGCGGCTGGATGTCCCAGCCGGTGCCGACTGCAAACTCGGCAGGGGTCAGGTCCAACGAGTCGGTAATCACCTGTTCGACCGTACTGACTTGTTCGCGAGAACAGCAACATCAGCCAGAACCGTCCGCAGTCTTCGGAAGCGCCGCTCGGATCGGATGGGCACCTGCCCACCGAGCGCCTGCCGCTCCCTTCCTTTGACGTTTTGTTGAACGAGAGATGAACTCCAGAAGTCGTGGTGGCTTTTCGAGCCCATCTCTCGAAGAAGTCCGTTGTTCGCTCGCTATCCTTCGCACGTTCTTCAACAACAGGTGATGACGCGAAGGATCCGCAGGAACATGTTTGCGAACGGGGAAAGGCGGAGTCGGCACGCAGCCGGAGTCCGCAGGGTTGTCTGCGCAGAGGCCGTCTCTGGCATCGGTGACGGGATCTTCTGGGTCGGGCTTCTCGTCCTTCTGTTCGATCGTGGCGTCGGTGCTGGGGGATTTGCGCTCGCGGCGATCGTGCGGCTCGGTCCGCGGGCGCTGATCAGCGCACCTGCCGGGCTTCTCGCCGATCGGATGGACCGCCGTCGCCTCCTGATCTCATTGGACCTGACGCGTGCGGTGTTGATGTTGTTGTTGGCTGTCGCAGCGGCACAACGGGCGGGGCTCGCCGTTGCGTTCGGGCTTGTCCTCGCGACCTATACCGTTGCGGCACCCGCCCGCCCGGCCCTATCGGCCGCACTGCCTGCGGTGGCCGGTGAAGACTCGCTGTCGTCGGCCAGCGCACTCGTTGGTTCGGTCCGCCAGCTGATGACCTTCGTCGGACCGCTCCTCGGTGCGTTCATGCTCCGATTCGCATCACCGTCCACTGCGTTCGCGGTCAACGGTGTCTGCTTTCTGCTCTCCGCGTTCGTCCTGCTGTTCGTTCCGCGCCTCTCGGAACCCCGTGTTGCCTCAACCGAAACGCTCAAGAGCCATCGAGCCAGCTGGCTCGGTCAACTTGGTGAGGGTTGGAGAGCGGTCCGTGCAAATGCGGGCCTGCGGGTCGTGATGCGCCTGGTCTTCGTCATGTATGCGGTTCGCGGCGCGGAACTCGTCCTCTACGTTCTGGTCGCCGAAGAACTGCTGGGGCTCGGAACAACGGGAGTCGGTGTGCTGGCTGGCGCCGTTGGCCTGGGGGCGGTGCTTGCGCTTCCCGCAGCGGCACGGTTCGCCGAGGCGGAGCGGCTCACCGAGGTCATGCTGGCGACCCTCCTGAGCACGGCCGCACCGCTCGCTCTCCTCGCCGTCCTCGGATCGCCCGTGGTGGCCGGAGCCGCCTTGGTGGCCACCGGTGTCGGCATCGTCGGGTTCGAAGTGCTGTCGCTGATTCTGTTGCAGCGGCTCAGTCGCCGAGAGATGCTCGGCCGGATCTTCGGCGTTGTAGGCGCGGCATCGAACGCCGGCAAGCTCTTCGGTGCGTTGCTCGCCCCTGTGCTGGTCGCCCTTGTCGGCCTGCGGGGAAGCCTCGTCACCATCGCCGTGCTGGTGACGGTTGTCGGTCTGGTGTCGATTCCGCAGCTCGTTGCCCTCTCGCGTTCGACGAACTCCAGGCGGCGAGAACTCCAGCCGATTGTCCAGAAGCTCGGCGTTCTCGGAGTGTTCGCAGACGCTTCCCCTTCGGCCCTCGAACGGCTCGCCGCGTCCGTGATCGTCGAACGCGTGCCGGCCGGAGCGGTTGTGCTCCGCAAGGGCGATCCCGCTGACGACCTCTTCGTCGTCCAGGAGGGCGATTTCGCCGTCTTCGACGCCGATCGTCAGATCAACCGGATGACGAGCGGCGATTGGTTCGGCGAGATCGGACTGCTCCAGCGCAGTCCCCGCACCGCGACCGTGGTTTCGACGTCCCAAGCGCTCGTCTGGCGTATTCCCGGTGACACCTTTCTTGGAACTATGGGGACACTGGCCGCTGCTCCGAGTGCCGTGCTTGACACGATGTCCGACCGACTGGCCCGCTCCGCCGGTCGAGTCTCGTGATTCGACGCTCCGGCGTACGCGGCGACCCTGTTACCGATCGCAGGTGATAGCTCGCTGCACACCGTAGGGGCTATACCGCGCCGGCCCAATCGCGCGGTCATGACTCCGCCCCTTCTCCGACGACGTTGGGCCGGTGCTGCCCCGTCCCTGAACACCTTCTGGTGTGGCCGTCAGCAATCGGACAGTCACCCGACAGCGGCCTGTCAAGGGCTATCGGCACCGTGGAGTCATGACCTCCGCCGTGACGTTTGCCGAAGACGACCCGAGCCTCACCGAGCGGCTTTGCCGAAATGATGAAAGCGCACTGGCCGCGATATACGAGCGGTACGCGAACCTCGTCTTCGCTGCGGCGCGTCGCATCGTGGTCGATCCACAGGCGGCGGAGGATGTCACGCAGGAGGTCTTCGTGCACCTCTGGCGCAACGCGGCGATCGTCGATCAAGCGCGAGGAGGGCTTCGCCCGTTCCTGGTGACGGTCGCTCGACGTCGGGCCGTCGACCACGTGCGTCAGGAAGAGAGCCGCCGCCGACGTCAAGTGCGAGCGGCGAGCGGTTGGCAGACGGTGGGATGCGAGACGGTCGTGCCGGACTTCGCCGAAGCCCTCGTTGCGAGCGATACGAGCACGCGGAGCAACGAATCGTTGCGAACCGCACTCCAGGCGCTTCCGGCGGCCGAGTTCGCCGCCATTGAGCTCGCGTACTTCCACGGACACACCCTTCGCGAGGTCGCCGTGGCGACCGGTGCACCCGAAGGTACCGCCAAGTCTCGGGTTCGTCGGGCGCTTCGGCGCCTGGAGCACCATGCGGAGATCCAGTCCCTGATGGCGGGTTGACCGACTGCGTCTTCCGTCAGCGAGGCCGTTGGTTTCTTCGCGTGCCCGTGAGCCATGTCAGCGCCGCGGCCACGCGCTCACGGTCACGCGCTCACGGTCACGTCATCGGGAACTCGGCGAGATGTTCGCTCGGCAAGCCGTGTCATCGCTTCGCGGCGAGCCAGCTCACGATCACGTCGTCGGGGAACTCGGCGAGATGTTCGCGCGAGAGATGGTGCGCCCGATCGACTTCCCGGCGCAGCCAGCATTCGATGATCGCAACGTGCTGGCGTTGACGCCGCCCCGTCGCGAGTCGTCGAGCCACCGCAACGACATCGTCGAATTCCTCGGTGACGAGCGCCAACGCAGCAGTGGCATCGAATGAACCGGGAAAGTCCGCGACGGCCGCGGCAAGAATGACCGGAGCCAACGGGTCTTCGCCGACGAGGCGAGCGATCGCCGCGGCGACGAGAAGGGGCTGATCGGACATGGACGTATCCTGACGATCGGTACTGACGATCCCCTGACTAGGGTCTGATGGGTGGAAATGGCACCTCAGCTGATCGAGGTGAATCTGCTGGGCCCTTTCGAAGTCCGCGTGGGCGGAAGCTTGATCGATGTGCCTGGCGTGCGGACGCGAGCTGTTCTCGCCCGCCTCGCGCTCGACGCGGGAAGTGTCGTTGCCGTGGATCAGCTCATCGACGACGTCTGGGGTGCCGCCGCGCCGGCGAACGCTCTCAACGCGCTCCAAGTGCGGGTGTCCCAACTCCGCCAAGTTCTTGGTCGCGACGTCGTTCGTGCCACGCGCCCGGGTTACGTCCTGGACATCGATCCGGCTGGCGTCGACGCGTTGGCCGTCGAGGGGCTCATCGCCGCCGCCCGCCGAACCTCCGACGTCGACCAGCGAGGGGCGGCCAAGGTCTTCGCCGACGCGCTCAGCCGATGGCGCGGATCCCCCTTCGGCGGCCTCGGTGACGCGCCCTTCACGCTTGGCGCGGCGGCGCGTTGGGATGAGCTCCGCCTCGGTGCGACGGAGGACGTGCTAAGGCTCGAGCTGACCGCAGGCCACGTCCTCGAGCATCTGCCCGAGCTCGAAGAACTCGCTGCACAGCATCCCTTGCGCGAACCGCTGTATGAACTGCTGATGCGGGCCTATGCCGCGTTGGGCCGACAGGCAGACGCGCTCGGCGCGTACCGCCGCATCCGCGGTCGGCTGGTGGACGAACTGGGAATGGAACCAGGCCCACGTCTGCAGGAACTCGAAGCCGGGGTGCTCCGTCAAGACCCGTCGCTCCTCGGGAGCGGTCCGCCTTCGGGTCAACCCGCCGCAGACGACCTCGCTCCGATTCCAACGATCGGGAACGTGTACCAGCCGACTTCGCGTCTGGTCCACCGAGATGCCGACGGAGAGGCGGTCCAGACGATGTTGGCTCGCCACCAACTGGTGACCGTCAGTGGACCGGCCGGGGTCGGCAAGACGCATTTTGCGGTCGAACTGGCCAGCCGGATGACCCGAACCCACGGTGTCTGGTTCGTGCCGCTCGAGCCGACGACCCGCCCTGACCTGGTTGCCGAGTCGATCGCCGCGGCCCTGCGCGCACCTCTTGATCGACCGCTCGCCAGCTTGTGCGCGCGCCTCCAAGGGGCCGACATGTTGCTGGTGCTCGACAACTGCGAACACCTCGGTGACGGTCCGGCGTCCGTCGTCCGGGAGTTGCTCGAAAACTGCCCTTCACTCACCGTCTTGGCGACCAGCCAACGTCCTCTCGGAGTCCCCGGTGAGGTGGTGTGGCCGCTGCAGCCGCTCCCTCGAGCCGGCGCGTTGGAGCTGTTTGTCCTCCGAGTTGCCGAGATGAACCCGCGCATTTTGTTCGATGCCGCCACCCTCCGGTCTGCGGAAGAGATCTGTGCCGAGCTCGACGATCTCCCGCTTGCCATCGAGTTGGCGGCGCGGCGTTGCGGGGTGCTGAGCGTGAACGAGATTGCCGAACGTCTTCATGACCGGTTCGACATCCTCGCCGATCGGAGCACCCGCCGTTCCCGAAGGCACTCGACACTGGCCAATGCCATCGGCTGGAGCTATGAGCTGCTATTCCCCGACACGCAGTTGCTCCTGCAGATCGTGGCCGCGTTTCCCGAAGGGGCGACCCTCGAAGCTCTTGAAGTCGTTGCGCCCGCGGTCGGAGTAGCCGTCGACGAGATCGTGGATCTGCTCGTACAGCTGGCAGACCGCTCGTTCGTGGTCACCGACCGGAGCGGGCGAGCGTCGCGCTATCGCGTGCTGAACAGCGTCCGGGTCTTTGCCATCGATCGTGTCGACGAAGCCGGCCGGACGGCCACTATCCGGTCCGCTCTCGCCACGTGGGTGGCGATCATGGCGAAGCAGTGCTCGCAGGGCTTGCGCACCTCGAACCAATCCGAATGGTTGGCGAAATTGCGCGATGAACGGGCCGTGATCGACCTTGTTTTTGATTGGTTGGTCGTCAACGATCCGCATGCGGCACTCGCCCTGTCCAACGATCTCTTTCTTGGTTGGCTGATCACGGGCGACAACTCGATCGCGGCAGCCCGACTGGGCCGTGCCCTCGCTGCGGCCGGCGATGCGGCGCTCGACCTGCGCGCGCAAATCGGTGCGCGCCAAGCGGTGCTGCTCGCCCGGATCGGCCGTCATGAAGAATCGGTGCCTATCGCGGCCTGGGCCCTCGTGGCGGTGGAAGGGAGCGATCCGCACGTTGTGGCCCTCACCCGTTCGATCATCGGACAGGTGTTCACTTACGCGGGTCGCGTCGACGACGGCCTTGCCCTCATGCGTAAGGCACGTGAGGAGCTGTCCACCTTGGGCGACACCTGGGCCGAGGGCATTGCCGTACACAACCTCGCACTCGCCGCAGGGTACGTCGGTGACCATGAGGCGCAGGGGCAGCTGATCCGCGAAGCCCTCGACCTCCTTCGTGACCACAACGATCCATTTGTCTTTCGGCTCGCCCACCGCAACCTCGCCCTCGTCGAGCTTCGGAATGGAGGATTTGTCCGGGCCATCGAGAGCTTGGAGAAGTCCCTTGCGGCCGAACGCAGCATTGGATTCGTGGCCGAGGAAATCGGAACGCTGCGTCTCCTGGGACGCACACGTTGGCTGCTCGGAGAGATTGAGCTCGCCGTCGAAGCATTGACGCAGAGCATCTCGACGAGTCAGCAACTCGGTGACGCAGCATCGGCCGACAACGCACTCGCCGACCTGGTGGCGCTCCACCGGGCAGTAGGAGATGTCGTTGCCGCGCGCAGTGTCCTCGAGCGCTTCCATCCCCGCCTGTCATGGTCCGATGCGACCCACTCTCCGGCTTCGTTGCAGATCCAGATCGTCGCGCTCGCCTTCGACGAAGGTGAAGCCGGCGGACGGAGCCTTCTCCAACTCGCCCTCGCCTCGACCAGCACGGCCCGCGACAACCATCAGCGGGTTCTCGCCCTCGATCTTGTCGCTCGACTGTCGACGGATGATGCCGAAGCGGTTTCAGCCCGGGCCGAAGCCGACCGGCTCGCCGAGCGCATGGGTCTTCATGGAACGGAGCGACCGGACCGCGGGGCGGCGCTTTCATGATCGGTTGTCGGGCGTGACCGTCCGGCCGGCTACACCGTAGAGTCCGACGAATGGATCTCGGACTTGCCGGCAAGACTGTCTTGGTCACCGCGTCGTTCCGGGGGACGGGTCGGGGAATCGTTCGGGTCCTTGCGCACGAGGGAGCGAACGTCATCGTCCACGGGTTCGATCTCGGCTCCGCCGAGACGGTCGCCGACGAGATTCGTGCCGCCGGAGGCCACGCCCGCGCCGTCGCCGGGGACCTGCTGACCGACGACGGGGCTGACGCGCTCGCCGCCGAGGTCGGGCCGATCGATGTGCTGGTGGCCAACTACGGCGTGGCCGAGGGTGGTTCGTGGTTCGGTGAATCGACCGATGAGGCGGCGTGGTTCGACTCGTACAACAAGAACATCCTCTCGGCGATTCGTCTTGTACGTCGATGCGTACCAGCGATGCGTGAACGGCACTGGGGACGGGTGATCCTTGTCGGAACCGTCGGGACGCTGCGGCCGGGCACGCGCCAGCCGCAGTACTACGCAGCGAAGGGGGCGCTCCCGGGCATCACGACCTCGCTGGCCAAGGAACTCGCCGGTACCGGCATCACCGTCAATCTGGTGAGCCCGGGAATCATCGCAACGGACGAGGTCCGAGAGCGCTTCACCAAGCGAGCGGAGAAGCTCGGACGGCCGACCGACTGGGCCTCCGTGCAGACGTTGGTGTTCGAGGAGTTCATGGACCTCCCAACCCGTCGTGTCCCCGAGCCCGAAGACGTCGGGCATCTCGTTGCGTTCCTCGCTAGCGAGCGCTCATCGTCGATCACCGGAGCCAACTACCGCATCGACGGTGGTGCCGCCGACGCCGTGACTCCCTGAAGCGACGACTCGCCGTTTCGACGAGTCCACTAGGTTCTCCGGACATGGACCTCGTCCCCGTCGTGAGCATCGACAACCCCGGAGCCACCTCGCTCGCCGATCTCGACCGGGCATGCCGGGACCACGGGTTCTTCCTCCTCCACGGCCACGGCCTCGACCCGATGATCGCCGAGACCTTCGAAGCGTCGAAGCGGTTCTTCGGCGCCGACCGTGCGGTGAAGGGTGCCATACGTCGTGACGCGGCCAATCCCTTGGGCTACAACGAACGTGAGCTGACCAAGCGTCGACGCGATCACAAGGAGGTCTTCGACTTCGTCGATCCGACGCAAGGCTTGGCCAGTCACTACAACCGCTGGCCCGACGGTGTCGAGGGATTCCGTGAGGCAATGGCCGCGCATTACGACGCGTGCAGCGATCTCGCGGCACGAACGACCGAACTCGTCTTCGCCGCGCTCGGGCTGTCGGACGAGACCGCCGCGGCGCATCGGGGTGATCGCTGCACGAGCAACATGCGGCTCAACCACTACACGCTCGACGATCCGGTTCCCGTGGACGAGCGTGATGGTTTGGCCGAGCTCGGCGAGGTGGCTCTCGGACACCACACCGACCTCGGACTGCTCACGCTGCTGATCCAAGACGACGTCGGCGGCCTCCAGGCGGAGTCCGGCGAACACGGATGGATCGATGTCGAACCGCGCCCGGGAACGATCGTCGTGAACCTGGCGGACTGCATGCAGGTGTGGACCAATGACCGCTACCGCGCTGCCGTGCACCGGGTGCTCCCCATGACCGTACGTACGCGTATCAGCATCCCGTACTTCTTCAATCCGGATCGCGACGCGATCATCGAACCGATCACCGAGTTGGCTCCGCAAGGACCTCGCTATCGTCCCTTCGCATTCCGGCAGTTCATCTCGGCGAGAGGTGCGGACAACTACGCCGACGCCGGCGCCCCCGACACCCAGATCTCCGACTTCCGTCTGGCTTCGGTCTAGATCACCGACGATCACTCACGGACGCGGGCCGAACTGCGGTCCGGACTTACGGCCGCGCTTGAGTTCGAAGAAGCCCGGAATGACGGCGGAGTCGAGTCGGGCCCTTCGAGTTCTCACCGCCGGCGTGCTCCCAGCGCTGCGCCGCTGAGGTGCCCTGCTACAGGGAAGCGAGTCGGGGAACGGCTTTCGCCGCGGTGACCAGCAGTCCTCGCGAGCCGTCGGGGCCGAGTCGACCCGACAGGGTCACCTCGACCCAGTTCTTGTCACCGCTCGGTACGTAGATCCGCTCGATGGCGATGGCCGCACCCGGGCCGAGATCGGTGTGGGCGAAGAACGCGTTCTTGCCGAGCGCCTTTGATGCCCGGTCGAACGGCTTGGCCTGGGCCAGCAGGTCCGTGACCGCCGCGATGTCCTTGCTCGTCACGTGAGGGCGAACCGAGAGGACGCGGAGGAAGCAGTTGGGGTCGGTGGTTCTCCACGAGCACGTCCCGCCGACCAGAATCTCGGGCCCGGCGTACTTGTTGACGTCACTGACTCCGAGGACCTTTTGGACGGCGACTGCATCGAGCTTGCACGTGGCCGGAACGTTCGAAACCGCGGACGCGGAGTGCATCGGAACGAGGGCGACACCGAAGGCCATCACGGCGGACGCGGACACACGAGAGAACCTCATGCACGAACGCTAACGGGATCGTCAGCCCGAAGCGAGGGAGTCGAACGATCCGTCGAGTCTGCCCGCTGGCCTGGATGCCGACGAAGGAGTCGCACTGCCATCCAGAGCAGCCACAGCACCCAGAGGATGTACCCGATGAAGTTCCCGGTGTCGATCAACGGCAACTCCAGAGGTGACAAGACGCCGAGAACGATGAGACTTGCCGAAACCGCCCCGAGCGCGACGAACACTCGACCGGCGAAACGCGAGCGCAAACTCATCAGCACGAGGACCGTCCATGCAGCGGTGAGGATGTAGCCGAGGGTCTCTCCGACGACCGTCCCGAGGAGCGTTCCGGCCAGGCGGAAGTGCGCCGCTGCGTCGGCTGCGGTCTGCGGATCGATGCTTCGCGCGCCGGCGGCGAAGCCCGGGACGAGGATCGGCCAACGGAGAAGCCCGATCGTGCACAACGGCGGCGGCGACCCCGACGCGAACCGACCGTTTCATCCATCGGTCGGTGCTGAGCCGTCCCACTCCGATCGCGATCGGCGCGAACATCGCGGCCGAGAACGCAAGCAGGGAGAACCAGAACGACACCGGTCCCTGGTGCTTGCCAAAGCGGTCGAGCAGACACTGCTCGATTCGTTGAGGACGTCGGGATAGTCGAACACGCTGGACAGAGCGGTGAAGCCCGCTTGGGTGAGTACCGCGACGGCGATCAGGAGCGCTGCCTCGGCAGGCTTCGAAGCGCGAGGCATTGGATGACTCCGAGGACAGCTCCGGCGGCGAGGCCCCCGGAAAGTGCCGACGTGAGATCGTCGATGCTTCCGGCGACGGCTCGGGCGGTGAGACCGGCGATCGGGTAGGCGACGAAGCTCGCCAGCCAGTCCGCAGCGCCATGATCGAGAACCGGGAGATCGCCTCGCTGGTGATCGCCCGCCCGAACGTGGGCCCGAACTCCATTCGGATCGGCGAGTACGGATTCGGCCTCCTCCGCCGGGCGGGGTTCGCCGACGACGCGGTCGAACTGGTGTTGAACTCGGTGCTGACCTACACCCTGGGATTCGTCGCTCTCGAGGTGCCGAGGACGGAAGGCGCTGACGGCGTTGGGTCGATCTCTGCTTCGCTGGACGGCGTCTACGGGACGCTCGACCGGACAGAGTTCTCGCACACCTTCGCGGTGAAGCCTGCACCCGGTGCGCTGGTGTCGCAGCACCAGTTCGACTTCGGACTCGACGCGCTCCTCGACGGAATCGGCCTCCGGCAGGGTGGTTCCACGAGCGAAGCACAACCCAACAGACGGCGGTAGGTTCCAGTGGTGGTTCGCAACGCATCGGACCGAACGCGTTCGACGCTGAGCCCGATCAAACTGCGCCCGATCAAACTGCGCCCGATCAAACCGAGGAACTCATGATGACAACCAAGACCATTGCGACCGTCGACATCTCCCGCTACCTCGCGGGCGACGAAGCGGGCACTGGTGACGTCGTTCGACAGATCGACGAGTCGTGTCGGTCGGTCGGCTTCCTGATCATCACGGGACACGGTGTTTCATCGGACCTCGTTGCGGAGGCGCGAGGTGCATCGATGGACTTCTTCGCGCTTTCGCCGCAGCAGAAGCTTGCGTACAAGATGCCGCCCGACCGCTACCGCGGTTACACCTCACCCGGCACCGAGTCCCTTGCCGCGAGCTACGGCAACGAGTCGCCACCGGACCTGAAGGAATCGTTCTCGATCGGACCGTTCGCGTTTGACGACGACGAGTACCACTCACCGTCGCGCGCTGGCGCCTTCTTCGCTCCGAACATGTGGCCCGGCGAGGTGCCGCACATGGAGGACGTGCTGTGCCGTTACTACTCCGCAATGGAAGCCCTCTCGACGCAACTGATGCGACTCTTCGCCCTTGCGCTGAGCCTGCCCCAGCACTTCTTCGACGAAAAGATCGACCGGCACATCACCAACATGAGCGTCATCCATTACCCACCGCTTTCGGCACCGCCGGCCCCCGGTCAGATGCGCGGCGGTGCGCACACCGACTTCGGGAGCCTGACCATCGTGCAGCGCGATCAGGCCCCAGGTGGTCTGCAAGTGCTCGTCGACGGCACATGGATCAACGCCCCTCACGTTGATGATTCGTTCGTCGTCAACCTCGGAGACCTCATGGCCGAATGGACGAACGATCGCTGGGTCTCGACGATCCATCAGGTCGCCACGCCCGACAAGCTTGAGGATGCGATGTCCGACCGGCTTTCGATGGTGTTCTTCCACCAACCGAACTACGACGCCGAAGTCGAAGTGCTGAGCACCTGCATCAGCGAGGGGCATCCGGCCAGGTATGAGCCGACCACTTCCGGGGGCCACATCACGAAGAAGATCTTCGCCATGCGGAGTCCGGAGCTGGGCGGATGATCCACGAGGAGAGCGTCTACGCAATGCAGGTCGGCAAGGCGGCGCAACTCGTCGAGGCCTATGCCAACGAAGGCATCGCGATACTCGAACGGGTCCTGGGCACCTTGGTTGGCTTCTGGTCGGTCGACACCGGTGGCGACGTCGATGAGCTGATCCAGATCTGGCAATTCGACAGCGACGACGATCGGCGTCGTCGACGCGACGCACTCTGGAAGGACCCTGAGTGGCTCGACTTCGCGGCCCGTTTCGGTTACCTCATCACCAAGCGGTCGATGCGAATCCTGCTACCGGTCACATTCCCGACGCCATAGTTCTCCGTCAGGGCTTCGGCTCGGAGGCTGTTCGCGGCCGGGTGAAGGCCACCAGCGCGTCGGCATGGCGTCGAGCGCTGCGACGGTCAAGGCTCGCTCCGGTGATGAGAAGCCGGTAGTACGCCGAAGCCGCAAGCAACTCCAGCGTCATCCGGACATCAAGGTCGGCGCGCGCCTGGCCCGTGGCGATCCCACGGCGAATGACCTTGGCGACCTGATCCTGCCGCGACGACCAGAGTCCTTCGACTGCTGCCGCGAGCTCCGTATCGGCTGACTTCTCGACAATCAGCCCGGGCAACGCGCGGCCGAGACTGGTGTTCGCGAGAGAGGCGTAGAGGTCGTACACCAGCGAACGGAGATCGGTCTCGAAGTCGCCGCTCGTCGGCATCGGTACCTGAGCAGCCTTGAGTGTGGCCAGCACGTCGACAACAAGCGCTGACTTGGTCGGCCACCGGCGGTAGATCGTGGTCTTGGAGACACCGGCAAGCTCGGCAACGTCGTCGATCCGGAGTCCGACGTAGCCCACTGTTTCCAGTATCGAGACCACGGCATCGTGAACGTGAAGGTCTGCGGTGGCCGATCGAGGACGGCCGCGCTGCGGCCTTGCATCCTTCTTCACGAACCGCTTGGCCTCGCTGCTGCGTTCACTCGGTCCGCCCGGTAGCACTGCTCGACGATGCGATCTTCGGTGAGATCAGCGCCGGAGAGTGTGGCGGCGACGCGACCGTTCTGAAACACCAGTACCCGGTCGCAGAGGTGGGCAAGGTCTTCGTACTCTGCTGAACAGAACACAATCGCCGCTCCCGCGACCGCAGCGTCGCGGAGTCGCTCGAAAACGTCCTTCTTCGCCCCGACGTCGACCCCCTGGGTCGGTTCGTGGAGGAGCAGCACGGGTGGGTCGCGCTGCAGCCACTTGGCCAGCAGCGCTTTCTGCTGGTTTCCGCCCGAGAGTTGCCCCATCTTCGCCTCTGGGAGTGGTGGGCGCACGGTGTAGTCGACGAGCAGGCCCGCCACCTTCGATCGCTCGGCTCGCTGGTGCAGTCGGCCGCCCGAGAAGAAGGACGCGAGCACGGGGAGCGACACGTTCTGGGTGAGCGTCAAGTCGCCGACGCCACTCTTGCGCTGGCGATCCGCGGGGAGCAGGGCCATTCCGGCGTCCATGGTGCTTCGCGGCGTGAGCGCCGAGTGGTCCAACACCGTGGATCCGATCTGTACCGTTCCGGCCTTCGCCGGTGTGGCACCGAAGAGTAGATAGGGCACTTCGTCGTAGCCGGCCCCGGCGATGCCGGTGAGGCCGACGATCTCACCTTCGTGGACGACGAGGTCCACTGATTTCGCAACGGAGCCCGAAAGGCCTTCGATCTGGAGCGCGACCTTCGAACCCGGCACGGACGGCTCTGGATAGAAGTCCTCGAGCTGACCACCGAGGATCAGCTGGATCAGGTCCTCCTCATTGCTTGTCGCCGTGTCGACCGTGCCGACGACGCGCCCGTCTCGCAGAACCGTGGTGCGCTCCGTGACGGCCATGACCTCGTCGAGGCGATGGCTAACGAATACGACCGCAGTGCCGGCTTCAGCGACGGATCGAATCGTCTTGAAGAGTTGTTCGACACTGTCACGGGGCAGATATGCCGTTGGCTCGTCGAGCACCAGGATCCCGTTGGCATGGCTCTGCAAATCAATAAGCCCACGAACGATTGCGACGAGAGCCCGGTCAACTTCACGAAGGCTCCCGACGAGCGCGTCAGGAGAGACGCGGACGCCGAATCGACCTAGAGCATCGGCGACGAGCTTTCGCTCGTCCTTCCAGCGAATGTGCCAACCTGCGCCGGTCGTGAATCGACCGATCCGGATGTTCTCCAGAACGGTCAGATCGGGTAGCAACCCGAGGTCTTGATGAACGAAGGCAAGGCCGAGCCGGTAGGCCTCGGACGACGGAAGCGGAAGATCCACCGCCGCGCCGCCGATCTCCAGCGTCGCGCCGGGGTCCGGGACGTGATACCCGGACAGGATCTTGATGAGGGTCGACTTCCCGGA
>JANOJN010000002.1:0-13276 GCA_031418775.1 Acidimicrobiia bacterium
CCCCCCCCCCCCCGCCCGCGCGGGGGGGGCCCCCGGGGGGGGTGTGTTTGGGGCGCGGCGGGGCGTGGGGGGGGTGGGCCCCCCCCCCCCCCCCCCCCCCCCCACAACCCCCGATCAGAGGACGTGCAACGATGCTCTGGATGAACCGAGTGAACGACGCGTGGTGATGAGTTTCGAGGCTGTGCTCTTTGATTTCAGCGACACGTTGTTCTGGCGCAACAGCGCAGAACGCCTCGCGGTGTTACTGGCCGACGCAGGCACGGAGGTGGACGCGGTGGCGCTCGCGAGCGTGTGGGCGGACGTGAAGCGCGAGCGGGCTCAGCGGTGCTCTCAAGCTCGTGGGTGGTTCATCGGTCACCTCCGGGTTCTTGGGGACTCAGTCGCTCCGGGGGCGACTCAGCGCACAAGAATGACCGCACGGGGGATCTTTCCCGGCCGAGGGAAGTCTCGCCCGCACGGACCGGTCTACCTGTCATGACGATCACCGCCATGCGACGCGCTCGACGTTCGCTCTCTCTCGGAACGGCGGTTCTTGCCCTGCTCGTGGCCACCGCATCGGGCGCCGTCGCTCACGTGCACACGTCACCTGAGCAGGTGAAGCCTGGCATCGCGGCCACCGTGTTCTTTGTCATCGGTCACGGATGCAGCGGTTCACCGACGACCTCGGTCGTCATCAATGTGCCGGCGACCGTGACAAACGTTTCCGGCGTCGCCCCAAAGGGCTGGACAGCTTCCGTGAGAAACTCCGTCGTCACCTTCACGGGCGGCACGCTCGGCGATAAGACGAAGGGCAGCCTCGGCGTGACGTTCACTTCACCGGCGAAGACGGGAACATTGCTTTTCCCGACTGTGCAGACGTGCGTGAAGGGGAAGAACTCCTGGATCGATGCGCCACTGGCCGGTGGCGCAGAGCCGGACAACCCCGCTCCTTTCGTCGTGGTCACGAACACTCCGGCGGCAGCGAAGAAGAAGACTGTCGCAACCCACTGAGCGAAGGCGCCACGGGCTGGGCGACGGCGCTACCGGCGGGGCGAAGGCGCTACCGGCTGGGCGCGGACTGCTGCGACCACCACGAGCGGAGCAGCGCGACGGCCTCGTCGTGTTCCAGCGGACCGTGGGCCCGCTTGTGCTCGAGGAGCATGCGCAACGCCTCGCCAACGGGGCGCCCGGTGATGCCGAGGAGTTCGATCACCTCTTCGCCGTTGAGATCGGGTCGCTCGGCGTTTCGTTCCGCCTCGGCGGCGAGACCGCGCACTCGCTCTTCGAGGTCGTCGACCCGTTGATGGAGCGCAGCGACCTTGTTGGCGTGGCGAGTGGTGCAGTCGCAGCGCACCAACTCGTTGAGATCGCCCAGGAGGTGACCGGCGTCGCGTGCGTAGCGGCGCACGGCCGAGTCCTCCCAGCCGTGCTGATAACCGTGGAACCGCCCCGACAGGCCAACGAGTCGGCCGACGTCGGCCACCAACGCCGGCTCGTAGCCGAGCGCGGTGAGCCGCGCAATTGCCATTCGCTCACCGACGGCCTCGTGGTGGTAAAAGGTCACCTTGCCGTTGCGGAAGCGCCGCGTTGCCGGCTTGCCGACATCGTGGAGGAGCGCGGCGAGACGAAGTCGTAAGCGCGGAGACGTCTTCGCGGTGACGGCGATCGAATGGCTGAGGACGTCCTTGTGACGGTGGATCGGGTCCTGCTCCATTGCCAGCGCCGGGATCTCGGGCATCATGCGCTCCAGGAGTCCTGACTCGAGGGCGATGCTCAGACCTTCCGTCGGGTCCGGGGCGAGGAGAATCTCGTTCAGTCGCTCGCGATCATCCGCACTGGCCGTCATGATGCGAACATCCTACGGGTGCCTCACGTGAGGGCCCACCGACTTCGGTCACTAGCGTGTCCGTCCATGGAACCCCAGTACAGCTGCCCGACCCCTTTCGGAACGGTCCAGCTGCACCGGGCCCACGTGGACCGCACAGGGACCCTGCAGGCGTGGGACGGAGCGGACCTTCTGCTTCTCGATCATGTCAAGGCGCTCGATCCGACTCCCGGGTCGCGCATCCTCGTGATCGGTGACACGTTCGGCGCGCTCACCACCGCGCTGTCGTCGTTCGGAGTGGTCGTGATGTCGGACTCTGCCGTGTCGGAGCGGGCGATCAAGGAGAACCTCGCTCGGAATCCGGAAATCGCCACCGGACAGGATGTGACCTTTGTCGATGCGTCGCTCGAGCGTGGTGCGCTTGTTGTGGCTGTCGGTGGCCCGGTCGATCTCGTCGTGTGGAACGTGGGGCGGACGACGGAGTCGGTGTCGCACGCAGCGTCGCTGCTCAACGCGCTCGGGCGCGGAACAACCATCGTGCTGGCGGCCGGCCTCGACAAGAATCTCCCGCCCCGCACGGGAGATATCCTCCGCGGCGTTGGCGAAGTGACCACACACCCCGGTCGCCGTAAGGCGCACGTGTTCGACGTCCGCCCGTTTGCCGGGGAGTCCTCGTTCCGATCGGCCGAGCCGGCAAAGGTGCCCGAGGTCGTCGTCGCCGAACACGGCTTGGTCATGCACGGCGGGCCCGGTGTCTTCTCGTCGGACCGTTTCGACCTCGGCACCCGGTTGCTGGCCGGCCAGATCGCTTCGCGTGCCGAGTCGCTGGGTGTGGTGCGAACCGTCGTCGATCTCGGTTGTGGCAACGGCGCGCTGGGCATCCTCGCGCTTCGACACTTCCCGGAGGCATCCGTCCATTTCCTCGACGATTCGCGCACCGCTGTCGCGACAGCGCGGCGCAACATGCTGGCCAACGCTCCGAAATCGGTGGACCGTGCATACTTCCTCTGCGCCGATGTCTTCGGCGATGCGTGGACGGAACCCATCGACCTGGTGCTGTGCAACCCGCCGTTTCACCACACCAAGGCTATGAGCGACGAAGTGGCGTGGCAGATGTTCGTGCAATCGCATCGGAACCTTGCCCCGGGCGGCGAGCTCTGGGTCGTGGGCAATCGTCATCTCGGCTATCACGCCAAGCTTTCCCGGCTGTTCGGCAACGTCCGCCAACTCGACGCGCATCCGAAGTTCGTCGTCCTCGCGTCGACCCGCTGAGCTACGTCGTGCCAGGCACCCGAGATGACGGCGCCGGGCGTCTCACCGACTGCTCATGCTGGTCAGTACACACTTGATCCGAGAAAGTGCTGCATCGTGAACGTCGATACCGTCACCCTGTTCTTCGCCTTGTTGGCCATTGCGCTCCAGGTTGCGGTCATTGCTCTCGTGCTCGGTGCCGTCGCCGGTCGATCTGTGCGATCTGTCGTCGTCGACACCGTCGGTCCGATTGCGTTATGGGCGGCTGCGGCGATCGCGACGGTGTGCATGGTCGGGAGCCTCTACCTCTCCGAGGTTGCCAAGTTCACGCCCTGCAAACTCTGCTGGTACCAGCGAATCGCCATGTATCCGTCAGCATTGCTGCTCGTGATCGCGGCCGCTCGACGCGACGGTGCGGTGCGGCGGTTCGTCGGGCCGTTGGTGGTGATCGGTGCGCTGATCTCCAGCTACCACGTGCTGCTCGAGCGGTTCCCCAACCTCGAGTCCGGTGCCTGCGATCCCGACAACCCGTGCTCACTGATCTGGTTCGAGAAGTTTGGCTACATCACCATCCCGGTAATGGCCCTGACCGGTTTCGCCGGGGTCATCGCTGTGCTGCTCATCCATCGTGCGTGGGCCGGGGACGGCTCCCGCGCGTCGTCATCGTCCCAGGAGTCCCGCCATGGCTAACGCCCCACAACCCTCCCCGAAGTCCCGTCGCACACTGATCGTCGCAGTGGCGTCCGCCGTTCTGGTTCTCGCTCTGGGCATCGTGGCAGTCGTGGCGACCAGGGAGGAATCGTCCTCGGACCAAACTGACGGGACTGCCGTGAGCATCGAGACCGGCGACGTAACCGTCACCGGTGCTTCGCTGGCCACACCGCCCGAGGCGCCGGCGATCGACCCCGCCATCGGGGCCAAGGCTCCGACCCTGAACGGAGTCGGCTTCGACGGATCGGCGGTCTCGGTCACCCCGGGCGAGCGGCCGACCATCGTCATGTTCGTCGCGCATTGGTGCCCGCACTGCCAGCGCGAGGTGCCCCAGGTCGTCAAGTGGCTGGCCGCCGGTGTCGCCGCCGGTGTCGACGTGAAAGCCGTGGCGACGTCCACCGACGCGAAGCTGCCGAACTATCCGCCATCGAGTTGGCTCGCCGATGAAGGCTTCGACGTTCCGACCCTCGTCGACAGCGCGGAGTCGACCGCGGCGTCTGCATACGGCCTCGATGCGTTCCCCTATTTCGTTGCTCTCGATGCGAAGGGCAACGTCAGGAAGCGGATGGCGGGCGAGCTCACCGAGGCGCAGTTCACCGATCTCGTCGCTGCGGCCAAGGCCTGACGGCGCCGAGCCCTGAGTCTCGGATTCACGGAAGTCCCGTCGTCGGTGCGTCCGGAACTATCGTGCGCCCATGACGAATGACGGTCGTCTCGACCTTGCCGAGTCCATCCTCGACGTGATCGGGAACACGCCGATCGTGAAGGTCAAGCGACTCGCCGCGGCGCACGGCGTCCGGGCGACCATCGCCATCAAGATGGAGCCGCTCAACCCTGGGGGGTCGGCGAAGGACCGGGTGGCGGTCGCCATGATCGACGCCGCCGAACGCGACGGCCTGATCAAGCCGGGCGGGACGATCGTGGAACCGACATCGGGCAACACCGGTGTCGGGCTCGCCATCGTCGCCGCGCAGCGAGGTTACAAGTGCGTGTTCGTGGTGACCGACAAGGTGTCACCGATCAAGGTCGATCTTCTGCGCGCCTACGGAGCGGAGGTCGTCGTCTGCCCCGTCTCGGTGCCGCCCGAGGACGAGAACAGCTACTACTCCACTGCCGAGCGGCTTTCTCGCGAGATTCCGGGTGCGTACCGCCCGAACCAATACGCCAACCCGAACAACCCGCTCGCCCATGAGCACTCCACGGGGCCCGAGATCTGGCGGCAGACCGCGGGAACGATCACCCATTTCGTGGCGGGCATGGGCACCGGCGGCACAATCACCGGCACCGGGCGGTACCTGAAGCAGGAGAACCCCGACGTGGTCATCGTCGGGGCGGACTCTGAGAGCTCGGTCTACACGGGTGGCTCCGGTCGCCCGTATCTCGTCGAGGGCATCGGCGAGGACTTCTTTCCCGAGACGATCGACCTTTCTGTCGTCGACCACGCATATCCCATCTCCGACGAGGACAGCTTCCTCATGGCCCGTGAGCTCGCCCGGGTGGAGGGGATCCTCGTGGGCGGTTCCGGCGGAAGCGCGGTTGCGGCGGCGCTGCACCATGCGAAGATCGCGAGTCTCGGACCGGAGCATCTGATCGTCGTACTGGTGCCGGATTCGGGTCGGGGTTACCTGGCGAAGGAATTCAACGACACCTGGATGGAATCGTTCGGCTTCCTCCGCCGGGACGGCATCACGGTGGAGACCGTGCTGACGGCTCGACGTTCGTCCACTCCGAGCCTGCTCTACGTGAACCCGGAACAGCCGGTGAAGGACGCCATCGACCTGATGCGTACTCATGAGATCAGTCAGCTCCCGGTGATCAAGAACGAGCCGCCGTTCGCCAATGCCGAGGTCGCCGGCTCAGTGGACGAGGTCCGGTTGATGCACCTTGCGTTGGCGGACCCGTCGTCGCTGGACAAGCCGGTCGGGCTCGTGATGGGTCCCAAGCTCGCCACCGTCGGCATCGGCCAGTCCCTCGAACATGCGGTTGCCCAACTCGGCGAGGCGAGCGCCCTCCTCGTCCTCAAGGGCGGCCGCCCCCACACCGTCCTGGCCCGAGCCGACGTCCTCCGCTACCTCCGCGGCTAGCGCTGGGAGAGAGGTTGCCCCCTCTGCTGTCCGGCGCTGCGCCGCTCGCTTCGCTCGACTGCTCGCAACACGAGTGGCGGCGCTGACGCCTTGGGAGAGAGGTTGCCCCCATAGATGGGGGCAAAACGCCTCCCAACGCTGCTGGGAGGTGTTCCGCCGCAGCACGCCACATCCGGCAGACGGTCGACGGTGGACGGTCGGTGAACGAGACTGCTGCGCATGGGAGAGATCGAGGAACAGCTCGGCTGGGGCTTTGAGACCCGGGCCATCCACACCGGTCAGGAGGCCGACCCCCGGACCGGCGCGGTCGTGCCGCCTATCAGCCTCGCCACGACCTTCGCCCAGGACGGCGTCGGCGGCCTCCGCGCCGGTTCCTACGAATACTCACGGTCGGGCAATCCCATGCGGACCGCCGTCGAGACCTGCCTGGCCTCCCTCGAAGGCGCCGACCACGGATTCTCCTTCGCCAGTGGTCTGGCCGCCGAGGACGTGCTCCTGCGCTCGATGCTCGGCCCCGGCGACGGTGTGATCCTCGGCAATGACGCGTACGGCGGAACCTTCCGTCTCATCGACAAGATCTTCAAGCCGGCCGGACATCCGTGGTGGGCGTTCGACCTCACCGACACGGATCGTCTCGCCGCCGAGTTCCCGCCGACGGCCACCGTCGTGTGGCTCGAGACGCCGACCAATCCACTGCTCACCTGCTTCGACATCGCGGCCGTCGCCGCGGTCGCCCATGCGAACGGAGCACGTGTTGTCGTCGACAACACCTTCGCCACCCCGTATCTGCAGAACCCGCTCGCCCACGGTGCCGACGCCGTCGTGCACTCTGCCACCAAGTACCTCGGCGGTCACAGTGATGTGGTCGGCGGTTTCGTCGCCACGAGTGACGACTCCCTGGCGACCCGTCTGCGCTTCCTCCAGAACGCCACCGGTGCGGTACCGTCGCCGTTCGATCTCTACCTGCTGCTGCGCGGCGTGAAGACCCTAGGTGTACGTATGGATCGTCATAGCTCGAACGCGCGGGCGATTGTCGGTCTCCTCGTGGGCCACGATCTCGTCGAGCGGGTGCTGTACCCACAGCTGCCTGACCATCCCGGCCATCAGGCAGCGGAGCGACAGATGCGCGACTACGGAGGCATGGTGAGCTTCGTCGTCGAGAGCGAGGAACTCGCGCTTCGGATCGTGGAACGGACGAAGGTGTTCACGCTTGCGGAATCGCTCGGGGCTGTGGAGTCGCTGATCGAGCATCCCGGTCGCATGACCCATGCCAGCGCAGCCGGCTCCGAACTCCAGGTTCCTGCCGGTCTGGTGCGTTTGTCCGTTGGGATCGAGTCCGCGGACGATCTCGTTGCCGACCTCGCCCAGGCGCTCGACTCCGTCAAGCGCTGAGGGTCGCCCACGGTGCCGCGGCCGGCGGACCGCGCGCCAGCGAGCTTCAGCCGAGAAGCTTGGCGATCTCGAGGTAGAGGGGGATTCCTATGACGAGGTTGAACGGGAAGGTGATGGCCAGCGCCGCGGTGAGAGGCACCGCAATGTCCACGTCGGGAAGGGCGACGCGGACCGCAGCTGGAGCGGCGATGTAGGAAGCGCTCGCCGTCATCGCACCGAACACGGCGGCACCACCGACGCTGAGCCCGGCCAGAGTCCCCACCGCGACACCGAGCGGGCCGAACACCAGAGGGGCGGCGAGGGCAAACGCAATCACGGCCGGTCCGCTGCGGCGGAGTTCACCGAGTCCGTCGCCGGCGCGTGCGCCGAGGTCGAGAAGGAACAGCACGAGAATTCCCTGGAACGGTGTGACGAAGAATGGGGCGATGCGCTCGGCGCCGTCGGCCCCCGAGAGCGCACCGATGACGAGCCCACCGCCGAGCAGCAGGATGCTCCGGCCGGTGAGCACTTCGTGCAGGGCCGGGCCGAGCTTCATGTTCGCGCTGTACCGTGCCGCCAGCAGGAGCGCCACGATGATCCCGGGGATCTCCAGGATGGCGAGGAGTGACGGCAGGAAGCCCTCGACGGCGTAGTTGCCGCGCTCCATGAAGGTCATCGCCGCCGTGAAGGTGACGGCCGAGACGGAGCCGTAGAACGCGGCCATTGCCGCGGCCGCGCTGATCGGCATCCGCGCCCCGCGTTGCAGAACGAAGAAGGTGACGACGGGGATCAGGCAGCCGATGGCGATGGTGGCGACTGCCGGCAGGGCGAGTTCGCCAGCGTCGGCCTTCGCCAATGCGGTGCCGCCCTTGAGTCCGATGGCGAGAAGCAGGTAGGTGCTGAGCAGCGTCGGCAGGGGAGAGGGGAGCTTGAGGTCGCTCTTGACCCGGGCGCCGAACATGCCGAGTCCGAAGCTGAGAACGGGGGGTGACAGCAGGTTGGACCTGGCCAGGGTGAGGATCGACACACCGCGATACTAGAAGCAAACTTCCGGCAACCGCCATCCGGAATCAGGATTCCGATATTACGGCCCAGGCTTCAGCGGTGAGGTGGGCGGGTGGTGGCCCCTCCCGACGCGCTATCGTCAGCGGCGTTCTGGTGAACGGGAAGTCGGTGAGAGTCCGACGCGGTGCCGCCACTGTGAGCAGGGAGCAGGTCCCCGAAGTGCCACTGGCCGCTTGGCTGGGAAGGCGGGGGCACGCGTTGATCTGCGAGTCAGGAGACCGACTGGGACACACATATCCACGAAACAATCCCCACGTCGCATGGGGAAGGAGCCATATCAATGTCTATTCTGAACCGCCGCCTCGGCGCGGCTGTCGTCGTCACCCTGCTTGGCGCAGGAACGATCCTCACCCCGGCGGCGTCTGCCGCCTCTGCAACGGTCGGATCGACCTGCACGACCGTCGGGAGGACGGCAACCTCGAAGTCCGGCGCTGCCCTTTCCTGCGCAAAGACCTCGTCGGGAAAAAACCGGTGGGCAGCGGCCGTGCTGCCGCCCGTCGCGGCGCCTGCCACGCCGGCGGTCTCCGCTCCGCCCAAGAACCTGACCGACGGCTGTGCCGCTGCAGGGTCCGATGGTCTCGACCTGTTCCCCGACAAGGCCACGATCAGCGATGCCAAGGGGCTCGTGATCACCTATGCGAAGTCCTACAAGGTCGTGAAGGTGACCAACCCATGGCGCGGAGCAAAGAGCGGGTTCACGTACGTGTTGAACCAGTGTGGAACGAAGGCGCCGGCTCTCACCGGTGATCTTGCCGGCGCCACCGTCATCGAGATCCCGATCAAGTCGGCTTCGGTGATGTCGACAACGCTCGCACCGCAGTTCGACGCCCTCGGCCAGGCCGACAAGATCATCGCCGTCGACACGCCGGCGTTCTACTCAACCGCTTCCGTCGTGAAGCGCATCACCAGCGGAGCCGTAAAGGGCACCGGCGGCGGGGCCAAGGCGAACGTGGAACTGCTGGTGTCGCTGAAACCCGACGTGGTCATCACCTACGGCACCGGTTCTGGTTCCTTCGACGGCATCGACAAGCTCCTCACTGCCAAGCTGCCAGCACTCGTCGAGGCCGGCTACATGGAGGAGACGCCTCTCGGTCGCGCCGAGTGGGTCAAGCTCATCGGTGCACTTACGAACACCGAAAGCCGCGCGGAGGCTGAATACGCTCGGTGGAAGGCCGACTACCGCGCCCTTGCCGCGAAGGTGGCCAACGTCAACCAGCGCCCCGTCGTGATCAGCGGTTCGATGTTCCAGGGCACCTGGTACATGCCGGGCGGCCGGAGCTTTGCGGCCCAGTACATCCGCGATGCAGGCGGTTCCTACCCCTGGTCGAACGATACGTCGACGGGTTCGCTCTCCCTCGATTTCGAGGCGGTCCTCGACAAGGGCTACGACGCCACCGTGTGGGTCAACGCCGGCTTTCAGTGGAGCACCCTCGGCGATGCGACGGCAGAAGACAATCGCTATGCGCGCCTACCATCGTTCCGCGCCGGCAATGTCTTTGGCAACGACAAGCGGGTCAACGCCACGGGAGGCTCGGACTACTTCGAAACCGCGGTGGTCCGCCCCGACCTCGTGCTGGCCGACATGATCTCGGTCATCCACCCCGAGGTCGACCTCGGTCGTGGTCCGACCACCTGGTTCCGCCGGATCTCTAAGTAACTCGATCATGATGAAGAACCCGCGCATCGCCAGCCTCATTCCTTCCGGAACCGATCTGTCCGCCGCGCTCGGGTTCGCCGATTGTCTCGTCGGGGTGTCGCATGAGTGCGATCACCCCGACGCGATCGATCTCCCAGTCCTGACTTCCAGCAGTATTCCCCCGCCTACCGTCGACGGACCGTCGATCGACCCGGCCGAGATCGACCGGCTCGTCAGCTCGTCCGTGCAGGCGGGTGAGAGCCTCTACATCACCGATCGCCCGCTCCTACACTCGCTCGCCCCCACGATCGTCGTGAGCCAGGACGTCTGTGACGTGTGTGCCGTCAACGCCGAATCGGCGGCATGCGACATCCCGGTCGGCGCCGAGCTCGTCCTGCTCACCGCCACGTCCCTCGCCGGCCTCAAGCTCGACATCGTCACGCTCGCCGGCGCGCTGGGCGCTCCCGAGCGCGGAGACGCACTCGTCGTCGACATCGAAGCCGGCCTCGCCCGCTCGGCCGATCGGGCGATGTCGCCCAACGGTGTCCGTCCGACCGTGGTCGCTCTCGAATGGAGCGATCCACCGTTTCTGGGCGGACACTGGGTCCCCGAACTGATCGAGCACGTCGGCGCTACACATCTGCTGTCGGGTCCCGGCGAGGCGTCCCGGCGTTCCACCTGGGACGAGATAGCCGCCGCCGATCCGGACGTGATCATTTTCTGCCCCTGCGGATACAACCTCCACCAGTCGAGCCTCGAGGCGAACTCGCTGGTGACCCGGCCCGAGGTGGCGTCGTTGCGGGCGGTTCGCGAGGGACGCTTCTTCGCCGTTGACGCCAACCGCCTGCTGTCGCGCTGTACGACAGCTGTGGTCGAGGCCGCGGAGGTGCTCGCTTCGCTGGCCCGGCGTGAAGAGCACGAACCTGACCGGGTGATTCCCGGCGGGGCTGCGCGCGTCGTTGCCCGAAACGCGCCGCTCACCTCGGCTTCGTCGAACGGCTAGGTCACGACGCCATGTCATCGTCGGCTCGCGTCGAAGTGCACGGTACGCGTCGCGCGGCGGATGCCGTTTCCGCCGACGCAGCTCCCTCCGCGTTGATCCGTCAGAGGAGCCTGGTGTGGTGGGCGTGGGCAGCGATGGCGGCAGTCCTCGCTCTGCTCGTCGTTGCCTCCATTGCCTTTGGGTCCGTCTGGATCTCCCCTTCACGCGTGCTGGCGGTGTTGTTCAGCTCCGAACGTGGGGATGCCACCGCCCGAACCATCGTGTGGAGCGTCCGGCTCCCGCGCACGGCGACGGCGATCCTCGCCGGAGCCGCCCTGTCCGTGTCCGGTCTCCTCCTGCAGACGCTGTTCCGCAACCCCTTGGCCGACTCCTCGATCCTCGGCGTCAGCGCAGGAGCGAGTCTCGGCGTGGCGTTCGTCGTCCTCGGTTCGTCCAGTTCGATCGCCGTGATCGGCCGCTACAGCGGAGCATCGGCGATTCACGTCACTCTGGCCTCGGCCATCGGGTCGTCGATCGTCCTCCTGTTCGTGCTCGCCATCGCGCAGCGGGTCGAGAGTCCGGTGACGGTGCTCGTGGCCGGACTGATGGTGGCGACGATTGTCGGCGCGCTCGTGAGCGTGCTCGTCTACTTCTCCTCCCTCGACGCCGCCCGCAGTTTCGTCACCTGGTCGCTCGGCAGCTTCCGGGGCACGAGCTGGAGTGAAGTCACGATGCTCGCGATCGCCACCGGCATCGGCCTGTTCGTCGCCCTGATGCTCTCGAAACAGCTCGACGGCCTCCTCCTCGGCGACCGCTACGCCGTGTCGCTGGGAATGAACCTGAAGCTCGTACGCGCGCTTGTCATTCTCTCCGCAGCGCTCTGCACCGGTGCGACCACGGCGTTCTGCGGCCCGATCGGCTTCCTCGGTATCGCCGTCCCGCATCTGGCACGTGGTGTTGTCCGTCATGGCCGGCATCGTGTGCTGGTCGTGGCCACGGCTCTGCTCGGTGCCTCGCTCGCGCTGTTCTGCGAGATAGTCGCCCAGTGGCCCGGCGATGACCGCGTGCTGCCCATCAATGCGATCACCGCGCTCCTGGGGGCGCCGGTCGTTCTTGTCGTGCTCCTCCGCAACCGTCGAATGAGTCAGTGACATGGGGGTGATCTCGCAGACGGGAAGCACGCGTTCGAAGGCGGTCGATCCCGACGCCGATGTGCTGCTCGAAGCCGACGATGTGAGCGTCGGGTACCGCCTCCGCCGCACCACCACCGTTGCGCTCTCGCACGTGTCGTTCGTGCTCCGCCGCGGAGAGGTTGCCGCGCTGGTCGGCAGCAACGGCGCGGGAAAGTCGACGCTGCTCCGCTCGATCACCGGGATGCAGCCGATGCTCGGCGGCACGGTTCGCATCGGTGGGCTCGCTCTCGACGCGATGCCTCGCCGGGACCGCGCCCAACGCATCGCCGTCGTGCTTTCGGACCGGCTCGAGCCTCCGGGTCTTCGGGTGGAGGAGGTCGTCGCCCTTGGCCGTCATCCGCATCACGGGTGGCAGATCGACCACAGCGAGCACGACGACGAGGTCATCACCGCAGCGATCGCCTCCGCCGGGATCGACCACCTGATCGGCCGACGGTGCGCCGAGCTGTCCGATGGCGAACGCCAACGTGTGGCCATTGCCCGTGCGCTCGCCCAGGAGCCGGAAGTCCTGGTGCTGGACGAGCCGACCGCGTTCCTCGACCCGAAGGGCAAGGCCCGCATGATGTCACTGGTCCGACGGCTGACGGCCGGCGGCACCTTCGCCGCGATCATCGCGTCGCATGACCTCGATCTGGTGCTGCCCCATGCGAACCAGGTCTGGATAGCCGGTCAGCACACGCTGACCGTGGGGCCCCTCGACGACACCGCTGTCCGGCGCGCCCTCGCCGACGAACTCGGCGCGGCCGTGGTGGAGAGCAACGGCGAACGCCACATCGCCATCTCCGGGGACGACTGAAACCTCGGCCCGCAGACGGGTTGCGACGCGCGGAGGGAGCGTCATAGTATTTGGTCGACCTAAGTTCGTAGAGGAAGCTCCCCGAACTCGAACGACAACCGCCGCAGAAGTGGATTCGTGGAAACCTCCCGACGCCCTGACCAGAGCCTGCTCCCGGGTGAGACGGCGTCCCTGGTCGCCGCGTCGTTGGACGTGCCATGCGTGCTGCTCTGTGCCGGGAAGTCCTGCCGGAAGGCCAAGGGCTTCGACCAGCTGCGCGATTCCCTCGAAGTGCTCACCAAGGTCAAGAAGGTGAAGTGCGTGGACGTGTGCGATGGTCCCGTCGTCGGCGTTCGTCTTCGGGGCGAAACGGTGTGGTTCGAACGCATGCGCTCGGAGAAGGT
>JANOJN010000003.1:0-28685 GCA_031418775.1 Acidimicrobiia bacterium
CGCCGACCTTCGGACGGCGATGGGATAGGCCGCGCTCCGCCTCGGACGCGCCATCGGCTACGAGTCGGCCGGTACGGTCGAGATGCTCGTCGACGAAGCCACGAAGGAGTTCTTCTTCCTCGAGGTCAACACCCGACTGCAGGTGGAGCATCCTGTCACCGAGGAGGTCACGGGCATCGACCTCGTGCGCGAACAACTGCGCATCGCCGCCGGCGAGCCCCTCGACGTCGTCCAGGAAGACATCACGTTCACCGGCCATGCCATCGAGGTCCGTCTCTATGCCGAGGACCCGTCGAACGGCTTCCTGCCTGCCACCGGGACGCTCGTCGCCTTCGAGCCGTCCGCCGCACCGGTGGTGCGCTGGGACTCCGGCGTGGAGCCCGGTTTCGTCGTCGGGACCCGATTCGACCCGATGCTGGCCAAGGTGGTCTCGCACGCGCCCACCCGGGCCGAGGCGGCCGGTCGGCTCGCTCTGGCGCTGGAGCGTTTGCACATCGGCGGGGTGGTCACCAACCGCGACTTCCTGGTGGCGGTGTTACGCCACGAGGCATTTCTGGCGGGGGACACCACCACGGACTTCATCGCTCGGGTCAAGCCCGCGCCCATGCTCATCCCCGGCGACGACGAACGCGAACGGGTGGTCATCGCCGCCGCGCTGTGGGTGCAGGGACAGAACCGGGCGTCGGCTCCGGTCTGGCCGGGTCTGCCGAGCGGCTGGCGCAACGCCCGACTGCCGGACCAGCGCGTCGATTTCCTCCACGACGGGGAGACCGTCACGGTCGCCTACCGGTCCCGGCGAGACGGGTCCTTCCTCGTGAACGGCTCCCGCGCCGCGCGAGTGTTGCGCCACTCACCCCACGAGGTGGACATGGTGCTCGATGGACGCCGGTCGATGTTGCGCATCACGCGGGCGGCCGACCTGCTCTATGTGCAGACGCATACGGGAACGCTGACTCTGCGGGAGGTTCCACGCTTCCACGTGCCCGGCAACGTTGGGCCCGTGGGCGGCCTCAATGCCCCGATGCCCGGCACCGTCTTGGACGTGCGGGTGACGGCGGGAGACACCGTGGCGGCCGGACAGGTGCTCGTGGTGTTGGAGGCGATGAAGATGGAGCACCACATCAAGGCTCCGGCCGACGGTCGCGTGGCCGAGGTCCGCGTGACCGCCGGCCAGCACGTGGACAACGGAGGCCTCCTGCTGGTGTTCGAGACCGACGAACTTTCTGGGTGACGAGCATTCGCGGTCGCCCGAGAGTGAAGTTCCAGTCGCTCCAGGAGCGACCGTAGCCACACTCTCTCCGCGATTTCACACGTTTGACCCGACGTAGACAGCCCGCGCTCGAAAACGCAGCGGTGCTTCGCCGTACTCCTCGATTGCATGCGCCGTCCATCCGGCGATGCGGGCGAGGGAGAAGATCATCTGGCCGGACTCGTCGGGAATCCCGGCCACCAGGCCGAGAGCGGCGAGAGCGAGATCGATGTTCGGACGAATCCCGCGGCGTCGATCGATGGCGGCAATCACCGAGTCGACCACGGCCATCTCCTTCGAACCGCCGGCAACCCGTCTCAGCATTCCGAACAGCGCATCGGCCCGAGGGTCACCTGACTTGTAGACCATGTGACCGAACCCGGGATAGGCGCCGAAGAGCTCAAGTGCGTCGCTCGCCGCCCGCTCCGCACCGACGCGGCCTTCCCCGCGATCCGCTCGGGCGAGCGCATCTCGAAGCATTCGACTCGCGGGGCGCGAGGCACCACCGTGCAACGGACCGCTCATGGCCGCCACGGCAGCACTGACAACCGCGTAGGGGTCGGCTCGTGTCGACGCCGCTACGCGCGCGGCAACCGTCGACACCGCCAACTCGTGGTCGGCAAGGAGCACAAGCGCGGCATTGAGGATCTCGACCATGCCGGGCGCTGGTCGGCGGGCGGACAAACGGGTCCACAGACGGCCGGCGATCGTCGACCGGTACACGTTTCCGTCGATGGTGAGGCGAGGGGTCCGCCCGTCGCCGAGAGCGGGCATCGAACCGACGACGGAACAGATAAGTGCACGTGCGGTCTGCGCGACCGAAGCCGGAGAGAGATCATTTCGAAGGGGGTCTTGAGAACCCGCCACGATCGCCACGAACGCGACGAGTTCGAACACGCCGAGCTCGAGCGGCGCGGTGATCTCGGCAGCTGGCCATTCCCGGTGAGTGCTGAGCGTGCCCTCCATGAGCAGATCGGCAACCTGCTCGTAGGTCGCGGATTCGGCGAGCTTGACGGCGTCGTGACCCCGATAGGTGAGCTGATGCTGGGTGATCGATGTGACGGCCGTGTCGATCGTGAAGTCCAGTGCATGCGAACGGCTCGCCTGGCGCGGTCGTCCTCGCTTCGCCAAACGTTCGATGTCGGCGGCAGAGAACGTCCGCTGCCGTCCGTCACGTGAAGGCAGGCTCTCGATGATTCCTCGACTGACGTAGGCATAGAGCGTGGTCGGCTTGATCCCCAACCGCCGCGCTGCTTGATCGGTCGTCAATCTCGTCATTCTGTCAGTCTATGCGATACATGTTGATGAAAATCAACGTTGACTATTTTGAGCGCGATTCGCAAGCTCTAGCCATGTCCGCGAACGCACTTCTGGTCGACTCGATCACCACCCATCCGGCCGTTACGGCGTCGCCCTCGGAACCGCTCTCGACGGCGATCCAACGCATGCACGATCACCGGGTGGGCTCCATCGTCATCACCGAGGGACCCTCGATCGTGGGCATAACCACCGAACGCGACGTGTTGCGCGTCCTCGCCAGCGGCGCGACGGGCGATATGGCTCTCTCGGCCGTCATGAGCCATCCCGTCGACACGGTGAACGCCGACTCCGATGCGTCACAAGCGCTCGCCACCATGCGCGAACGCGGCTACCGGCATGCGCCGGTCATCCGGGGCGACGAGCTCATCGGTGTGGTGTCGCTCCGCGATCTCATGCGGGTCGCCAGCATCCACGCACCGTCCGACGCGGTGCCCGAAGTGCCTCGCGGACTCAAGGGAGTCGTCGTCGCCGAGACCGAGGTCGGCGACGTGCGTGGGCGAGAGGGCTTCTACCACTACCGGCAGTACTCGGCCATAGATCTGGCCATGACCCGTTCGATCGAGGACGTGTGGAGACTACTGATCGACGGTGCGCTCCCGGCCACCGTGGCCGAGCGGAAGCACTTCACCGACGAAGTCAACGCCATGCGCACGTTGCCCGCCGTCGTTCGGGAGGTACTCCCCCTCCTCGCCGGCGCGTCGGGTCCGCTTGACGGCCTTCGCACCGCACTGTCCCTCGTCGGCGCGCACGACCACATGAAGCCGGTCCTCGATCTCGACCCGGCCCAAAGGCGAGCGAACGTCCTCCGCCTCGCCGCGGTCACCCCGGTGATCCTGTGCGCACTCCATCGTCTGTCGAACGGCGCCCAACCGATCGACCCCCGCCCCGACTTCACGTATGCGGAGAACTACCTCTGGATGATGACGGGCGAGGCAGCCCGGTCGGAACGGGTACGGGCGATCGAGCAATACCTCATCTCGACCATCGATCACGGCTTCAATGCGTCGACATTCACCGCTCGCGTGATCGCCTCGACCGGGGCCGACTGTGCCGCCGCTGTGGTCGGCGCGATCGGATCTCTGTCCGGCCCGCTTCATGGAGGCGCACCGAGCCGGGCGTTGGAGCTCCTCGATGAGATCAAGGCGCCCGAGCGCATCGATGAAGTCGTCCGTCCGAAGATCGTGAACGGCGAACGCATCATGGGGTTCGGACATCCGGTCTACCGGACCGACGATCCGCGCTCGCTCATGCTGCGAGACATCGCCATCAGCCTCGGCGGCCCCTTGGCCGACCTCGGGGTCAGGGTCGAGCGGCGGATCGTCGAGCTCCTCGCCGATCTGAAGCCGGGGCGCGAGCTCAATACGAACGTCGAGTTCTTCGCCGGTGTCGTGATGGCGACCTGCGAGCTCCCGCCGGAGATGTTCACGCCCACGTTCGCGTCGAGTCGGGTGATCGGCTGGAGCGCCAACATCCTCGAACAGGCGGCCGACTCGAAGATCATCCGGCCGAGTGCGCGCTACATCGGACCCCCGCCTCCGCAACCGGTTCCGGTGCTCGTCTGACCGCGGCCTAGGCAGGCGCTCAGCGCGCCGGTTGGCTCCGACGGCGAGCAGCGGTGCACGATGGGGGCAACTCGAAGAGGAGCGCTCATGGGGCAGCTACAGGGTCAGGTTGCAATCGTCACCGGCGCGGCACAGGGGCTCGGGCGCGCCTTCGCTCGCCGGCTCCGGGACGAAGGCTGTGAGGTGGTCATGACGGATCGCCGCGAGTCGGTTCTCGACGCGGCGGCGGAGATCGGGGCGACGGGCCACGTGGGAGATGTTGCCGACGCGGCCCACGTTCGGCGTGTCGTCGACGCAACGATCGCTGCCCATGGCCGAGTGGACATCCTGGTGAACAACGCCGGCGAGGTCGCGCCCACCAGTGCGCTGAGCGGGTTCGACGAAGCCGACGCGCAGTTCGACCGGGTCTTCGGCAGCAACACCAAAGGAGCGTTCCTGTTCGGACGAGCGGTTGCACCGATCATGGCGTCAGGCGGCGGGGGCAACATCGTGAACATCTCGACCGACCACGTGAAGCCGTGTCCGACCTGCGACCGTCATCACGGTCACGGCGGCATGGACCTGTACAACGCCTCGAAGTGGGCCCTCAACGGACTCACCTTCGACTGGGCGAAGTCACTCAAGTCGAAGGGCATCCGCGTGAACAACATCTGCATGGGTGCGACCGACACCGAGATGCTGCGCGGGTTCATCGGACGCGAGCCCGATCCCGAGTATCTCGCCACGTGGATGAAGCCCGAGCAGACCGCACAGATCCTCGTCGAACTTCTCGAGGAAGGTCCCACCGGCCGCACCGCCAACAGCATCGGGCTCTACGCCGGCTTCCCGTGCGTGATGCCGCCTCCGGAGTGACACTGCCCAACGCCGGAGAGAAATGTCGATGAAGTGTGATCGCGATCACGGAAGAGGTCCGAGAACTCGGGCAGAGTGATCGTGCCGGGTGAGTGCCCGGGCCTGTCTGCGGAGGACACCATGGCCGAGAACACGATCGACGTCGACTACCTCATCGTCGGCGGTGGTGCCGTGGGGATGGCCTTCGCCGACTCGCTGCTCACCGAGACGACGGCCACCATGGCCATCGTCGACCGCCACCATCGTCCGGGTGGTCACTGGAACGATGCCTATCCGTTCGTCCGGCTTCACCAGCCCTCATCGTTCTACGGCGTGAACTCGCGCCCGCTCGGCACTGGAGTGAAGGACGAGGTCGGCCACAACAAGGGCATGTTCGAACTGGCGTCGGGTCAAGAGGTGCTGAGCCACTTCGACCTCGTCATGCAGCAGCAGTTCCTCACGTCGGGCCGGGTGCGCTACTTCCCGATGAGCGACGCCTCCTTCGACGGAACCGTCACGTCGCTGCTCTCCGGCGAGAAGACGACCATCAACGCCAAGAAGATCGTCGATGCGACGCATTCCAAGATGAACGTTCCCTCGACGCACACTCCCGCGTTCGCCGTCTCGCCCGACGTCGCCTTCGTGCCGGTGAACGGGCTTCCGAGAATCGCGCACGCCCACGACTCCTACGTGGTGATCGGCGCCGGCAAGACCGGCATGGACGCCATCATCTGGCTGCTCGACAATGGCGCATTGCCCGACCAGATCAAGTGGGTGATGCCGCGCGACTCCTGGCTGCTTCGACGCGGAGGCTTCCAGCCGGAACGCGAGTTCTTCCCCGAGGTCGTGCGTGGGCTCGCCGCGCAGGTGGAGGCGCTCGCCAGCGGCAAGACGATCGACGAAGTGTTCGAGAAACTGGAGGAGTCGGACTCCATCGCCCGGATCGATGCGAACGTCAAACCGGAGGCGTACCACTGCGCAGTCATCAGCGACGGAGAACTCGAACAACTCCGACGCGTCAAGGACATCGTGCGCTCTGGCCGGGTGACGGCGATCGAACCGGATCGAGTCGTCCTCGAAGGCGGCACCTTCGCCACCACGCCGAGCGCACTGCACATCGACTGCTCCGCCGCCGGCATTCCGACCCTTCCGGCAAAGCCGGTGTTCGATGGGAACCGCATCACGCTGCAGTGGGTCAGGCTCTGCCAGCCGACGTTCAGCGGGGCCTTCATTGGGGTGGTCGAGGCGAACTTCGCCGACGAAGCGGAGAAGAACGTGATCTGCGCTCCCATCGTTCCGCCGACGGCTCCGGTCGACTGGTTGAAGATGATGGTGGTCGAACTGGCGAACCGGCAGTGTTGGCAGACCCATCCCGCCATCGTGTCGTGGATGGAAGGTGCCCGCCTCGCCGGCGGCTTCACGAAGAACCTCAACTCGCTCACGGGCGACGACAAGGGAATCTGGGCGGACCTTCAGCGATACCTTGCCAACGTCGGGCCGGCAACGGCGAACGCCCAGCGGCTCATCGGCGGGTGATCACGGCGCTGTCGGTGTGATCATCCCGAGGGGTGCAGTCGGCGCGCGCCGGCTCCGTAGAATGCACGGGTGCCGTTTGCGACCGTCCGTACCGGAATGACCCTCTGCTACGAAGTTCGCGGTGAGGGTGAGCCGCTGCTCCTCGTCATGGGGCTCGGTCGACAGTTCGTCTCGTGGCCGGACGCCTTCGTCGATGGGCTGGTCAAGCGAGGGTTCAAGGTCATCCTTTTCGACAACCGCGACATCGGTCTGTCCTCCAAGGGGACCATGAAGCCACCGTCCATCCTTCGGTCGATCGCCGGGGCACTGTCCCGACGTTTCGTCCAGCACGAGTACTTGCTGTCCGACATGGCCAACGATGCTGGAGGTCTTCTCGAGGTGCTCAACATCGAACGTGCACATATCGTCGGAGTTTCGATGGGTGGCATGATCACCCAACAGCTCGCCATCGCCCACCCCGGCCGAGTGCGATCGATCACGTCGATCATGTCGATGACCGGCGACCGGCGCGTCGGACGACCGAAGACGTCGACCTCGCTGAAGCTGGCGAAACTGTCCCGAGGTGACCGAGAGACCTATGTGGATCGGGAGGTCGAGACCTTCCGTCTCATATCCGGCAGTTCCTTCGACGAGGCGGCGCTCCGGGCTCTTGCTGTCCGCGAACTCGCCCGCGACTACACACCTGAGGGGATGGCCCGTCAGCTCGCGGCGATTGTCGCCAGTCCCGATCGAACGCCGCTCCTCCGCACGCTGAACGTCCCCGCTCTCGTTGTGCACGGCCTCGAAGACACCCTCGTTGCCCCGTCTGGTGGTTTCGCCACGGTGAAAGCGATCCCCGGCGCCCGTCTCCTGGCGTTTGCCGACATGGGCCACAACCTCCCGGAGCACCGCATCCCCGAGATCCTCGACGCCATCGCCGAGAACACGCGGAGAGCCGCGGCGCGCACGCCGGCCCCCGTCGGCTAGTGCATCTTCGCAGAAGTTCCTGTGACATCGAATGGTGTTGATTGGCTGCACTTCGGCGCATTATCCGAAGGATCGATGTAACAGGAACTTCCGACTCAGTGCACTAGTGCACTAGTTGTACTCGGCCGGGACGGACCCCGGTCGGAGGAACCGTCGGGCGATTGAGACATTGCCGATCAGACGGGCCACCATCCAGACATTCACGGCGACCCATACGCCACTAAGTCCACTTACTACAGGTATCGACGTGCGCTGCAGCAAAGCGACGCCCCAGAAGCACGCGGCGGCGGCAACCGCTCCCCCGGCCAACCAGGGAAACAGATCTGCCCCCATCAACACGCCGTCCAGCACGAACACGACGGCCCCGCTGACCTGCAACACTCCGACCAAGAGCAGCACCGGAAAGGAACGCGACACGACCGACGCGTCCCCCGAGAACGCGTGGCCGAGCACGGGTGAAAGGATCACCACTACCAGGCCGAGTCCGATGCCGACGATCACGCCGAGACGAATGAGCCGCCGCGTGACACTCCACAACTCGGACGATCCAGCGGTCGCCGAGCCGAGCCGGTTGGCGAACACGGACTGCGAAGAAACCGCAAGTGCATCGATCATGAGCGCGAGCAACAGGAAGATCTGCACCCCGATCTGGTGGGCCCCGAGGGCCTGGTCGCTGATCCGACTCGCCAGCCACGTTGACCCACTCAGAGTGCTGACCATGAGCGCCGTGCGGATCACCATCGCAACACCGATGCGCAGCAGCGAGCGAAGGCTGGCAGCTCGAGGCCGCTGCAGACGGATCACGCCGCGCAAGGCCGCCGTGTAGACGAGTACTGCTGTCCACTGCACCACCACCGTGCCCGCAGCCGAACCGGCAATTCCCCAGTGGAACACCCAGACGAAGACCATCTCGAGGACCACGTTGGCGAGGTTCGTCCCGATCGCCAGACGCACTGGAAGCCGGAGGTTCTCGATCCCGCGGTACCAGCCCGTGGCAAGCAGCGCGAGAGCTATCGCCGGCAGTCCGAGCGATGAAATGCGAAGATACGTGACGGCCGCGTCGAGCACGTCGCCCCGCCCTCCGACACGCGAAGCAACGGCACGGGCGCCGAAGCCGGCAACAGAGGCCGTCAGCACTCCGAGTGCGATGGCCACAACGAGTCCCTGGCTGACCGCCGCCCGAGCCCCCGCTTCGTCACCGGCACCTCGCCGCTGCGCTACCTGGGTCGTGATACCTGATGCGAGGAACGCGATGAGCCACGTGAGGGTCGACAGGACCGTGCCGGCGATCGCCAGGCCACCCAACTCACTCGTGCCAATGCGGCCGACGATCGCGGTGTCGGCCAGCACATAGATCGGCTCGGCCGAGAGCGTGAGGAACGCCGGACCGGCGAGACGTAGCAACCGACGATCGTCCGCGTCGAACACGCGACCGGTGAGGCGATTCGGCACACCTCGACGCTAGCGACCGCAGCCGGGTGGAGAGTGTGCGCTCGGTCGCCCCCCGGGCGACTCAGTGAACAATCTCCTCGACTGCTTGACCGATTCACACGTGGAGAAGGTCAACCGCCAGTGCCGCTGCAGTGCACAGCTTGCGCAGGTCTCCCGGGTCGCTCGTCGCGATCTCGTCGCCATCCGTCGCGAGAAGCACGACCGCAGCGTCGACGACGTCGGCAGAACGGGACTTCCCGAGAAGAACGCCCGCTCGACGGCCGAGGTCCTCATCGAGGGCCGCGACCTCGATCGCCGCAAGCAACCGAGCCAGGTTCGCCTGACGCGCACCATTGCGCCACGCCTGGCCGACGCACGCGCCGTGGGTCACCGGAACACGGCCCCCGAGTCGCTCCCGCTTCAACAGCGCGGCAAACGTGCGATCGCCTCGGTCGATCGCGATGAGCGCACCGGAATCGAGGATGAGACTCATGCCGAGCGCCTTCGAGCGCGTTTCACCGCAGGAGGTGCGGACGACCGGACGACCGTGGCGGTCGCTCGGGTCTGCTTCGTTGCCTTGGCGATGTCGGCGTCGGTGATCTCGCCGAATTCCGCTTCGAACGCTGCGAGGAACACGTCCATGGATGCCATTCGTCGATCGTGTTCGATCTGTCGGCGGAATGCTTCGTTCACCCACGAACTCACGCTCGGCGCAGCTCCGCGTTCCACGGCTTTCTCCGCCGCGGCCATGAGTTCGGCATCGATGGATGCGGAGAGGCGTCGCTTCGTCGTCATGTTTCCATACTACAGAGTGCATACGATCGTGGCAGTACTCCCGTGCGAGCGAACACCGGTCTGTACAGTGCTCGGGTGAATCAGGGCGGACGACCACGGGCGAACAGTGCGCGCCGGGCAACAGTGCTGTCGGTGTCGATCACCTACCTGGCCTTCGCCGTCCCGACCTCCATGCTCGGGGTCTTGTGGCCGGACGTGCGGGACCGGTTCGGTCAGTCGCTCGGGAAACTGGGCCTCGTGACACTGGCGTACGGCATCGGGCGCCTGTCGACGGCGACCATCGGCCGCCGAGCGATCCGGCGGATGGGCATGGGTCCAGCGTTCAGCGCGGGGCTCGTCACGTTCGCCTTCACCTGCGCGTTCATGGCGCTCTCCACCTCGTGGGTGACGTTTCTTGCGGCTGTCACTGCGCTCGGTGCAGCGGCAGGATCGCTGGACTCCATCGGCGCGACCTTCATCGCCGGACGGGCGAGTGTCGGTGACGCCGGCCTCATCCACGGCTCGTACGGGATCGGCGCAACCTTCGGTCCCGTCATCGTCGCGGCGGTTCAGAACTGGCGTCTCTCCGCTGCTGCGGGGGCCATTGTGGCGGGAGGCGCCCTGGTCACTGCTGCCTCAGCGAAGGGCCAATGGCCGTTGTCGACGACCGTTGAGCCCTCCAAAGCGGCGCCGACCGCACGGGTGCCACAATTCGCCGTCACGGTGTCGATGCTGACGCTTGGCGCGTTCGTGGCGATCGAGGTCATGACGGGGGTCTGGGCCTTCACCTATCTGACCGAAGGACGCGGGGTGAGCGATCGTGCGGCAGCGATCGGGGTCGCAGGGTTCTGGGCCGGGGCGACCATCGGCCGGCTCACCATGTCTCATCCGGCCGTGGCACGGCTCATCAATCGAGTCGGCCTCGCCGGCGTGGCGAGCGCGTGCGCCGCAATGCTCCTCGGACTCGTGGTTGCTCCGCGCGGTGTGGGGCTCGGATGCCTAATGCTTGCCGGAGTGGCGCTCGCTCCGATAGTTCCGTCGATGTTCGCCACCACATCGGGCCGAGTCGGAGCATCGTTGGTCACTCGGGTATCAGGCTGGCAGTTGATCGCTACCAATCTCGGAGCGATCACCGTGCCCGCATTCGTCGGCGAACTGGTCGATTCGCAAGGGCCGGATATCATTCCGACGGTCGCGATCGGCATCGTCGTGGCGGTCGGGATTCCCCTACTGCTCCTGACGAAGCGCCTTCCGAATCGCGCCGACGCATGACGAGGTGCACCGACAACTGAGCTGGCAACGCGAAGTCCTACACTCGGCACATGATCGACGCCTCCTTTACCACGGTCCGCAACGGTGACACCTCCGTGCGCGTCGCGACGGTTGGTTCGGGCCCACTGATCCTTTGCATCCACGGCTGGCCGGAGCTGTGGATCTCGTGGCGCCATCAGATGGAGCATTTCTCGCAGCTCGGCTTCACCGTGGCAGCGATGGACGTTCGGGGCTACGGCGGCAGCTCGAAGCCGAAGGCGATCTCCGCCTACACACTCACGGAGCTGTGCGCCGACGCCGCCGCCGTCATCGATGCACTCGGGGGCGGAAGCGCCATCGTGTTCGGCCACGACTGGGGCGCACCGATTGCCTGGAACACGGCGCGGCTGTATCCGGAGAAAGTCCGAGCCGTCGCCGGGTTGAGCGTGCCATACGGACCGGTCGGCCCAGCATCGTCGCTCGAGATGTGGAAGCAGCTCTACGCGGACCGGTTCTTCTACCAGAACTACTTCCAGGAACCCGGTGTGGCTGAGGCCGAGTTCGGGGCCGACACGGCGAAGAGCTTGCGGATGATCTATTTCTCGATCAGCGGCGAAGGCGCCGGGCTCTTCCTTCAGCACAAGCCGTCAGACGCGAGGTTCCTCGACGGCCTCGTCGACCCCGATCCGTTCCCGGCATGGATGAGCGCCGAAGAGTTGCGGATGTACACCGAGGCGATCGAGGCCGGCGGTTGGCACGGTCCGCTCAACCGGTACCGCGCACAGGCTCTCGATTCAGCCCAACTCGGATCGCGTCCGGATCCGGTTCTCACGCAACCCGCGACCTACATCGCCGGCGAGCTCGACGCCGTTCGCAACTTCGTCCCGGGTATCGACATCTTCTCGTTCGCACCCGGAGCGTGCGCCGACTTCCGCGGCTCCACGATCATCCCGGGCGCCGGACACTGGGTGCAGCAGGAAGCCCCGGCGGAGGTCAACGCGGCGCTCCAGGCATTCGTCGAGTCGCTCGACTGACGTCACCGGAAGAAACTCCTCGAGCCGGTCGCACCGGTGTCGGTACGCTTCGCCCATGCTCGCTCTCCGTCCGAACTGTGAACACTGCGGCACCGACCTCCCACCCGACACCGACCTCGCTCGCATCTGCAGCTTCGAGTGCACGTTCTGCCGCGAGTGCGCAACGTGGGAGTTCCTCGGCATCTGCCCGAACTGCGGCGGGGAGTTCGTGACCCGCCCTCGACGCCCGACCGCCAAGTTGGAGACGTCGCCGGCCAGCACCGAGATCATCCGCCAGGAGCATGACCTCGAAGCGCACCAACGACGGGTGAACGAACGGCTTGTCGCCGGCGACCTCCCCGACCAGACCTGGCTCGTATCGTTCGCCAACGAACGGATCCCGAACGACACCGGATACGCGCAGACCGCAGAACTCATGGACTCCCTGGCGAGCCAGCAGCCCGGCTTTCTCGGCGTCGACTCCGTGCGGGGCGACGACGGCGACGGGATCACCGTTTCGCGTTGGTCCTCGGTTGCCGCGCTGGTGGCGTGGCGACGCCTCGGTGCGCACGCCGAAGCGAGAGGCCGCGGGCGCTCCGAGTGGTATGCGAGCTACCGCTCCGACGTGACCCGGGTCGACCGAACCGCCGAGTTCCGCCACACCCCGGCGTAGGTACGCTTTCAGGGTGGAGCCGACGCCGACGTCACCAGTTCGAGGCCGGTCGATACCGACGGACTCCGGCGGCGCGCTGCGCTTCGTGGGACTCGGTGACAGCCTGACGCAGGGCGTCGGTGACCCGCGGCCTGGTCGCGCCGGGTTCTCCGGACAACTCGATGGGTGGGTGTCGTACTTTGCTGCGGCCGTCGAGGGCTCGGGCCAATCGGTCGAGGTGCGGAACTTCGCCCTCGCCGGATCCAGAATCGAGCACGTCATCGCCGACCAACTCCAAAACGCTTTGGCCGCTCCCGCGGATGTGATGTCGTGCTTCGTCGGCATCAACGACCTGTGGATTGCCGATCTCGACCTCGACGAGTTCGGCGTGCGATTCAACGCCCTGTTCGGCGATCTCCGAGCGCACGCGCCACTTGTCGTGACGGCGTCGATCCACGACGTGTTCGCTCCGTTCCCCGTACGGGCGCCGATGCGCGAGAAGCTCAACCGCAACGTCGCGGCCATGAACGACATCATCAACGACGCGGTCGCTGAACACGATCTCGTGCTCCTCGACCTTGCCGGTCGGCCCGACATGTTCACCTCAGCAGTCAGAGCCGTCGACCGTCTGCACCCGAACCGCTACGGGCACCAGCTGATCGCCGCCGAGTTCATCAAGGAGTTGCACGCTTGCGGTCACCTGTCCGGCGTCGTGCCGCCGACGGCGGCCCCGGTCCGCCGGGGTACCGCCGACCTCGCCCATGTGGCCTGGGTGAGCGGCTACGTCAAGCAGAACTGGAAGCGTTGGCGCGAGGAGATCGCCGCGTCGAAGGCCCGCCAGAGCGGTTCCGCCCAGTAGGTGACCGTAGGCCGAGCGGGCCTGCGGACGGAGTGTCAGCTCCGAACGAGGCGGCCCGGACGTGCACCGGTGTCAGCATCGTTGCGACGGGTCATGACGCCGTTGCACATGGTCGCCACGTAACCCTTTACCGGCTGGATGAGCCTGGTCCCCCCGGCCGGAAGATCGTGGTGCGCAACCGGCGGCGACACCCGAAGGCCGGCGTGATCGATCACGTTGATATCCGCGCGCATACCAACCTTGAGGCTCCCGCGATCGTGAAGCGCGTAGAGCGCCGCGTTGCGCGAGGTCTGCTTGGCGACCATGAACTCCAGCGGGATCTGCTCACCGCGGTGACGATCGCGGGTCCAGTGGGTGAGCTGGGTGGTCGGCATGGTGCCGTCGCAGATCAGGGTGACGTGGGCGCCGGCGTCGCTGAGTCCGGTCACCGTGTGCGGATTGAGAAGCATCTCGCGAAGGACTTCCATGCGCGCATAGCAATCGACCGTACTCAAGGACGCGAACCGCGTTCCGCCCTCGCTGATCAGGAAGTCGTAGAAGTATTCGAGCGGATCACGCCCCTCCGCCCGAGCCATCGTGCCAAGCGTGGCATCCTTCGTCGGCTCGTAGTCGACCGGATCGTTGAGCGGAAACATCACCGCAGCGCTGCGCCCGAAGAGTCCGTAGACGTTTTCCATCGAACCGGGAGCCTCCGGCTTCACGCTGGACTCCGCCAGCAGCTTCGCCTTGATGTCCGGATTCGCCATGGCGATCGCCCGTTCGGCGATCGGCAGCTTGGCCAGAAGCTCGATGTAGGTGGGCTTGCGCATGAAGGCGTGATACGCGCTAAGCCCGGTGAGGAACCCGATCGGGCGTGACGCAACCTGCGGGTGAAGCTGAGCGCCGGCATCATTGGCGATCGCCGTGAGGCGAAGGATCTCCCGCCAGAGATTCGGGTCGTAGTCAGCCGACTGGACCAGCGTGAACGTGACCGGTCGGCCGCTGACCTCGGAGAATCGTCGCATGAGGTCGTGCTCGGCCTCCTGGGTCGTCGTCTCCCCGCCCAGGTTCTGGAGCTTGCCGACGGTTCCTGCCGGGATCATCTCGAACACGCCCTTGCCGGCGCGCCGCATCCCCTCAGCGATGCCGAGCAGTTCTTCATCGGCGGCGAAAGTTCCCGGCACCGGCGTACCCCACAACGACCGATGACCGATGGTCCGCGACGTGCTGAAGCCGAGCGCTCCCGCGGTGACCGCCTCCTCGACGATGCGCGCCATCGCCGCAATGTCGTCGGCCGTGGAGTCTTCGTTTACCCGGCCGCGCTCCCCCATCGCGTAGAAGCGAACGGAACCGTGCGGGATCTGGGTGCCGACGTCGAGCGCATATTCGCGCTTGGCCAGGTAGTCCATGTACTCGGGGAACGTCTCCCAAGCGCCCCACTCCATCCCTTCGTACAGCGCGGAGCCCGGAATGTCTTCGACCCCCTCCATGAGCTCGATGAGCTCCTTCTCACGCCCGGGAGGGACCGGCGCGAAACCGACCCCGCAGTTGCCCATCACGACTGTCGTCACGCCGTTGTCGGCTGATGGCGCGAGCGCGGAATCCCAGCAGACCTGGCCGTCGTAGTGCGTGTGCACGTCGACCCAACCGGGGGTCACGATCGCACCGTCGGCGTCGATCACCTGCCGCGCTGCGGTGGTGATCGATCCGCCGACTTCGGCGATCCTCCCGTCGACAACCGCGACATCACCCGTGCGTCGTGCCGCGCCGGTGCCGTCGACGATCGTTCCGCCCTTGATCACGTAGTCGTACATGACCCAAAGGCTACGGCGTGATGGCCACGGAGCCCAAGCCCGACGCCGCCGACAACGCAAGCTGCAACGCCCCGAGACGTTTTCCCCGAAGTGTTCTACGCTGCGGTCGATGGAGGTACGCGGAGATCTCGTGGAGGCGCATCGGGCGTCGTTTCGCCACGTTGCGTCACCCGGCGCATGCCTGACCGCCGCCCAACGCATCCGCCTCGCGGATATTGCCCGCGACGCCTATCTCGAAGCCGAGCCCTCGCCGCCGTGGGTGCGGCGGTACCCCGAGGCCACCGAGAACCTCGCGTACCGCCTCGCCCGCCACGCCGGAACGTTCCGCGTCGACCTCTATGACCGAGCGATCGCCGAAGGCATGAGCGCGCTCGTGTGGATCGAGGTGGTCGGGGTCGTGATCGCCACCATTCCCGTCGTAGCGTTCGCGCGAGCGGTCGGTTCGGACTGTGCCCCGTTCCCGCCTCCGCTCTACGAGCCTCCGACCGGGCGCGTCGCTGCCGATCTCGTCGACGCAACGCTGAACTGGGTTCCCGTGGCCGCGCCGGCCGACCGGGCAGCAGCAGTGGTTCAGGCGCTCAGCGCGCTACCCGACGAGTGGAAAAACCTGTGGCGTCTCGCATCGGCGCAGTACATGAGTGACCGACAGATGGACGATCCGGCGTGGACCAGGGGAACCCTGAGCAGACCGCAGATGGAGTTGGTGGCCGGGCGGATCTCCAAGCTCCGCGAGTGTTACTATTGAACGACGTCGCACGCCGGCATGCTCAGTTGGAGCGGCCAGACATCAGGTGATGTGGTCGACCTCACGTCGATCGCCACCGGACTCGGAACCGGCGGGGTGCCATTCGGTGCAGAGCTCCTTGCGTTCGCCGAAGCCATTGCCGAGTGGGACGACGAGGAATTGGCCGAAACGCGGGAGCGGCTCTGCGCGGCGGCGGGTGAACCGTTCATGATCGACGCCGCCGCCGTGGCGGCGAACTTCGAGATGATGACCCGCGTTGCCGATGGCACGGGTGCCCGCTTCGATGATGCAACCCGTCACGCGCGGGCCGATCTGAGCCATTCGTTCGGCATCGAGGAATGGGCATCGGCCCGCTGAATGTTCACCCAGTGAAGGGCGGTCCGCCACGAGCGGAACACCGGACAGAATCTCTGAATGCAGGTCTTTCGGCGACTCCTCGTCAACGCGCTGATCGCCACCGTGACGGGTTCGTTCCTCTGGTTCGCACTGACCTTCTGGGCCTACCTGGAGACACGGTCGGTCCTCGTGACATCGGTGATCAGCGGGGCATTCGGTCTGGCCGGCGCCGGATTCGGTCTGTTGTTCGGCACCTACGTCGATCGTCACTCCAAGCACCGCTCCATGATCATGGCTGCGTCGATCACCGCTACGTGCTACTTCGCCGCAGCGATGGTCTATGTCGTCGTGGACAACGACGACCTTCTTCATCTCGGCAATCCGTGGATCTGGATCCTGATCGTGCTGATCATGGTCGGAACCGTCGCCGGGAACCTCCGCGGGATCGCGCTGTCGACCTGTGTGACCCTGCTTGTCCCCGTTGACCGTCGCGACCGAGCCAATGGCATGGTCGGCACCGTCAACGGCATCGGGTTTGCCATCACTTCGGTGTTCAGCGGTCTGGTCATCGGACGCCTCGGGATGGGATGGGCAATTGGTATCAGCGTGAGCCTGACCGTCGTCTCGCTGATTCATCTGTTCACCATCCGGTTCGATGAACCCGAGCCCGCGCCCCTCACCGAGGAACGCTTCCGACACATCGATCTACGGGGCGCACTCGACGCGATTCATGCGGTTCCTGGACTCCTTGCCCTGATCGCCTTCGCGGCCTTCAACAACCTCCTCGGAGGTGTCTACATGGCGCTCCTCGACCCTTACGGCCTCTCACTCACCTCCGTCGAGTCATGGGGACTCCTGTGGGGTTTCATCAGCCTCGGCTTCATCGCCGGTGGGGTTGCAGTCGCCCGATTCGGACTCGGACGACGACCAATGCGCATCCTGTTGCTGGGCAACTTGTCGAGCTGGACGGTCGCGGCGACGTTCTCACTCCGCTCGTCCGTTCTCGCCGTCGGCATCGGCATGACTATCTGGCTTGCACTGATGCCGGTCATCGAAGCGGCCGAGCAGACGGTGTTGCAACGCGCCGTCCCGTTCGAGAAGCAGGGTCGGGTGTTCGGCTTCGCGCAGACCATCGAAAGTGCTGCCTCTCCGATCGTGGCATTCCTCATTGGCCCGCTCGCCGAGCGGGGGGCCATGCCTTTCATGACGACGGGCGCGGGCGCGGACTGGATCGGCGACTGGTTCGGGCGGGGCCCGGCAAGGGGCCTGGCACTGTGCTTCACGGTGGCCGGCATCATCGGGCTCATCGTCACCGCATTCGCCTGGACATCTCGCGCCTACCGGCTGTTGGACCGTGAGTCAGCGTCACGTCCGTCTCGCAACGGCAAACCTTCAACCGACTCCCGCGACTCAGACCGTCCAGCGTCGGGGCACCTCACTCCCGATGAGACGGCCCAGGACGAGCCCGGGAAAGTGGGCGCCGGCAACGAGCGAGTTTGAGGCGCTGCTATCACCCGCGACCTCGCGGACGAGCGATTCACGCGTGCGAGCAGCGAGAATCGGATCGACGTCGCCGAGCACCGCCCACTCACTGTCGACGAGCTGCAGCGGGCAGTGAACGGTGTCGCCGAGAAACACCACGCGGATGACACCGTCACTGGCGATGAACACCGTGCTGCCCGGGGTGTGGCCGGGAGCCGGCACGGCGTTGATCCCCGGCACCGGAACACACGCACCGTTGAACGTTGCGATTCGATCCGCCACCACGGCGAGTCGACCCGGCGTCACCGCCGCGCTTGTTCCAATCGTTGTCGGTTCGGTGAAGTAGCTGACATCATCTGCGTGCACATGAATCGTGGCGTTCGGGAAGAACAGCGAACCATCGACGCCGAGCCAACCCGTGTGGTCGTAGTGGAGGTGGGTAAGAAGCACATCGGTCACGTCACCCGGTTCGACACCGTGTCCGCGAAGCGTCTCCGGCAGCCGACCATCCGGCAGGAACCCGTCCCCCACCGGTCCGTTGCCGGCATCGATCAGCACGACGCGCTCACCGAGCGGCCCACCGCGCACGAGGAAGGCACCAACGCTGAAGCGCAGCCGGCCGTGCTCCAGGAACTCCGAATGGACAGACCAGTCCTCCGGGTCGACACCCCGGCCACCTTCCCACTCGAACCACGGGTCGTTCGGGGCCGTCAGGACCTCACAGTCGACGACTCCCACGATCTGCATACGGCTCGAGACGCCCACGACACCCGACGTTACGTCGGGGGATGACACAGTGACCCGCCGATTCTGAGAAAGTGAATTCGTGTCGAACGGTCTGGATTTCCTCGCCATCGTGAGCCGGCCCAGCCTGCCCAGCGGAACGGGTCCCGTGGGTGACTACTACGGCCTGCACGATCTCGTCGCCCGCCATCCTGAGTGGCGCTCTCTCGTGCTGGAGCTCAATCACCAAGCGATGGACGTCGAGTGGGACGAAGGCGGACTCCGACTGATACTGCCCGGTCACGATCCGGTCGATGTGGCGGCGACTGCGCTCGCGCTGTTTCTCCCGGTCTGTCTGGAGATCGAAGAGACACAACTCGCGGCGATCGATCCCGGTGGGCCCTGGCCCCGCTTCGCCGTTGAGAACTGGCGGCCGGCAAGCGCCTACTTCGAGTCCGTCCTCGACCGCCAACACTGTCTCAACCGGCCGAGCGCCGTCCGGGCGACCAACAACAAGCTGCTGCAGTTCGACGCGCTGCGCCGTGCGGGGTTCGCGCTTCCGCGCACGACCGTACGTCGGGGCTTCCCAACATCAGGACCACTGTCCAGCTTTCCTGCCCTGGTCACGAAGAACGTGTCGGAGGGCGGATGGAAGTCACCGACCGAGTTCAGTCCGGCTCAGTTGGTCGGCGCATCAGGTAGCACGACACGTCCCAACGGGGTTGACGCAGAAACTTGGCCCACGATCTGGCAGGAACCGCTCATTTCGGACCGCGAGCTCCGCATCTACGTGATGGGTGACGCGGTGATCACCGTCGAACTCGCCCGTGATCCAGAGGTGCTTGATGTGCGGGCCACCAACGAGGGACGTCCCAACGCAAGGGTCGCCGACCTTCGCCCCGAATGGCGCGACCTGGCCGTTGCGATGGCCCGCACTCTCGGCCTCGACTATGCGGTTCTCGATGCCATTCCGGTCGGCGACAAGCTGCACGTCCTCGAGGTGAATGCCAACGGCGTGTGGTGGTTCCTGCCCGCCGATGTCGGAGAGACGCTCAGAGATCACTTCCATTCGTGGATCGAAGCTGCAGTGCGCACCTCTATGCGCGCGTAGCTTGTGGCGTCTGGCGCAGTTTCCTGCTTACGATTGCGGTCATGATGTGACGATGCCCGATGTCGTGAACGCGATTCCGAGTGACGCCCGCTGTGCCGTGGTCGGCAACGGACGAATGGGCAAGGCCCTCGTGCGAGCGTCAGCGCGTTTCGACGGCCCGTTCGGTCGTGGCTTTGATGGCCAGGGGTACGACGCAGTTCTGCTCGCCGTTCCCGACGCACAGATCGCGCCGGCCGCCGACAACCTGCTGCCGGGACGCCTGGTCGGCCATTGCTCCGGTGCGTGCGGTCTTGCCGTGCTCGCTGGCCACGAGGCGTTCGGGATACATCCGCTGATGACCGTCACCCAATACGGTGCATCCTTCTCCGGCGCCGGGGCGGCGGTGGCGGGATCGACGCCGAGGGCCCTCGCGTTCACGCACTCCCTTGCTTCGGAGCTCGGCATGACAGCCGTCGAGATCCACGACGAGGACCGTGCGGCCTATCACGCTGCCGCTTCGATGGCGTCGAATTTCCTCATCACATTGGAAGACGCGGCCGAACGCCTCCTCGCAACCGCAGGCGCCGATCGGGTCATCCTTGTCCCCTTGGTGCGTGCTGCGCTCGAGAACTGGGCGACCCTCGGTGGGCCCGCAGCACTCACGGGCCCGATCGCCCGCGGCGACGAGGCAACGGTCGCTCGTCAGCGTCAGGCGATCGACGAACGAACGCCGGAACTCATCACACTCTTTGACGCACTCGTCGAGCGCACACGAGCACTCGCGACGCGTGGTCGCTGACACCTCAGCCATTCGACGATTGGCTCGTGGCGCGGTACCCGTCGAAGCCGGGGGGATCACGCCGTGTGTCCGGAGCTTGTCACGAAAGCCCTCCGCCTCCCTCGGACCTCCAGGGCGCGGACCTTCAGCGGACGTTCAGATCTCACTGCGATGATGAAGCCGATGAAAGTGCTCCTGGTCGAAGACGAGCGGCGATTGGCCGCCAGTCTCCGAAAAGGGCTGGTCGCCGAGGGGCACACCGTCGAGGTCGCCAACGACGGCGAACAGGGGCTCTGGCTGGCCCAGAGCACCGTGTTCGATGCCATTGTCTTGGACATCATGCTCCCCAAGCTGAACGGCTTCCGAGTGTGTGAACAGCTGCGATCGTCGGGGAACTGGACGCCGATCCTCATGCTTACCGCGAAGGATGGCGAACACGACATCGCGGAAGCGCTCGACACCGGTGCCGACGACTACCTCACGAAGCCGTTCTCACAGGTTGTTCTCGTCGCACGACTCCGGGCCCTCACCAGACGCGGGGTTTCCGAGCGACCGACCACGCTGAGCATCGATGACCTCGTCGTGGATCCGGCGCGGCGCCGATGCCGTCGGGGCGCGGTCGAGATCTCGCTCAGTCCGAAGGAGTTCACCGTTCTCGAATACCTCATGCGCCGCCAGGGCGAAGCCGTCACCAAGTCCAGTATCTTGAGCCACGGTTGGGACTTCGCCTACGACGGCGACCCGAACATCGTCGAGGTCTATGTGTCGAACTTGCGCAGGAAGATCGATGCGCCGTTTCGCACCTCGAACCTGCGCACCGTCTGGGGAATCGGCTACGAGATGGCATCCACTCTCTCCGATCAGCAGCCGCCGGACGACGGTATTGCGCCGAACGGCTCATGAAGGCTCCTGCGCTCGGCGTTCGCCGCAGTGTCGTCCTTGCGGCCGGTTGCGCATTGGCCGTCGCCCTGCTCGCCGGCGCACTCATACTGCGCATCCAGCTTCGGGACGCGCTGGAACGTTCCATCGGTGAACAGACCCTGACCCGTGCCCGTGCGGTGGCGACGCTGGTCGAGACCGGTGATTTCCGTCGCACCCTCAAACAGGACAACCGCACACCCGTCTGGGTCCAGGTCATCGAGGGACGCGGCGTCCTGGCCTCCACCGCGAACATCGCAGTGCTCACCGCACCGTTCGCCCCCGTTCCGAACACATCGCGGGCGACGCTGCGCCGACTACGAGGTCTGAGCATCGATACCGGAGAACGGGTTGCGGTAGCCACCGTCCCCGCGCGAATCGATGGACGACGCGTCACCGTGCTTGCGGCGAGTCCGCTCGATCTCGCCGACGCCAACGATCGACGAGTTGTTTTCTCGCTCGCCGTGGTGTTCCCTCTGCTTCTCCTGGTGGCGTGCGGGGTCGTGTGGTTGGCCGCCAAACGCGCCTTACGGCCGGTCGAAGCGATTCGGGCCGAAGTCGCCTCGATCACGAGCACCGACACCAGTCAGCGCATACCGGTCCCCGGCACGAGAGATGAGATCGCCCACCTCGCCACCACCATGAATGACATGCTTGAACGACTCGACGCCGCATCGACGCGTCAACGTCGGTTCATCGCCGACGCCAGCCACGAGCTCCGATCACCCCTTGCTTCCCTGCGGGCCCAGCTCGAATCCTCTGTGCATGACAGCACGCGCGAGAGCTGGGCGGAGTCCCTCGCCGACATGAGCATCGACCACGAACGCCTGGAGCGCCTGGTGACCGATCTGCTGCTTCTCGCGCACCACGATGAAGGTGAACGGCTTGCTCTCGAGCCTGTCGACCTCGGCTACTTGGTTCGCCGCGAGGTGACGATCCGCCTGCCCGCGAAAGGAATCGAGCGCACCATCGACGCTGAGAACGTGTTGATCAACGCGAACCCCGAAGCCATGGCGCGCATCGTTCGCAACCTCCTCGACAACGCCGAACGACACGCCACAACACGGGTCGACATCCGCGTCACGGCGACGCCCGACGTTGCTGAACTCGTCGTGTCCGACGACGGCCCCGGCGTTCCGGTCCAGCACCGGCGCGCGGTGTTCGAACGCTTTGTGCGTCTCGACGAAGCACGCAGCGCCGATGTAGGGGGCAGCGGACTCGGACTCGCCATCGTTGCTGAACTCGTGAGCGAGCACGCTGGAACCATCACGATCCGAACAACCGACGCAGGCGCGGTGTTCGTCGTTCAGGTCCCTCGCCTCCCCCCTATGCATTGACACGCTTCTCCGTCACGTCGGCCTGCGTCTTCGTGAGGAACACCACGAGGGCGACAATCGTGAGGAGAAACACTGCACTGATCGCGGTGGTACCCACATTCAGGCCACCCTCATCCTTCGGGGTCGAGACGTAGTCACCGATCGACGCGCCCAACGGGCGAGTGACGATGTAGGCCAACCAGAACGCCAAAACACCGTCGAGCTTGCACACGAAGTGGGCGATGGCCACCGCAGCGATGACTCCCGAGAAGATCAGCACCGCCTTTCCGAAACTGTGGATGTAGTTCTCACCCAACAAATCCCCCGCCGCGGTGCCGAGGGCGAAGCTGCACAAGATCGTTGTCCAGTAGAACGCCTCGCGCTTCGTCGTGAAGATCGAGTGGATCGACAACGTCTTCTCGCTGGCGAACCAAACACCGAAACTGGTGATGAGGGCGAGCGTGAAGATGATGGTCAACGGTCGGAGCGCGACGCCCCGGTCATCGTGGAGGTAGTCAGTGATCAACGTACCTACGACGCTGATGAGCACCACACTCAACCAATAGATCCAAGGTATGTAGCGACGGGCTCGGAACTGAAAGGCCAATGCCACCACGAGGAGCGACGCCATCAACGCGAACGTGCCGGTGAGGCCGAACTTCAACGTCTCGTTGAAGTAGTCCGAGACGGTCTCGCCCACGGTCGTCGCCAGGATCTTGATCACCCAGAAGTAGATGGTTGCCTCCGGAACCTTGTTCAACATCGACCGGGCCATGGCCTTCCTCGTGTGCTCGCTCAAGACGTGATCCCTTCCATTGACGACAGGTCGACGACCGTAAGGGGGACGGCCTGAAAAAGTCCTGAAGGGCGCTCTCGATGACGATGAGATCAGCTTGGTTGTTCCAGCTCGCCTGAGGACTCAGCAGGTGATGTTCCGTGCGACGAGGACCCGACGCCTGAACCCCGTCGTCGCTACGTGACGCTTCTCGCCCGGAGGATTTCCTTGCGGAGCGCGGCACGGGCGCGAAGCAGCCGACTCTTCATGGCCTCGATGCTGAGCCCCAGTTCGCGTGCCGTGTCCGGGCCGCTGGCGCCTTCGAGGTCGCGCAGAATGAGGATCTGGCGGTGTTCGGGGCTCAGTGTTTCGAGGGCCGTGTGCACAGAGTTGACGAGTTCCGCGCGAATCGCCAGGTCTTCGGGCCCGGGGACGTCGGCACCCACGTGATCAAGAGCGTCCATGTCGACTTGGTCGCCGAGCAGCCGACGGCGCCGGGCAACCGGGCGAAGCAATTGGCGGCAGGCGTTGCGAACGGTAGTGAACAGCCACGTGCCGATACCGGCCTCGCCCCGGAACTCCGCCGGAAACGCGTGAGGGAAACGAACGCCTCTTGCACGGCGTCGTCGAGGTCGACGTCGCGGCACACGCTGCGCCCGTACCGATAGACGCTGTCGTGGTACAACTCGATCAATTGCGAGAGCGCCTGATCGTCGCCGGCGTCTCGAACGAGTGCCTCGTGGGGTCGAGGCGGGGCAGCACTCACGTTCGAACGCTACTGCGCCGCGAGGCGGTCACCTCTTCGCGGCAGGGCGAAGGTTCTCGAGGAGTTCCTTCTTGTCGAAAGCGAAGATCGGCATGGTTGCGACATGCTCGTACACCGGAATCGATGACGAATCGACGATCAGGATTCCGCTGCGCTGCATCCCGAACTTCACACCGAGGCCAAGGTTTCGTTGCGCGTCAGCCGCCGCATCTCCCACGACGAACTGGAATGTCGCGTACTTCTTCGTCAGCTTTGCCGCGGCCTGCACGCCGTCGGGGATGACGATCACCAGGCTCTTGCCCGACGACGAGATCTCGGGGCCGATTCCGGCGAGCTCTTTCAGGTGGTGAAGGCAGACGGGGCAGCTTGACGTGCGCATGAAAAAGAGGACCGCGCCGTTGAGTCCGATGAGATCGGCAAGACCAGTGGTCGCGCCGTTGACGTTGACGAACGAGAGATTCGCGGGGGTGCGGACGAGTTGGGTGGATGTGGAAGTTGACATGTCTGAGGCTTTCTGGTTCCGCCACACCGTTCTTGGGTGGCAGAAGGTTGGATGCCCGAGCGCAGCGAAAGGATTCGCGCTTCTTCCAGAAATCTTCGGATGGTTCCATCGTGGGGTTGCACCGATCTCGGGTTCACGCCGAGATCGGTGCATCTCACTCATTGCCCGGCGTGCGTCAGTCCTCGAAGCGGGGCAGGTCGAGCTTGGCCGGGAGCGCCGTCACGTTCCACGGCAACGTCTGGGCCACCGTGCTCTGCAGCGTCGACGGTCCCGGTGACACGGCCGAGAAGTTCAGTCGGCTCCCCAGGTTGGCGTTGATGACCTGAAGCTCGAACGAAAGCAGCACCGGGCCGGCGGGGTTCACCGTCATCTTCACCCAGTGGGTGTCCTCCTTGCCGGCAGTCTGGATCCGCGTGAAGTTCGGCAGGGCTTTGCCCGACGCGTCGAGCATTGGGTGGTCGAACGTGGCGCTGTGCGAGTCGCCGTGGACGAACACGACCTGACCCTCGAAGCGCTTTGTCTGCTCGGCCATGGTGGCCAGGAAGTCTGCGTAGCCGCCGATGCCGTAGTCCGGGTCGGAGTCGACCCGGGCGAACGTTCCGCCGGCTTGCGGGGTGAAGAACACCGGATCGCCCTGACCCACCACGATGACCGCCTTCGCGTCGCGATCGTCAGCGAAGCGGAAGCCTTCCTTGATCCAAGCGTTGTTGGCCGCGTTGCGGTTCACCGCCTCGTTGTCGATGTTGCAGAAGGACGGCCACGTCTGTGGAAGCTCACAGAAGTTGTTGTTGCTGCCCGGCTGATTGATGGTTAGGTACACCACCGGTCCGACCCGCCAGCGCACGTTCTCGGGGTAGCCCGGCTGCTGCGTCAGGGGCATGGCGGTTTTGCCCTGGCTGACCGGTGCCGAGAAGAACTTGCTGCGGATCAAGTCGAGGTTCAGCTTCTGGATCCCGGGGGTTGGTGATGCGCGATGGCAGTCCGTCCATTCGTTGTCGCCGGGCGTGTAGACGATCGGGTTGGTGAAGCCAGGGTTGCCCGCACCATTGATGGGCAGGCCGTTCATCTGTGCCTTCGTGCCATCGTGGATGCTCTGGCGGCATGCCGTGCTGCCACTCTTGGTGTCGCCGTCGTGGACGGTGAAAGCCACGCCTGCATCGTTGATGGAGTTGATCATGTTCGTGGTCTTCTGCCGGCCGGGGATCTGGATACCCGTCGCCGCGGGGATGTCATCGACGAGAGGACCAGCACACTTCGGCAACGTGGTTCCCTGAATGAACGACGCCGGCGCTGTCACCTTCAGGTCGAGGTCGCAGCCGTAGTTGTAGTCACCGATGAGAGCGACGGTATACGGCGACTTCTTGCCGTCGCCCTTGTCGTCGCCCTTGCCGTCGCCCTTGTCGTCACCCTTGTCCTCGCCCTTGTCCTCGCCCTTGCGTTCGCCCTTGTTCTCGCTCCTCGGCGAGCGACTGTCCTCGGAGGCCCGGGGGGCAGCCTGGCTCACCGAAGCCACCACGCCGGCCACCAGGAGAGCGGCGAGCAGCACCGACGATCCCTTGCGGAGTTTCAACATGTCGATCTCCCTGTTCTGTCCCGGACGTGTGCGTCCGAGCCGTCGCTGAAGCTCGCACGCCAAGCTGTCGCCACCCGACGCTTGCCGTGAACGAGGCGTGGCGATTGAACAAACCTTCAACGTCGATGTCCACCGATCGAGACATCATGGGCCCGAGTCGTTTTCGCGCAACCCGTCCCCGTACCCTGTTTGCGTGCGCGTGACGATCAAGGTGAAGCCAGCGTCCGGTCGGCGCGAGGTGGTCGCCGAGCCGGATGGCACCCTGGTCGTCTACCTGAAGGCCGCTCCCGAAAACGGCAAGGCCAACGCCGAGCTGGTCGCTTCACTCGCCCGGCACTTCCACGTCACACCGTCCGACATCAGCATCATCCGAGGGGCGACGTCGCGTTCCAAGGTGGTCGACGTAAGAACTCCCTAGCGCACCTACTGCCGGCGATGGCCGGCGGCGCTCGGCGACGCGCCTTCGCAACAGATCGATCGGAGCGACAGCTGAAGGCTCAGATCGGGATGTCGCTGTGAAGGGCGGACATGTCGTCGGACGATGGTTCTGCTCCGTGATTCGTCGCCTTGAAGAGCCAACGATCGAGCACGAGGAATCGACCGACCCACACAAGCCCGAAACCGGTGAGCTGGGCGAGGAACACGGCACCGCTTTCGATGATGACGGACTTGTCGGCGACCTCCTTCTCCACCAGCCAGGTCAACGTGGTGGCGAACGTGACGCCGAGCATCGCCGCAATCCAGAACACGACCACCTGGGTTCGGAGATTCTCACGGTTCGTGTCGCGCCACACCACGTATTTGTTGGCGAAGAAGTTCGGCAGCGTGAGGATGGCCGCGCTCACCAGCGACGCCTTCGTGTAGTCGCGGTCAAAGCTGTATCGGCCGAGCAGTTGGATGAAGACCTGGCCGAGCGGCACGAACACCACGGACACGCCGGCGTATCGCAGCTTCTTGCGCCCCGCATCGGTTTTCGCGTGTTCGACGAGAGCGGTCAGGGAGAACTTCACAACGACCACACGCTAGCCCGGGTGTCCGGGGGCCCGGCTTCACCCCTCCAACGCACGGCGCAGTGCTGCCGGTGCACCGAGCGGCACCACAGGGGCTTTCGGGTACGTCGGGGCGACCCGCTCGTAGGGGGCACCGAGCGGCGGACGTCGATCGGGCTCGCCCTTGTTCGGCCACAGCGACATCGCCCGCTCGGTCTGCGCGGTGATCGTGAGCGACGGGTTCACACCCAGGTTGGCGCTGATGGCCGAACCATCGGCAACGTGCAGCCCGGGATGTCCGAACACCCGCTGGTAGCCGTCAATCACCCCATGCTCAGCGTCTGCACCTATGACGCACCCTCCGAGGATGTGCGCAGTCACCGGCACGTCGAGCAGCGCTTCGTTGATCGAGCCGAACGCGTCGCCGCCCATGATCTCTGCCGCCTTTCGCGCAGCGTCGACGGCCTCGGGGATGAAGGTCGGGTTGGGTGCTCCCGTCCCCTGCTCGCTTCGCAACCGCACCCGGCCACGACGGTTCCGCCACCGCAGGTTGATGCTGTTGTCGCTGCTCTGCATGACGAGCAGGATCACGGTCTTCTGCGACCACCTGCGTACCGAGAGACTCTTCAGGAACCGCACCGGGTGTCGGAGCACCTCGCCGACGAATCGCACTTGGCGAGGAATGCGCCCGCCGCCGTCGACGAGCACCGTGGCCAACAGGCCCATCGCATTCGAGCCGGCGGGATAGCGGACTCCCTCGATGTGGGTGTGGTCGTTCGGGTAGATCGACGAACTGATCGCCACGCCGGTCGAATAGTCCGTCTCGTCGTCGGCGGACGAACTCGCTCCCAGGATGGACTCGGAATTCGTACGCACCAACTCGCCAAGGCGAGCGGAAAGGCTAGGGAGTCGGCCTCGTTCCTTCAGTCCGGCCAGCAGACGCACGGTGCCCAGCACACCAGCGGAGAACACCACCTGATCGGCGGTGAATCTCCCCGTGTCCCGTTGACGAAGGCCTGGGCGGCTGGTCGTGAGCTCGAAGCCACCGTCGGCGAGTGGGATGAGGTCATTCACCTCAGTCTCGGCGAACACGGTCGCGCCTGCGTGTTCGGCGAGGTAGAGGTAGTTCCGATCAAGCGTGTTCTTCGCACCGAATCGACACCCCACCATGCACCCGCCGCACTGATTGCAGCCGGTCCGGTCCGGTCCGACACCACCGAAGTACGGGTCCGGAACAGTGACGCCGGGCTTGCCCATGTAGACACCGACGTCCGTTGCCCGGTAGGTGTCGGCCACGCCGAGTCGTTCGCCCAACGCCCGGATCACGGAGTCGTTCGGCGAGTTGTCGGGCGCCGAGGTCACGCCCAGCATTCGCTTCGCCAGGTCGTAGTGAGGTGCGAGTTCGGTTCGCCAGTCGGTAATGCCCGACCACTGCCGATCCTCGTAGAACGCGCC
>JANOJN010000004.1:0-33128 GCA_031418775.1 Acidimicrobiia bacterium
GACCGCAGCGAGCGATCCGGCACGCTCGGCGCCGGCCGCCACGAGAATGTCGCGGTCGAAGCCCAGACCGATGTGGCGGGAGCCGCTGAAGTCGGCCGGAAGGCGGCGGAACGCCCGCTCCTCACGGTCGATCACGGCAACCGAGTGGCCTTCGGCCGACAGCGAGCGGGCCAGACCGGAACCGACCCGACCGCACCCAACCAGGATCACATGCATGCTCGTAGTCCACCACAGTGCGGCGAACCCGGTGGCATGTGTTCGAGCCGATCGTCCGGCAGTGTCCGCGACGCCTGGACGAAAGGCATAACGTCTCCATCCGATGGCAAGCACGCTGAAGCGGATCCTCGTCGGCAAACCGATCTCCTCGGACCAGGCCGACCATCAGCGACTCTCGAACCGCATCGCCCTTCCGGTCTTCAGTTCCGACGCGATCTCGTCGACGGCCTATGCGACCGGTGAGATTCTGGCCGTCACCGCCGTCGGTGCTTCCGCCAGCCTGGCGCTCGGTCTGTCGAAACTCGTGCCCATCGCCCTCGCGGTAGCGGTCATCTTGGTGATCGTCGTGGTGTCGTATCGGCAGACGATCTTCGCCTACCCGTCCGGCGGCGGCAGCTACATCGTGAGCCGCGAGAACCTGGGCGAGAAGGCGGCGATTCTCGCTGCAGCGTCGTTGCTGATCGACTACATCCTCACGGTTGCAGTGTCGATCACCGCCGGTGTGGAGGCGCTCATCTCCCTCGACCCGGGCCTCGTCGAATATCGCGTCGTGATCTGCCTCGGGCTGATTGGGATGATGACCTTGGCCAACCTCCGAGGCCTCAAGGAGTCGGGCGCCCTGTTCGCTCCACCGGTGTACCTCTACATCTCGATGGTCGTGCTGCTGTTGGGCGTGGCCGCATACAAGCACTACATGAGCAAGCTCGGTGTCGTCGATACTCGCGGAGCGCTCGAGCTTTGCAAACGGATCGAGGAGGGTCTTTCGAACGGGCAGTGCCTTCCGGAGGAGAGTCTTGTCAACCTCGTAGGTGGCAACTTCTCCTGGTTCATCGTCCTCAAGGGGTTCTCGTCCGGTGCCGTTGCGCTCACCGGCGTTGAAGCCATTTCCAATGGTGTCCCGGCGTTTCGTAAGCCGGAGTCCCGCAACGCCGCCCGAACGATGATCTATATGGGTTCGGTGCTCGGGATCTTGTTCCTCGGCACGGCGTTCCTGGCGAACGCCACGAAGCCGTTCCCAAGCACGAAGAAGACGGCGATCGCCCAGATGGGCGAGGTCGTGTTCGGAAAAGGCTTCCTCCTCACGGTGTTGCAGATCTCCACGTTTGCCATCCTGACCTTGGCCGCCAACACGGCCTATGCCGACTTCCCGCGTCTCGCGCAACTCATTGCCCGCGATGGCTACATCCCCAAGCAGTTCGCCAATTTCGGGGATCGGCTGGTGTTCTCGAACGGAGTGCTGGTGCTAGCGCTGGCGGCGAGCCTTCTGGTGGTCGTGTTCGGTGGTGTCACCACTCTTCTGATCCCGCTCTATGCCGTGGGTGTGTTCACGGCCTTCACCCTCAGTCAGACGGGCATGGTGCGTCATCATCTTTCGCTGAAGGAGCCCGGCTGGAAAGTCGGCGTGGTTATCAACACCATCGGCGCCGTCGTCACGTTCATCATCCTGTTGATCGTCGCCATCACCAAGTTCGCGTCCGGGGCGTGGATCCCGATCGTCATCGTCCCGTTGGTGATGACGCTGTTCATCCGGGTGAAGAAGCACTACACCGCGGTCAGCGCGTCCCTGGTGGTGACGCCGGAGATGGTCCGTCCCGCGGCGGGCGACCAGACCGTTGTCGTGCTCGTCGGCCGCATGCATCGCGGTGTGCTCAAGGCGTTGTCCTATGCACAGGCTCTGCGTCCGCAACATCTGATCGCCGTTTGCGTGGCGGCCGACGAGGAACAGACCTTGGAGATGCAGCGTCAGTGGCGCGAGTTCGGCATCCAGATGCCGCTCGAGGTGATCCATTCGCCATACCGCGAATTGGTTGCTCCGGTGGTGTCGTACATCGAGGAGCTCGACAAGCGCTGGAGCAACGACACGATCACGGTGGTCATTCCGGAGTTCGTCGTCACGAAGTGGTACCAGCAGGCGCTGCACAACCAAACGGCGCTGCGCCTGAAGGGTGCGCTGCTGTTCCGCGAGGGCATCGTGGTTACGTCGGTGCCCTACCTGATGGGCGGCGACGAGGCCGAGGCGCATGCTCGGGAGCTCCGTGAGCGTGGAGTGAGCACCGACCCGAAGCCGACGGTCCCGAAGAGTCACTGAACTGCCGCCGCCCGCAGACGTCGGGCAGGTTCGTTCGACGAAGTACACGACCCGCGAGCCGTCTACCGTTGGTGCCCCATGAGCCTGCTCGTCGTCGATCATCCCCTCGTCGCCCACCGCATCACGGTTCTGCGTGACGAGTACACCCCGTCACCGGTGTTCCGTCGGGCCGTGGCCGAGATCGCTGCCCTTCTCGCCTATGAGGCCACGCGCACGCTCCACGTCGACTCCGTCACCGTGAGGACGCCCACCGGTCTCGACTCACCGGGCCATCGACTGGCGGCGCCCGGGCCGTTGCTCGTACCCGTGCTCCGCGCCGGCCTCGGCCTGCTCGACGGCTTCCTCTCCGTTCTGCCCGAGGCCGAAGTCGGCATGATCGGCCTGCGCCGCAATGAGGAGACCTTCGAGCCGGAGCAGTACGCCGAGAAGCTGCCGCGCAACCTGCACGGTCGTGATGTGTTCGTCCTCGACCCGATGCTGGCGACCGGCGGCTCGCTGGCCTTCACCTGTCAGCTGCTCGTCGACCGTGGGGCCGAGACGGTCACCGCGGTGTCAGTGATCAGCGCACCGGAAGGTGTGAAGCGGGTCCAGGAGTCGTGCCCGACCGTGCGGATCGTCACGGCGGCGCTCGATCCCGGTCTGAACGATCGGGCCTTCATCATTCCCGGGCTCGGCGACGCCGGCGATCGCCTGTTCGGCACATCGACGTCGGCCTGAGGACGAATTCGTATGCATGTGATCGTTGCGGGTTGTGGACGGGTGGGCTCCGGCCTGGCGACCCAACTCGTCGCCGACGGCCATTCGGTCGCGGTGATCGACAAGAAGCCGACCGCCTTCCGTCGACTCGGCGACATCGATGTCGAGCGCATCGACGGTTTGGCGTTCGACCGCCGCACCCTGGTCCGGGCGGGGATCGAAAGAGCGGGGGCGTTCGCCGCGGTGACGAGCGGTGACAACTCGAACATCCTCGCGGCGCGCATCGCCCGCGACAACTTCCAGATCACCAATGTTGTCGCCCGCATCTACGACCCAGCGCGCGCCTCGATCTACGCCCGACTCGGGATCGCCACCGTCGCGACGGTGGCCTGGACGACGGATCAGGTCGTTCGCCGGCTCCTCGATCGGCGGGTGTCCGATTGGACCGACCAGAGCGGCTCGCTGAGCCTGTTCGAACAGCCGATTCCGCTCAGCTGGTGCGGCCGGCGCCTCAGCGACCTCCACGAGGACGAGGGCTGGCAGATCGTCGCCGTCTCCCGTGCGGGCATCGCCCAGCTCGTCCGCGTCGACATGGTCGGCCAGGAGGGTGACGTGCTCCACGTCATGGTGCCCTCTGCGGGGCTCAGCGCGCTCGACGCCCGCCTCACCGCCACCGAAGGGACGTCACGCTCATGAAGATCGCCATTGCCGGTGCGGGTGCCGTCGGCACGTTCATGGCCGAGGACCTTTCCAGCAACGGTCACGAGGTCGTGGTCCTCGAAGTGAACGCCGCCGTGGCCGAACGCGAACAGGCGCTCCTGCCGAACGTCAGGTTCGTGAACATCGACGCGTGCGAGGTCAGATCGCTCGAGCAACTCCGTCTCGAGACCTTCGACGTGATGGTGGCGGCCACTGGCGACGACGAGGACAACCTTGCGGCGTCACTTCTGGCCAAGCAGGAGTTCGCTGTTCCCCGAGTCGTCGCACGGGTGAACAACCCGCGCAACCACTGGCTCTTCAACCGCACGTGGGGTGTCGACATCGCCGTGTCGACGCCCCATCAGCTCACGGCGATGGTCGAGGAGGCAGTGTCCGTCGGTACCCTCGTGCGGCTCCTGCAGTTGGGCGATGGCGGGGCCAGCCTGGTCGAGGTCACTCTCGCCCCCGACTCACCGGTCGTCGGCCGGTTGATCTCCGAGATCGACGTGCCCCGCGAAGCGACGATCGTGGCGATCGTTCGTCACCGTGACGTGATCGTTCCGCGTGGCGACACGCGGCTCGTGGTCGGCGACGAGGTCGTCGCAATGGTTACGCGTTCGGCGGAGGCCGACATCACCGAGCTTCTGGTCGGCCGTCGCTGACCATCGGCGTGCCTGGTCCGATGCCGCGGCCCGTGCGCTGCTCGCCGCGTTACGGGAGCAGTTCGTAACGCGGGTTGTAGACGACGAGGAACTCTTCCCGGCGCATCGGCGCGACGCGTCCGTAGAGGGCAAGACGGCGACCGCGGTCGATGCACTGGATGCTCGGGCGACCGGTCCACAGCGCAACGACCGACCCGGTCTCGTCCTGCAGCGAGATCTCGAACGACGGAACGCCGTCGTAGTCGACGGTGCACACATGCTCCACCTGACCGACGACCGCCACGCGGGCGCGCGGGACGAGTTCCTCCACCGACTGGTATCCCCGCCGTTGGCGGATCTCCGCGACGGTCGGTGCCTGCTCCTGGGCCCGCTTGAGCGACCAGCTCATCGGCGATCGCTGCTCACAGGTCGACCTGCATGCCGAGCTCGAACACGCGGTCCGTCGGGAGTTTGAAGAACTCGGCCACGTCGGTCGTGTTGCGGCTCATCGTGCGCATCAGCGACTCCCGCCAAGGACGCATGCCGTCACCCGGTGAGGGTCGGAGATTCTCCCGACCGAGGAAGTACACGGCGTCGCGGACGTCGACGGCGAGGTCACTGGCCAGGTCGGCGTGGACGTCGTATTCCTCCATGAAGCCGTAGTGCATGGTCACCGCCCGGACGCCGAAGCCGAGGTCGCTGGTCTCGACGCGCCTCGCCCGCTCCACGTAGGGGGATTCCTCGTTGAGGATCGAGACGACGTACACCCGCTCGTGGAGGATGCGGTTGTGGCGGACGTTCGCCTGGAGGGCGGGCGGAACGAGCCCGGGCTCGGAAAAGAGGAACACGCCGGTGCCCGGTACCCGAGTGACGGGGCTCTTCCCGCCGGTCACCGAAGCGATGTATTCAGGGAGACGGATGGCGCCGCGTCGGAGACGCTTGGCCACGACCGCGCGGCCCGTCTTCCAGGTCGTCAGGAGCGTGAAGATCACGATGCCGACGAGAAGCGGGAACCACCCACCCGCCGGGATCTTGAACAGGTTGGCGCCCAGGAAGACGGCATCGACGAGGAGGAGTGGCGAACAGATGACCCACGCTTTGGTCTTCGACCAACCGAAGTGGTGCTGGGCCACTTTGGCGAAGATCAGGGTGGTGATGAACATGCACGCAGTGACGGCGAGTCCGTAGGCGGCGGCGAGATTGCTCGACGAACGAAAGCCGAGTACCAGGAGCACGCACGACACCATGAGGGCCCAGTTGATTTGGGGGATGTAGATCTGGCCCCGCTCGGTCTTGGAGGTGTGGCGGATCTCGACGCGTGGGCTGTAGCCCAGATTCACGGCCTGTTGGGTGAGCGAGAAGGCTCCGGAGATGAGCGCCTGGGAGGCGATGATCGTGGCGACGGTGGCGAGGAGCACGAGGGGGAGGAGGGCCCAGCTCGGAGCCATCCGGAAGAACGCCTCGTGGAGGTACTCGCCGCGGTCCTGGAGGATCTGGGCGCCCTGCCCGAAGTAGTTGAGCAACAGGGCCGGAAGAACGACGAAGAACCACCCGAACATGATCGGTCGCCGGCCGAAGTGGCCCATGTCGGCATACAGCGCCTCGCCGCCGGTCACCACGAGGAAGAGCGAGCCCATGGAGAGGAAGCCCTTCCAGGGGTTGGCCTGGAAGTACCGCACCCCCCAGATCGGGTTGAGCGATCTCAGTACTTCCGGCGTCTGGCTGATGTTGTGCGTGCCAAGCACGGCAAGCGTGACGAACCACACGATCATGATCGGTCCGAACACCTGGCCGACCCGGCCGGTGCCCCAGCGCTGCACAGCGAAGATCCCGACGATGATCGTCACGGCGATCGGGATCACGTAGGGCGTGAACGTGTCGCTGTAGATCTCCAGGCCCTCGACGGCCGAGAGCACCGAGATGGCGGGGGTGATCATGCCGTCGCCGTAGAGCAGCGCGGTGCCGAAGAGGCCGAGCAGGAGCAGGATTCCTGAACCCACGGCGGCCTGCGAAGCGATACCGCTTCGCGGCTCGTTGTCTTTGGACTTGTGGGGCAGCAGCGCCGTGAGAGCGAGAATGCCGCCTTCGCCGTGGTTGTCGGCGCGCATCACGAAGAACAGATACTTGATGCTGATGATGATGATGAGCGCCCAGAACACGATGGAAAGCGCGCCGTAGATCACCGTCGGGTTGAACGGGATGGCGACGTGGTCCTTGTGCCCCTCCGCTCCGGTCACGAGCACGTGGGATCCGTGTCCGAGGGCTTCGCGGATGGCGTAGATCGGGCTCGTCCCGATGTCGCCGTAGACCACGCCGAGGGAGCCGACGGTGAGGGCCACCATCCGTCCGCGGGGAACGGGGCCGTGCGCTCCGCTCATGACGTGGAGTCGCCGTATCGGAGCGGTGAATGCTGAGCCAGGGGATTGCGGCGCATGGATCTCTCTTCGAAACGGAAAGATTTCGAGACTAACGGGCCTCTCGTGCCTACGTCGCGGGAGACGCCCGTTGGTCTCGAAATCTACGTATCCCCTGCTCGTCCAGCACCGGAAGTGTGCGCCAGCCACTCCTCGTGAACTCTTTCATCGAACGGCCCGTCACGTGAAGTTGACTTTTGGCAAGTCAAAACCTAGTTTTCCGGGCTGATTCCCATGGACGTGGTGCTGACAAAGTCTGATCGCGAGATGTTGAAGGCGATCTATCGACTCTCCAAAGGTGGTTCCGACGCGCATACCGGCGCGTTGGCGGAGCACCTCGGTCTTGTCCCCGGCACGGTCACGGCGGCCATCAAGCGTCTCGCCGAACGCGATCTGATCACCCACCGTCCGTACAAGGGTGTGGAACTGACGAGCGACGGCCGCGTCGCCGCGATCGCGGCGATCCGTCGCCACCGCATCGTGGAGCGATTCCTCGCCGATTACCTGGGCTACCCGTGGCAGGAGGCCGATCGCCTCGCCGGCTCCTTCGAGCACGAACTCCCCCAAGAAGTCGAGGACCGCATCTTCGAGGTCCTCGGACGACCGGCGACCTGCCCCCACGGCTTCCCTATTCCGGACGCCGAGACCGACCGGATCCCCCAGATGCCATCGCTCGACGAACTCGGCGCGGGCGACAGTGGTGTGATCGCACTCTCGGGCTCGACCGAACCGGAGATCCTCGAGTTCCTCGACTCGGTCGGCATCCGTCCGGGCGTGTTCGTCTCGATCGTCGAGAAGCATCCCTTCGACGGACCGGTCGTGGTCGACGTCGACGGACACCACCGCACCGTCGGTGAGCGCCTGGCCAAGAAGATCTTCGTCAAGGCACGCCACCTCGTGGCGGCCGAACACCCTGCGCGAGCCGAGACCGAGCCGGTCGACGCCCGCACGCCATCCCCCTCTGATCGGAAACGAAAGGAACTGTCAGCATGAGCAACCAACCGAGGTCGTCCTTCGACCGGTCAGACAGCACGAACGGAACCCCCGCATGAACGCATCACTGCTCGCGGCCGAAGGCGGCTACCAGGAATTCATCCTTCGAGGCGGTGAGAAAGTAGTGCTGCTGGTCGCCGGCCTCTCCTCGCTTCTCGCCATCGCTGTCGGGTTCTACCTGATGAAGCAAGTCCTGGCCATGGATCAGGGCAGCCCGAAAATGCAGGAGATCGCTGCGGCCATTCAGGAGGGCGCCTGGGCCTATCTGAAGCGCCAGTTCAAGACGATCGCCGTAATCCTGATTCCGTTGGCCGTGATCGTGTTCGCAACCTCGACGGCGATCAAGAAACCCGACGGTGAGGTCGCCTTGAACTTCGCCAGCGCCGGAGCGTTTCGAACGCTCGCGTTCGTGGCGGGCTGTCTTGCATCGGGTCTCACCGGCTACATCGGAATGACGCTCGCGACTCGCGGCAACGTGCGCACCGCGGCGGCGGCGCTGAGCAAGGAGCGGGCCATGGCCAAGGCTCTCGACGCAGCGTTCAAGACGGGTGGCATCGCCGGCATGTTCACGGTCGGTCTCGGCCTGCTCGGAGCAACGGCCATCATCGCCATCTTCCAGAACTCGTCATCGGTGATCCTCGTCGGATTCGGGTTCGGTGGCTCCTTGCTCGCCCTGTTCCTCCGCGTGGGCGGCGGCATCTTCACGAAGGCCGCCGACGTCGGCGCCGACCTCGTCGGCAAGGTCGAAGCCGGCATCCCCGAGGACGATCCCCGCAACCCGGCCACGATCGCGGACAACGTCGGAGACAACGTCGGTGACTGCGCCGGCATGGCAGCCGACCTCTTCGAGTCCTACGAGGTCACGCTGGTGGCATCGATCATCCTCGGCGTTGCGGCGTTCAACTCCATCGGCGCGAACCCGGCCTACGGTCTCGTGTTCCCGCTTGCGGCTCGTGCCGTGGGTGTCGTCGCGTCGATCGCCGGCATCTTCGCCGTGAAGGCACGCGATGGCGAGACCGATGCGCTGAAGCCCATCAACCGGGGTTTCCTCGTGGCCGGCGTGATCACGCTCATCGGCACGTTGGCGCTCGGCCTCGGCTACATCGGCGACAAGGGTGGCGGTGGCTTCAACGAAGGGCTCCGTTGCGCCCTCGCCGTCATCGTCGGCCTGGTGCTCGCCCAGGTCGTCAGCCGGTTGACCGAGTACTACACGGGCACCCACTACAAGCCGGTCAAGGAGATCGCCGAATCTGCCCGGACCGGCCCTGCCACCGTGGTGCTCTCTGGCACGTCGTCGGGCATGGAGTCGTCGGTCTACGCCGTCATCGCCATCGCGATCTCGCTCGCGGTGTCGCTCGCCCTCGGCAGCGGCAACCTGCAGTTCTCTCTCTACCTCGTCGCCCTTACGGGCATGGGCATGCTGGCAACGACCGGCGTCATCGTCGCCGAGGATACCTTCGGCCCGGTATCGGACAACGCCGCAGGCATTGCGGAGATGTCGGGTGAGTTCCACGGCGATGCCGAGCGGATCATGGTGTCGCTCGACGCCGTCGGCAACACGACCAAGGCCGTGACCAAGGGCTTCGCCATCGGCTCCGCGGTGATCGCCGCGGTCGCCCTGTTCGCCTCGTTCATCGAGGGTGTGGCCAAGGGTGGTATCGGCAAGGTCCGTGACATCAACGGCGATCTGCTCACCCTCGAGGCCGTGAAGGCGGCGGAGAAGACCGCCCGTGGCGTCTTCGACCTCCTCCCCATCAACGTCGCTGACCCGAAGGTGTTCATCGGCGTACTGATCGGCGGCGCCGTGCCGTTCCTGTTCTCGTCGATGGCTATCCGCGCCGTCAGCCGCACCGCCGGTGTCGTCGTGCAGGAAGTACGCAAGCAGTTCGCCGACGGCAAGATCATGGCCGGCACCAAGAAGCCCGAGTACGGCCCGGTCATCGACATCTGCACCGAGGCGTCACTCCGTGAGCTGGCCACACCGGCTCTGCTGGCGGTGCTCACGCCCATCATCATCGGCTTCGGCATCAGCTGGCAGGCACTCGGCGGCTTCCTCGTCGCCGTGATCCTCGTCGGTCAGCTCATGGCGAACTACCTGTCGAATGCTGGTGGCGCCTGGGACAACGCGAAGAAGTTCATCGAGGACGGCAACGAGGGGGGCAAGGGTTCGGAGGCCCACAAGGCTGCAGTGATCGGAGACACCGTCGGTGATCCGTTCAAGGACACCGCCGGCCCGGCCCTCAACCCGCTCATCAAGGTGATGAACCTGGTTGCCCTCGTGGTGCTCCCGGCGATCATCTCGACGTCGGACAACGACGGCGCCCGCTTCACCATCGCCGGTAGCGCCCTCGTCGTGCTCGCTGCGTCGATCGTCTACTCGGCCCGCAAGCCGACGACCATCGCCGGCTAGTCCGACTCGTGCGCGGCCGGCATCGGTCCGTCCGTCTTTTCGTTCACGTCCCCGGCTTCGGCCGGGGTCGTGTCGCGTCGGTGACCCTTTGCGGCGGGGGCGGCTCGCCATCAGCGAGGTGTCCGGTCAGTAACCTCGGTCGGTGCCTTCGGTTCTCGCATCGGTGTTCGCCCTCGGTCTCGAGCCCGAGAAGCTCATCAACCGGTGGGGACTCGTCGGGATCGCCATCATCGTGTTTGCGGAGTCGGGTCTGCTCATCGGGTTCTTTCTGCCGGGTGACTCGCTGCTGTTCACGGCGGGTCTGCTGGCGGCGCGTGGCACGCTGCCCAACATCGTGTGGGTCGCCGGTACGTGCTTCGCCGCGGCCGCCATCGGCGACCAGGTCGGCTACCAACTCGGCGCACGGGTGGGCCCGGCCCTGTTCGACCGCCCCAAGTCACGATTCTTCAACCCCGTCAATGTCGTACGCGCGCAGAACTATTTCGACGAGCACGGCCCGAAGACCATCGTGCTGGCCCGGTTCGTGCCGATCGTGCGCACCTTCGCTCCGATGGTCGCGGGCATCGGACGGATGCGCTACCGCATGTTCATCTCCTACAACCTCGTCGGCGCGTTCCTCTGGGGTATCGGCGTGACCGTGGCCGGCTGGGCCCTCGGCAAGCGTTTCCCGTCGCTCGTTGACCGCGTGGAACTGCTCGGTCCACTCATCGTCGTCGTCTCGCTGCTGCCGGTGCTCAACGAGGTCCGCAAGCACCGCAGGCGAGCTAACCCAAGCTGAGTCCACCCACTTCTCCTGGGTCGGGATTTGTGTACTGGGTCGGGATTTGTGCAGGAGGTCGGTGTGGCCGACCCAGCGTCGCTCAGCTGACCCAGGAGCTTGTGTCCGGCGGGGTACGAGGCTCAGGAATCGACGAGTCCGAGGTCACCCTCCACGAGTGTGGCGTAGACGACGGTGTTGTCGGTGTACGAACGTGCCTGGCGGTCGAAACGGCCGCCACACGTGATCAGTCGGAGATCGCGGCTCGAGGTGGGCCCGTAGACCCGCGCTGCCGGGAACAGATCCTTCGGATAGCGGTCGATCCGGGTGACCGCGAAGTGCAGGACCACACCGTCACGACGGGCGATGGTGATGCGGTCATCGGGTTTGAGCAGGTGGAGCCGGGCGAAGATGGCCGGCCCCTGCACGCTGTCGAGGTGTCCGGCGAGGACGGCCGGCCCGATGGCCCCCGGCACCACTCCACCGGCCCACCAGCCCACCTTCATGAAGTCGTTCGGTGTCTCGAGCCGCCCGTCGAGGAGGGTGCCGAGCCGTTCGATGGTGCTGGTCGACCCGATGGCGGAGATGTCGACGAAGGCCGGGTCGGCCGACGAGGTCGTCGGGGACGGAATGGAGGTCGCCGCGGCGGCGGGAGTCTTCGGTGCCGGAACGGAAGGAAACCCCGGATCGTCAGCCACCGGAGCTTCCTCCGCGGAAAGCGTCAAGGGGGCAGCGCTTAGAAGCACCGGTCCGCTGCCGTATGCCCCCGAGAGTAGGACGGCGCCGCCGACGAAAAGCGCCCCGGCGTGGGCCATCGCCCGTCGGGCGGCGACCTGACGCCGCTTGCGGTGCTTGGGAACGTAACGACCCATCACGGTCGGCCTCGACCCCTACGCATTGCGGGCGTCGGCCGACCCGGCGAGCAGGAAGGACACAGTGGAGAACAGCTCATGCAGGACAGAACGATTCCACAGATTTTGCCATCGACGCGTCGTCGGGAGGTGACCGGCCGCCGACGTGCGTTGGCGGTTCAGCCCCGGAAGCGTCGGCGACGGATGAGCCCGCCACCGACGGCGGCGGCGATGATGACCATAAGGACAGCGAAGGGCGTGGGCGAACCCTTGTCGTTGGTCAGCCCGCCGAACCCGGTGTCGACACCGCCCGCTGGAGCGGCCTTCGTCGTTGCCGTTGCGTCCGTGTCCGTTGCGGCTTCGGTGTCGGCAACCGCGACGGCTTCAGTGTCTGCGGCGGCTTCGGTCTCAGCTACGGCTTCGGTGTCAGCTACTGCTTCGGTGTCGGCCGCGGCGACGACCGTGGTGGTCGGTGCGGCGGTGGTCGGTGCTGTCGTGGTCGGCGCAGCAGCCGACTTCGTCGTGGGGGCCGCGGCCGCAACGGTGGTCACCGGAACGACGGTTGTCGGAGCGGGGGCAGCGGCCGACGGGGCGACGTCGATGAATCCGCGCAGGTTCGGCCCGCCGTTCGCGGCCGGAACGGCGGCGATCGTGTAGACGCCGCCGGCCTGCAGGGTGACTGGCTTGGTGAGGAGGGCCTCGGTCTTCCCGGCTTCGCGGACCTCGATCTCGTACGAGCCGGCCGCGACCTCGGAGTAGGTGCTCGACGTGCCGAACTCCAGCTTGGGGAACAGCACCGCACCGCCCTTTACGGCGACGTCGACCGATGGTGCGGAGGGCGTTGCGTGGATCACCCGGATCCGGGCCTTGCCTGCTGCGGGAACGGTGACGTTGTCCTCATAGACCTTGCCGGCGATGGAGGCGATCGGGCCCACCGCGGCGACGGTGTAGGACTTGCCGGCGACGAAGTCCTGGCTGACGGTGACGGCAGGCGCCGCGGTGGCGGCTGAGCCGGCGGCGCGCACGTCGAACGTGTGGGCGCCGGCGGCGAGGGTCAGGTAGTCCGACATCGCCTGGAACGGAACGTTGCGGAGCTTCGGCTTCCCGTCCACGTACACATCGATCGGCGGGGCATCGGCCGAGAAGTGGGCGACTCGAACCCGCGCGTCGGTTCCCTGCGCCGGTGCGGCAGCGGGGTGCGCGATGGCCAGCCCGAGCGAGGCGAGGAGCACGGCGGCACCGGCAAGAGCCGGACGGAGTATCCGAGCGTGGCGCACGGGGGGTCCTTTCGAAAACGGAGACGACAGCGGTTGTGTTCTCGTCCCGGCCGCCAGAGCGTACCGGAGCACGTGACGACCTGAACGGGTTACAGCTGGTGGAATCGCCCCGAGGGTGGAATCGATCGGGCCGGAAAACACCGTAAATGCACCGCATTATCTATCGCTCCGCAGCCCGATAGTGGTGGATGGGCCCATCGGACGAGGCGTTCTCCGACTCGAGGAGCGCGCCGTCGGGCCGCCCGCCGAACCCTCCCGGTTCACTCATCGGTTCGGCGGTGCGCGCAAAACGTGCCAACGTGGCGGGTCATGGCGACGTCATCGACCACCGGTAGCCGACCGAGTTCGGCGCGCACGGGCGCATCGCTCGTGATCGTCGAGTCACCGGCCAAGGCCAAGAAGATCGCGGAGTACCTCGGCAGCGGCTACATCGTCGAGTCGTCCATCGGCCACATTCGTGACCTGCCCGGGAGCGCGGCGGAAGTCCCCGAAAGCCATCGGGGCCTGGCGTGGGCGAAGCTCGGTGTCGACGTCGACAACGACTTCACACCGCTCTACATCGTGGCGGCTGACAAGAAGGCCCAGGTGGCGAAGCTCCGGGCGCTGGTGAGGGACGCGTCCGAACTCTACCTGGCGACGGACGAGGATCGGGAAGGCGAGTCCATCGCCTGGCACCTGCTCGAGGTCCTTAAACCGAAGGTGCCGGTCAAGCGCATGGTCTTTCACGAGATCACGCCAGAGGCGATCCGACGTGCCGTCGACGAATCACGCGACCTCGACCTCGACCTCGTGGCGGCGCAGGAGGCGCGGAGGATCCTCGACCGCCTCTACGGCTATGAGGTCTCTCCGGTTCTGTGGAAGAAAATCACGGCCGGTCTTTCGGCCGGCCGGGTGCAGAGCGTGGCAACGCGTCTTGTCGTCGAGCGCGAACGCGCTCGGATGCGGTTCCGTTCCGCCGGGTACTGGGACCTCGAAGGACGCTTTACCCCGTCGACCAGGTCCGGGGAATCGTTCACGGCCACCATGGTGTCCCTCGACGGACGCCGATTGGCCACCGGGAAGGATTTCGGCGAGGACGGGCTTCTGAAAAGTCCGGCGGTAACGGTTCTCGACGAGGCCCAGGCCCGCGCCCTCGTCGACCGGCTCGACGCCGCGGCGTTCGTCGTGCGCAACGTCGAGGAGAAGCCCTACCGCCGCTCTCCCTACGCCCCGTTCATGACCTCGACGCTCCAGCAGGAAGCCGGCCGCAAGCTGCGGTTCTCGTCGCAGCGCACGATGGGCATTGCCCAGCGGCTGTACGAGAACGGCTACATCACCTACATGCGTACCGACTCGACGACGCTCTCGGAAACGGCCCTCACGGCTGCCCGGGCGCAGGTGCTCGAGCTTTACGGCAAGGACTATCTGCCAGACGCTCCGCGCACCTATGCGAAGAAGGTCAAGAACGCGCAGGAGGCCCATGAGGCGATCCGCCCGGCGGGCGAGTCGTTTCGCACACCGGCATCGCTCGCCCGCGAGCTCAACGCCGACGAGCTCCGGCTCTACGAGCTCATCTGGATGCGCACGGTCGCCTCGCAGATGAACGATGCGCGGGGCATGTCGGTCCAGGTCCGCCTCGGCGCGTCATCATCCGATGGCCGTGATTGCGAGTTCGTGGCGTCAGGCAAGACCATCACCTTCCCCGGCTTTCTCCGGGCCTATGTCGAAGGTGCCGACGATCCTGAAGCTGAGCTCGAAGATCGCGAGGTGATCCTTCCCACCGTCGCCGTCGGAGAAGGTCTGCGCGCTGAAGATCTGCGCGCTGATGGTCATTCAACGCAGCCTCCACCGCGCTACACCGAGGCCTCGCTGGTGAAAGCGCTCGAGGAGCTGGGTGTCGGACGACCGTCGACCTATGCGTCGATCATGGGCACGATCCAGAACCGTGGCTACGTGTGGAAGAAGGGCTCGGCGCTCATCCCCTCCTTCGTCGCCTTCGCCGTGATTGGACTCCTCGAACAGCACTTCGGTGATCTCGTCGACTACGCGTTCACCGCGCGGATGGAAGACGATCTCGACGCTATCGCCGGCGGTCAGGCGCAGTCCGTGCCGTGGCTGAAGAGATTCTACTTCGGCGACGGTGAGGAAGGAGCGACGGACCGCAACGGTGCCCCAATCCTTCCGGGATCCTCAACGCCGGGTCTGAAGACCATGGTCTCCACCCGCCTCGACGACATCGACGCCGCCACGATCAACTCGATCGCCATCGGGCTTGACCCGGACAACGTTCCGGTCGTCGTCCGTCCGGGTCGCTACGGGCCGTACGTGAAGCGCGGTGAAGACACCGCCCCGGTGCCCGACGACCTCGCCCCCGACGAGCTCACCGTCGAGAAGGCTCTGGAGCTCCTCGCCGCCCCGAAGGGTGATCGCGTCGTCGGCGTCGATCCGGTCACCGAGCTGACCGTCTATGCGAAGGCCGGACGTTTCGGCCCCTACGTGCAACTCGGCGACATCGAGACGCTGACGGCGCGGGCGGCCGAGGTGGCTGCGCACGATGCCGCCGGCGAGACCCCGACGAAGGGCCGCAAGAAGAAGGTCGAGGCCCCCAAGCCCCGCACCGCGTCGCTGTTCGCTTCCATGACGGTGGACACCGTGACGCTCGACGAGGCTCTGTCGTTGCTCACCCTGCCCCGCTCGCTCGGTATCGACGAGGCCACCGGGGAGGAAGTCGTCGCCCAGAACGGTCGCTACGGCCCGTACCTGAAGAAGGGCGTCGACTCCCGTTCGATCGGTTCCGAGGAGGAGCTGCTCACCATCACGTTGGACCAGGCACTCGCCATCTACGCCCAGCCGAAGACCTTCGCCCGTCGTGGCGCCGGGGCCCCGAAGCCACCGCTGGCGACGTTCGGCGAGGACCCCGTCTCCGGGAAGGCGATCATCATGAAGGAGGGCCGGTTCGGCCTTTACGTGACTGACGGCGTCACCAACGCGTCCCTCCGGCGCGGCGACGATCCGGAGACGATCAACGCGGCGCGCGCCCAGGAGCTGTTGGCCGAGCGTCGGATCGCCGATCTCTCGAAGCCGGCGCGGACCGTAGGCCGGGGTGGCGTCCGTAAGGCGACGGGTGCGAAGAGGGCAGCTCCCGCCAAGAAGCCCGCAGTCAAGAAGCCCGTAGCGAAGAAGGTCGCCGTGAAGAAGGTTGCGAAGGGCACAGCGGCCGTGCGGGCGGACGCGCCGTCGGCGTGAGCCGAGTGTTTGTCCGCCGGTCGTAGACCCGTAGGTTGTGATGCAATGCCCGCCGCGCTGACGCCCTACGCCGGACCCGGCCGGTTCCTCGCGTTCGAAGGCGCTGACGCGTCCGGCAAGAGCACCCAGATCAGGCTCCTCGCGGATCGGCTCCGCGCCGCCGGTGTCGATGTTCTGGTGAGTCGGGAACCGGGGGGAACCGCAGTGGGTGCCCGTATCCGCTCGCTGGTGCTCGACCACTCCGACGAAGGGGCCCTGCTGTCGCCGCGGGCGGAAGCGCTGCTCATGGCGGCCGATCGGGCGCAGCATGTCGCCGAGGTGATCCGACCCGCCCTCCGGGCCGGTCGCACTGTGCTCTGTGATCGCTATCTCGGCTCCTCGATCGCCTATCAGGGCGTCGGGCGAGGCCTCGGGGCCGAGCCGATCGAGCGCCTTTCGCTCTGGGCCACCGAGGATCTTGTGCCGACACTGACAATCGTCATCCGCGTCCCGGTCGAGGTCTCGCTCGAGCGACTGGCCGCGCAGGGCTCGCCCGATCGCCTCGAGTCGCTCGGCCCGGCGTTCGTCGGCCGGGTCAGTGAGGGATACGAGCAGCTGATGAACCGTCCGGCCACCGTCGGGGTGTGGGGAATCGGCACACCAGCGGAGGTGGCCGAGCGGGTCTGGTCGGCCCTCGTCGACGCCGGCGTGATGCCATGAGCGACAGCCTGTTCGACGCGTCGCTGTTCGACGTCACGGCATACGAGACCGCACCGGCCCCGCAGGTCGAAGCCGAGCCGGCGCTCGTCAACGCAACGGTGACCCACCCGGAGACGGTGTCGGACGGGCCCGACGATGATCCCGGGCCGGCCGCGCCCGCCGACAACGCCGACATTGTGCCGATCGATCCCGACGAAGCGGGCGGCGACGACGACCCGGCCCCGCCGCCCGCAGCTCCCGACATCGCGTCGTCCGCCTTCGCCGGACTACTCGGGAACGCCGACCCACTCGGTACGTCCGCGGACGGCGTCGAGATAGACGAAACGCTCCTGCGCGAGCCCTCGGTCGACGTCTTGTGGGGCGGGATCATCGGTCAGGACGCCGCCGTCGCCCACCTGAGGTCGTCGACGCTGTCGCCGGTCCACGCCTATCTCTTCGTCGGACCGCCTGGGGTTGGCAAGCTCGGTGCGGCCCGGGCGTTTGCCGCCGCCCTCCTGTGTCCCCGTGGTGGTTGCGGACACTGCTCGGTGTGCGTCCGTTCGCTGGCGCAGGCCCACCCCGACCTGGTGGTGGTCGAACGCGAAGGCGCGTCGATCTCTGTCGACCAGGCTCGGGAGATTCTCAGATTGGCCATGCGATCGCCGCTGGAAGGCGATCGCAAGGTGCTCGTGCTCGTCGATTTCCACTTGGTCACCATCGCCGCTCCGACCCTGCTCAAGATCATCGAGGAGCCGCCGCCCAGCACGGTGTTCGTCGTGCTGGCGGAACAGATCACCGCCGAGCTCGTCACGATTGCGTCGCGTTGCGTCGTCGTCCCGTTCGCCGCTCTCGGGAGTCGAGTGATCGCGAGCCAACTCGTGGCTGAGGGCGCAACCGCAGATCAGGCGCGTGACGCGGCCGAGATGTCGGGTGGACGACTCGATCGGGCCCGCCTGTTGGTCAGTGATGGGTCGTTGGCGGAACGTCTGGCCTTCTGGGAGCAGGTTCCCCGCCGCCTCGATGGTACGGGCGCCGCGGTCTCCGTTGTCGCCGCGGAGACAGTCGCCCTTCTCGATCAGATCGCCGTCGGCCCGCTGGCCGAGCGTCAGCAGGCCGAAGCCGAGGCACTCGAAGCGCGCCTCGAGGCGTCGGGAATTCGCGGCGGAGCAGGAGCGCGCAAGGACCTCGTCGATCGCCACAGGCGCGAGCAGAAGCGCGTCCGCGACGACGAGCTGCGCTTCGGACTCGCGATGATCAGCCGTCGTTACGCCGCAGTGGCCGCGGCGAATGGCGAGGACGCGCGCGCGGCCCTGGCGGCCCTGACGCACATCTCGGCGGCGAACGATCACCTCGAGCGCAACCCCAACCTCCTCCTGCTTCTCCAGTCGCTCTTCCTGCGCCTTCCTGCGCTCCGGTAACACGCAACTGAGGCCGGCAGGAAGACCTCGAGCCCCTCTTCACGCGCAGATCACCGGTGTCCGCGCGCACCTCAGCCGACTTCGGGCGCTACAGGGCCGGAGTTGGCCGATCTGCGCGTGGATCGCGCTGGTCTGCGCGTGGGGCGTGGTCACCTCGGCCGCGGAACCGTGGGGCACGGTCCACGGATCGCCACCCCTCGACGATTTCGATGCGAACCGCATTGGGTCGGGGAGATGCCCGGCTACGATCTCTCTCCGCCCGCCCGGGTAGCTCAGGGGTAGAGCAGCTCACTCGTAATGAGCAGGTCGCCGGTTCAAATCCGGCCTCGGGCTCCACATGTCTTTCGTCCGAGGACCCAGCTGGTTCCCGCCGTGTTGTGGGTGTCGGCGATCGGCGGTGGTGTGCGCCGCATGAACGAGCCGACCCGAACCCACGTCCTGCCGAGTCGCCGGTCGCCGGTTCCAATGCCGACGCCGACGCCGACGCAGCGGCCCACCGCGTCGAGCCGGGTGATCCCGGCGTACTTCGGGCCGTGGGTGACGGGCGAGTGGGACGCGCTGTTCGCGCTGCGGCCGGCGATGGTGGTGATCAACCCGGCGAACGGTCCGGGTGAGAAGCCCCATGACGGCTACCGCGAAATCGTTGAGCGCTGCGAAGAGATCGGTACTGAGGTGCTGGGCTACGTCGCAACGGGATGGCTGCAGCGGGGCGCTGGCGACATCGCCGATGATGCGCACAGGTACCGCCGGTGGTACGGGACATCGGGCACGTTCTTCGACGAGATCCCGAACCGCTCGGCTCGCGGAGGGCTCGGGGTACTCACCAGACTCGATGAGCTGATGCGCCCGCAACGGACGGTCTTCAACTGCGGCCAGCCGATCCCGAAGCGTTGGTATCGGCTCTTTCCGGGCGTCGTGTGGGGAACGTTCGAGGGTGGACCGGCACAGCTGTTCGAGTCAGCCTTCGTCGGACCCCCGCGTCGTCAGATCCATCTGGTGCATTCGGTCTCGGCTCCCACCGCGGCGGCGGTGGCGGCCGAGCTGACCCGCCGAGGCGTCGGGTTCGCGTGCATCACGGCCGACGAGTTGCCCAATCCCTGGGACGTCTGCCCGGCGGAGTGACGTACCGGAGCGAAGCCAACACGGGAAGGCGCGTGGCGTCGGTGGCCATCTGTCACCACGGTTTGGCTGAGAATCGCGCGGTCGCAATTGGAGGATGGGCGTAGGGTGGCGTCCGTGGCAGACCAGGCGGACTTCGAGCGCCTCGCGATGGAGCATCTCCCGTCGCTGTATTCCGGCGCGTTCCGCATGACCCACAACCGTGCTGACGCCGAGGACCTCGTGCAGGAGGCCATGCTGAAGGCCTACCGGGGCTTCGGGAACTTCGAGGACGGCACAAACATCAAGGCGTGGCTGTTCCGGATCCTCACGAACACCTACATCAACATCTATCGCGCCAAGCAGCGCCGTCCGGAGCAGGAGGCCCTCGGCGAAGGCGAAGAGCTGTTCCTCTATCGCAAGCTCGGCGGCCTCGAAGCGGCCGCACTCGGCCGTTCCGCGGAGGATTTCGCCCTGGACCAGTTGACCGATGGAGAGGTCAAAGCCGCGGTCGACGCGCTGCCCGAGGCGTTTCGTCTCCCGGTGCTCCTGGCCGACGTCGAGGGCTTCCACTACAAAGAGATCGCCGAGATCTTGGACGTTCCGATCGGGACCGTGATGTCTCGGCTGCATCGGGGAAGAAAAGCGCTCCAGAAGGCGTTGTGGGAGTTCGGTATCGAGCATCGTCTCGTTCCGCAGGGAAGCTGACGACCCGGTTCGCTGTTGACCGGGCGCTTTGCCGCAGTTCTCGTTGGTTCACATCGTTTCGGATCACCCGGCTGCTCAGCCCGAGGGACACAGCACACATGAACTCCTCCAGCCGAACCCACCCGAGTGATCCACACGACCCCTTTGGACCCATCGATGAGGCGATCGGGGGCGACTGTTCGGCGATGATCGCTCGCCTGGACCATTTTCTCGACGGTGAGCTCACCGACCAGCGCCGCACGAAGATCCAGGCCCACCTCGATGCCTGTCCAACCTGCTACAGCGCCTTCGACTTCGAGGCCGAGCTGCGCATCGTCGTGCGGAGCCGTGCCTACACCGAGGTGCCGGCCGACCTGGCCTCGCGGATCCGGTCGGCGTTGGGCAACGCAGCATCAGAGTGAGCCTTGGGCTCGGTGTCTCTTAGCATCGTTTAGCCGGAAATTTCCCCGATTGAGGGAATGGAACGTTTTCCGCCCCGGTTGATGCAGCTATGGCAGATCATGCAGTAGGAGCGAAGCCCCTCTCCGGTTCGGACCGTCCGTCCAAGAAGTTCTCCGCCGGGAGGGTTTGTCGAGAGGCTGGGTGCGGCACACGCCTCTCCATCTACAACAACGGGAAGTTCTGCTCGATGCACGAGCCGATGATTGTTCCCCGCACCCGCGGCAAGAAGATCGCGTAGCGCGTCCGTCAGACCGCGCGAGCAGACGCTAGGCGGCTGCTCCGCCTACGATCGTGGCCATGGTTCTTGCGGCACAGCAATGGTTCTACTGGCTCGGCGTGGTGCTGTTCGCAGCTGCCGCCGGCGGTGTGGTGATGAGCCTCATCGGCTACTACCTGAAGGTGTCCCGGAACAAGGTGAGCCGCGTCACGAAGAAGTGACCCGGTTGGCCGTGCGGGCCGACCGTAGGCCCCATGTCCTCGTCCCGATCGGCATGGGACCCTAGGCGTGATGGCTCCCGGGGCCAGGGTCGCCACGGATGACTGACGCGCGGTTGAGCGAAGCGATCGCAACATCGCCCTTTGTCGCTCGGCTCCTGCGCTCCTGTTCGTTCAGCGATGGCGCGGTGCTTCCGTGCGCCGTCTCCGGCGGGGCCGACTCCGTCGCCCTCGCCGTGCTGGCGTCCAGGTCTGGTTGCTCGTCGGTCGTCCTCCACCACGTCGATCACGGCCTGCGGCCTGCATCGTCGACCGAGGCCTCTGCAGTCGCGACCCTTGCCGACCGGCTCGGTGCCGCCTTCGTCGCCCACACCGTCGAGGTCGGGGACGGTCCGAACCTCGAAGAACGGGCTCGCCAGGCCCGGTATGGCGCGCTGCCGCTTGGTGTCGCGACGGGCCATACCGCAGACGACCTGGCCGAGACCATGGTCTTGCATCTGCTCCGGGGCGCCGGTCTCGACGGTCTCGCTTCGATGGCCCGGGCCGATCGGGGTGGCCCGCAGCGGCCGCTCCTGCGGCTTCGACGCAGCGACACGGTGGCGTTGTGCACCGAGCTCGGTCTCGACACGTTCGCCGACCCGATGAATGATGACGCTCGCTTCCGCCGGGTCCGCGTCCGCCATGAACTCCTCCCGCTGATGGACGACATTGCCCAGCGTGACGTCGCCACCCTTCTGGCTCGGCACTGCGAAATCGCCGCCGCCGACGTCGCACTGCTCGACGAACTCAGCTCGTCGGTCGACCCTCAGCAGCGGTGGGGCCTGGTCGGTGTCGCCGCACCGCTGGCCCGCCGCGCACTGCGGCGCTGGCTCGTCGAAAACGGCGTTGGTCAGGGACACAGCGTCGATGCCGCCACCATCGACCGGGTGATGGACGTCGCGCTCGGCGAGACACCGGCGTGCGACGTCGTCGGCGGCTGGCGCGTGGCCCGCACCGACGGTCTCCTCCGACTGCTGCCCCCGACCACCGGAACGGGCTAGTGATGTGTCGCCCATTTCGCGGGGACGCTTTGCGGCCGGCTTCGCTGATGGCGGCGTCCACGTCGTTCCGTTAGGGCGCGGGCTAGCTACCTAGCGGTGCCTCCTGCGTCCTTGCCCTCGACGAACCATGGCTCGCAACTCGCCCAACTCAGTTGAGCGACACCCCACCAGGGGCCGCCGCGGGTCGGCTACGAGCGCGCCGACGCCCCGCCACCGTGCACGCGCACCCGTTCACCGGTGACGTATCCGGCCTCATCCGAGCAGAGGAAGGCGACGACACGGGCGACGTCTAGCGGTTCGCAAACCCGACCGAACGGAAACGACGAGTCGAGCTCGTGGATGTCACCGACGCCGGCCACGGCTTTGGCCAGCCGCCTGCCCATGTCGCTCACGACGAGGCCGGGAGCTGCGATGTTGACGTGGATGCCGTTGCGCATCTCCTCTTTGGCGAGCGTGAACGCCACAGCCTCCATTGCCGCCTTGGCCATGTTGTACGGAGCACCGAAGGCGGCATGGGTGTCGGTCGCCACACTCGAGATCATGACGATGTCGGCCCGGCCGCGGGCCTTGGCGCGTTCGCGCATCCCGGGAAGGGCGAGGCGGCAGAGGTGGTGCGGACCGATCGCGTGGACGCGGAGCAGACGCTCGACCTCGTCGGGTGCGGTGTCGGCGACGGAGCGGCCCCGCGACGCAACGCCGGCGTTGTTGACCAGGAGGTCGATCGGGCCGAATTCCGAGGTGACGGCGGCAAGCATCGATTCGGTCGCCCCGAGGTCGGCGATGTCTCCGGCAAACGCCGCGGCCTGGCCTCCGGACGCGCGTATGGCCTGCACCGTTTCGGCCGCGCTCGACACGTTCTTTGCGTAGTTTACGGCGACCGTTGCGCCCCGTTCGGCCAACAGCACCGAGATACCCCGGCCGATGCCTCGGCCGCCGCCGGTGACGAGCGCGACGCGCCCCGTGAAGTCGTTCATCCGCCCACGGTATCGCCGTCCCGCGTTTCGTACTGTCCCGCCCTGCCTGGTGGTCGGAACCGGTGTCGATCCGGTGACCTCACGCTTTTCAGGCGTGCGCTCTACCAACTGAGCTATCCGACCGTGGTCCAGCCGCCCGTTGCCGGTTCGGATGAACGTCGATCCCCGTGAACGGGGATCGGTGTGGCGGACCCGACGGGATTTGAACCCGCGGCCTCCGGCTTGACAGGCCGGCGTGCACTCCTAGCTGCACCACGGGTCCAGACCGTGTGGACTGTCGAAGTTAGCAGACAGGGCCAGTCGTCTCCGCCGCGTTCGTGGCGGTGTTTGCGCCGCCGCCGCACTGGCACCCCCAACGGGATTCGAACCCGTGCCGCCACCTTGAAAGGGTGGTGTCCTAGGCCGCTAGACGATGGGGGCTGGGCCGGGGAGCAAGCGTACTGCGAACGGACGCTGCCTCCGAGCGAATCGGCGGAGCCTCACCGTTTCGTGCAGGCCGCGCAGCAGCCGAAGAAGTCGAGGCGGTGGTTCTGGGTGACGAAGCCGGTCTTGCGGCGGATCTGGGCCGCGGTGCCGTCGAGCATGGACTCGAGTTCGCCGAGCTCGAAGTCGGCCACCGAACCGCATTCGTTGCAGACGAGGTGATGGTGGTGGGCGGCGAGGTCTTCATCGAGTTCGAACCGGGCGAAGCCTTCGGCGAACTCGAGCTTGATGAAGATTCTGGCCTCCACGAGATCGCTGATGATGCGGTACAGCGACGAGAGCGGGACCTTCGGGCCGACGGTCGTCAGGAGTTCGGTGACCGACATCGGAGCGACACGCCGCTTCATGGCCTCGACGACGGCCCGCCGACCGGGCGTCCAGCGCTGCCCGCTGCGCGCCAGCCGACGGTCGATCTCGGCATCGAGGTCGAATCGCCGGGCGTGCAAAGTGGGAGCCATCTGAGAAACGCTAGCGGCCCCTGCCCCGATGACGCAGCGGCGAGCCGATGCGACGCATGTCCGGGCGAACCGAGCGGAGACGCCGTGTCAGCTCAACGCCCGGACGATGTTCTCGAGCAGGAATCCGAGGTAGTGATAGAGCCCGTAGTGCGCTGCCAACGGGTGGTCGGGATCGGGAGCGTGATCGTCTTCGCTCACGTCGAGCTGGGTACCGAGCACCAGCCGCAGGTCGTTCACGGCGCCCATCCAGCCGAGGAGTTGTTCCTCGGTGAGGGATCGGGCAAACGCCGTGTCCTCCAGGATTTTCGCTCGCGCCGCCTTCGAAGCGACGAGCTCGTCACGCATCAGCTCGTGGAACTCCGCGTCCTTCTCGGGGTCGAGGTGGTAGGCCGCCGGGAACAGGCGACGCAAGCCCGTCGGGTCGCCGGACGTGAGCATCTCGTGGAGTTGCCCGGGTAAGGCCTGGAGTAGTTCGCGTTCGTCGTCCGGGAGGTTGATGATGAAGGAGCCGGACGAACCCCTGCGGATGCGGCGTCGGAGGAACATGTCTTCGTCGTCCTCCTCGTCGGTGTCGTCTGCGTCTTCGGCGGTGTCTTCGTCGACCGGGTCGGTTGACTGGTGACTCAGTTCGAAGGCTCCGTCGGAGTATTCCGCGTCGTCGGCCGTCCCTCCGACACTCATGCGTCGTCCTGCTGCATGGTTGCCCACAAGCCGTGTTCGTGCAGCCGGAACACGTCGAGCTCGGCCTTCTCGCGGTTACCGTTCGAGACCACGGCCCGGCCCTTGGTGTGGACATCCCACATCAGGGACTCGGCCTTCTCCTTCGGATACCCGAACACCTTCTGGATCACCAAGGTCACGTAGGACATCAGGTTGATCGGATCGTTCCACACGAGCACGATCCATGGCCGATCGAGCCCCTGACGGGTATCGGTGTCGCTGGAGACGACTTCGGTGGGAGAGGCGACGGGCATACGTCGACAGTCTGCCCCGCTCCGGGGCGCGGCGTTCAGCGGCAGTTCTCCGAAACGGTCGATCCGACCGGGAAACAGGTACCCGCGAGGCCGTCACCAGCGGCTTTTTCGGTGCCCGGACATGGCCGATAGTGTGACGGTTGTTATGCCTCGCCTGCGGACCGAGCCACTCGAACGCACGGCACTTCTCGACGCCGGAGCGAACCTCGCCGTTCACGGCCCGGCTGTCGGTCTGCGATCGACGGTCAGCTCCTACGTCGCGCTGACCAAGCCCCGCATCATCGAACTGCTCCTGGTCAGCACGATCCCGACGATGTTCGTAGCCGAGCGGGGCGTGCCCGGCTTGTGGCTCATGGTGTGCACGCTCGTTGGCGGGACCCTTGCGGCCGGCGGTGCGAACGCCATCAACATGGTTGTCGACGTCGACATCGACACGATCATGAAGCGAACCCAGGGCCGACCGCTCGTCACGGGCGCGATGACCCCCCGGGCTGCGCTGACCTTCGCCATCTCGATCGAGGCAGCGGCGTTCGCCTTCCTGTGGGTGACCGTGAACCTGCTGTCCGCGGTGCTCGCCGTGTCGGCATGTCTCTTCTACGTCTTCATCTACACCTTGTGGCTGAAGCGCTCGTCGACCCAGAACATCGTGATCGGGGGTGCAGCGGGCGCGGCACCGGTCCTCATCGGCTGGTCGGCCGTGACCAATCGGCTCGACTGGGCGCCGGTTGTGCTGTTCGCCGTCATCTTCTTCTGGACCCCGCCGCACTTCTGGGCCCTTGCGGTCAAGTACCGCGACGACTACGCGGCAGCCCACGTGCCGATGCTGCCCTCGGTCGTCTCCTTCTCCCAAACCGTGAGCGCCATGCTCCGCTACACCGTGGTCATGGTCGCCTGCACGATCGCCTTCTACTGGGTCGGCGACATGGGGTGGATCTACCTCCTGGCGGCCGTCGCATCCGGCGGGTTCTTCCTCGCCCAGGTGCTCGGCCTCGCCAAGATCGGCCGTGACGGCACCGACCCCAACAAGGCGTCCATGCGCCTGTTCGGCTGGTCCATCACCTACCTGGTCATCCTCTTCGGGGCGATGGCCGTTGACCAGCTTGTCGTGCACGGCTTCTGAGCGCTCATGACCACCGTTCTCCTTCTCGCCGCTGCCACCTCTCGTCGTCCGGGAACGACCTCCCTGACCATGGTTCACCCCGTGCTCCTTGGTCGCGGACCTCGTCCGGCAGCCACCCCATGACCGCCGTTCACCTATCTCTGGACGCTTCCGCCGCAACCGGTAGCATCGCCGTGCTCGAAGATCCCTCGGGCTTCGTGACGCGTCCTTCCTGTTCGCTGCCGAAGCCCGTCTGCCCGGAGAACCCATGTCGATAACCGTCTCTCCAGCCACCACCGCTGCGGTCGAACAGGCCGCGTTCGGTGACGCCGCCATCGATGTCGTCGAGTCCTGGGTGGCCAGCACCGACCATCGCCGCCTCGGTCGGCTTCATCTCGGGGCCACGCTGCTCCTCGGCATGGTCGGCGCCGTGTTGTTTGCGTTCGTCGCGCAACGCGTCGACGCCGCGGTCCGCGGTGACCTCGGTACCGGCAGCTGGCTCGGCGAGAGCGCCGACGCCGGTTTCTCCTTCGGCCGGGTCCTGTCCTTCGCCCAGCAGGGACTGATCGTCGTCGTCGTGGCCCCGATGTTCCTCGCCCTGGCCTCCATCGTGGTACCCGGCCAGATCGGTGCTTCACGGCTGGCGTTCCCCCGGCTCCACGCCTTCGTCGTGTGGTCCTACATCGTGGGAGCGACGCTCTTCGTGACCTCCTATCTCGTGGTCGACGGCCCGCCCTCCGTCGACCTTCTCGGCTCGGTCTCCGGCCTGACCAGTGGCAAGTCGGTGAACAAGGCGACCGACCTCCTCGTGGCATCGCTCGCCGTGGTGGCCTTCTCGACGTTGCTCGGCGCCATCAACATCTTCACGACCGTGCTCACCCATCGCCGGGCCGGGCTGAGCCTCGAGCAGGTCCGTCCCTTCACGTGGGCGAGCTTCATCACGGCTGCGGTTTCGATCCTGACGATTCCCGTCCATTTGTCGGGTTTGCTGCTGCTCTACATCGATCAGCATTTCGGCGGCACGTTCGCCCTGACCGACGGCTCGGAAGTGGTCTGGAGCCACATGCTCCGCTTCACCACCCGCCCCGAGATGTACCTCGTGCTGATCCCGGCACTCGGCCTCGTCGGGGAGATCGTCGTGAGCCGCACGGGACGCTCCCTTCTCGGCGGGCACGCGGCGTCGTATCTGGTGGCCACCGCGGCGGCCCTTTCGCTCTTCGCCTGGCTCGGCGGCGCCACCTCCGGTGATTCCTTCATCCAGCCGACGAACCGCTGGTTCACCTCACTCATCGTCATACCGGTGGGCATGCTCGTCCTGGTGTGGCTGGGCTCGCTGGCCGGTGGCCTCCGGCCCGACGCGTCGCTCCTCGGGGCGGTCGGCGTTCCTCTTCTCCTGGTGCTGGCCGCAGTGAACGTGCTCGTCGCCGCCGCACGAAGCCTCGACGCCGCCACCCAGGGGGCGGTCTGGACGATCGGTCAGGTCGTGCTCCTCTCTGTGGCCATCCCCGTGCTCGCCGGTGTCGCCGGCATCAGCGAGCTCTCGCCCCTGGCGCTCGGTCGCTCGCTTGCCCGACCCATCGCGGGACTGGCCACGCTCGCAGCACTGGGCGGCGGTGTGCTGACCGTCGTCGGCTTCGCCGCCCTTGCGAACCGCAACGACCAGTCGTCGTCGGCGCCGGCGCTGAGCGCGCTGATGATGCTCGGCGGCCTGCTCCTCGCCGCCGCCCTCGGCATCACGCTGCTCGGTTTGCTGAGCGCGTCACGGACAACGGGCTCGACCGACGCAGCCCACCTGCTTCCCTTCTCCGAGGAGACGAACTGATGGCGACCGCCCCAGCGCCCGCGACCGTCACCAGTCGGGCGACCACCCCGACCCTCGTCGCGTGCCTCGCCGGTTCGGCGGCGGTCGTCATGGCCAGTGCCGGCGTCGGCGGTGCCTACGCCTACACCCGGTATGCACTGCGTCGATCGAACCCCGGGGAGCCGTTCTTCCCGTCGTCGATGCCGTTCAACAACTACGCCGCCTTTCTCGTGTTTGCGACCTTCGGGCTCGCATCACTGGCGGTCGGGTGGGCGATCACCTCGCTGCGGGTCGGCAATCGCCGCTGGGCGGGCGGCGGGTTCGGGTTCGCCATTCTCGCCAACCTCGCGGCCGGCAACATCATCTGGTTCATCGGCAACCAGTGGGAGGGCGCAGCGAACGCCCTGCCATGGTGGCTGCACTCCTACGCCCTGCTCTCCGTTGCCGGCGCAGCCTGCGCCATCGCACTCGGGGCTTCCGTCCTCGGTCTCGCCCGTGTCATCACGGCCCAGTCGACGGCGGAGGAGCCTCACGCCGCCATCGGCGCGTCGTGGTTCCAGCACAGCGCCCTGATGGTGTGGACGATCGTCTACTCGCTGATCTTCCTCTACAAGTAGGTCGGAAAGCCGCTCATGTTCAACCTCGGATCACGTGCCCTCTTCGTCACCAGCGCTCTCGCGCTGGTTGCTTCGCTCTTCTACGCCAGTCTCTCCACGGATCGCCTCGGCCTCTCGCTGCTTCTCGGCGCAACGATGCTGGCGGCGTTGCTCGGCGGCGCAGGAGTCGTCGCCACGGGAGCAGCCGACCGGTTCGTCTTCACCGGTGACATCGACCCCGGTCGGTCGACCACGGTGCCGTCCTCACTGGCGCCGATCTGCGCTGCTCTCGGCGCCGGCTGTCTCATCGCCGGTGCCGCTCTCGGTGCCGCATTCGTCGTCGCTGGCATCGCCATCGGTGTCGCCGCTGGCATTGCGTGGTTCGTGAGCTCTGGTCGGCAGGGTCCGGCCTACGTTCCCGCCGTCGCCCGGCGTGTGTCCGACTCGATCACCGTCCCGTTCGGGCTCCCCGTGGCGGCGACCGGCCTGATCCTGATCCTCGCCGTCTCGATCTCACGGACGCTCCTCGCCGTGAGCAAGACCGCCTCGTGGATCATCGTCCTGGTCTTCGCCGCTGCGGTGTTCTTCGGTGGCATCCTTATCGCCATGCGCCCGAAGATCACCCGGCGGATGATGGTGGCGGCGATCACCGTGACGGTTCTTGCGGTCGGGGCGATGGCGGCGGTCGGTCTCGCCAACGGCGAGCGGAGCTTCGAGCACCACGAGAAGCACGGCGAGAAGACCGAGAAGGCGTCGGCGGTCGAGACCGCTGCGGCCGAATGACGATGAACGACGCCACGAACGCACATCACGAAATGAACTCCGACCTCTCGATGACTTCCATGTCTTTTCAACGTTCTGCGGATTTGGCCGCTCCGGCGGACGTCGACCAAGCTCGACCCGTGCGGAACTCCACCCGACGGCTCATGATCCCCGTCCTCGTCGGTCTCGGCCTGGCGCTGAGTGCGTGCGAGAAGGACCCCCAGAGCACCATCAACGTCGAAGGTCCGCAGGCCCGGTCGATCAACTCCCTGGCGATCCCCGTGTTGCTGATGGCCGCGGCGATCGGCGTGTTCGTCTACGGCCTCATCTTCTTCTGCATCGTCCGCTATCGGCGCAAGGGCGAAGGCCACATCCCCAAGCAAATCCACGGCAACACCAAGGGCGAGATCGCCTGGACCGCAGCCCCGGCGGTGCTCCTCGCCGTCGTCGGTGTGCTGTCCGTCGGGAAGATCTTCGAGATTGCCGAAGCCCCGAAGGACGCGCTCGACATCACTGTCGTTGGCCATCAGTGGTGGTGGGAGTACCAGTACCCGCAACCTGGCCAGACCAAGATGAACCCGCAGTTGTCCACCGGGGACGACCCGCTCGACGTTGATGCCGCGAAGGAGGAGGGGCGCGAGCCCCGCCAGATCGGCAATCTCATCAAGCAGGACGGACCTGTCGTGTCCACGGCCGGCGTGCTGCACATTCCGGCCGGCAAGAAGGTTGTGCTCCACATCACGTCGAAGGACGTCATGCACAACTACTGGGTGCCCAAGCTGGCCGGAAAGATCTATTCGATCCCCGGCCGCATCAACAAGCTCACCCTCGACTCCGACGCCGACGATGCCGGCAAGACGATTTACGGACAGTGCGCGGAGTTCTGCGGCACGTCCCACGCCAACATGCGCTTCAAGGTGAAGATCGACTCGCCCGAGGACTTCGCGAAATGGCATGCCTCGATCGCCGCCCCGGCGAAGAAACCGACGGGCGACCTGGCCATCGAAGGCGAGAAGCTCTTCAACGGCGGCGCCGGCTGCAACGCCTGCCACTACACCGAGCCGGACAAGGTCAACGAGGGCGCCAAGATCGGACCGAACCTCACCCACTTCGCCATCCGCGAGACGTTCGCCGGCGCAATCGCCAAGAACGACACCCGCAACCTCACGGCGTGGCTACGCAACCCGCAGGCGTTCAAGCCGGGCTCGCGCATGGTCATCCGCAAGCTCACCGACGACGAGATCGAAAAGCTCGTCGCGTACCTCCAGTCGCTGAAGGCGTAGCCGCAAGGCCTCGCACCTCACACGAAAGCAACTCATCATGGCGATCGTCCTCGAACCATCCCCGAATTCTCCGGCCCTCCCGGGTGGCACAATCGCCGTCCGCCCGAAGCCGGTCGGCGACCCCGGTGTCCTACGCCGTCCGGTCGAGTCGACCAAGGGCATCGTCTCGTGGCTCACGACGGTCGACCACAAGCGCATCGGCGTCATGTACGGCGCGTTGTCGCTCGTCTGGTTCGTCATCGGCGGCATCGAGGCACTGCTGATCCGCCTGCAGTTGGCGCAGCCGAACGGCGATGTCATCTCTGCCGACACGTACAACCAGATGTTCACCATGCACGGCACCACGATGGTGTTCCTCGTCGTGATGCCGCTGTCGAGTGCGTTCTTCAACTACTTCCTGCCGTTGCAGATCGGTGCGCGCGACGTCGCATTCCCCCGTCTGAACGCGCTGTCGTGGTGGCTCTTCGTGTTTGGCGGTCTGTTCCTGTACTCCTCGTTCTTTCTCGGCGGCGCGCCGAACGGGGGCTGGTTCGGCTATGCCCCGAACACCTCGATCACCTTCTCGCCGGGCCACAACATCGACTTCTGGATCTTCGGCCTCCAGATCCTCGGCATCGCTTCCACGGTTTCCGCGGTGAACTTCATCGTCACGATCATCAATATGCGGGCGCCGGGCATGACACTGTTCCGCATGCCGGTGTTCACATGGATGACCTTCGTGGCATCGTTCCTCCTCCTCTTCGCCATGCCGATCATCACCGTGGCGCTCTTCTTGCTGATGTTCGACCGCAACTTCGGTGCGAACTTCTTCAACCCCGCCCAGGGTGGTGATCCGGTGCTCTGGCAGCACCTTTTCTGGCTCTTCGGCCATCCGGAGGTGTACATCCTGATTCTGCCGGCGATGGGCATCGTCTCCGAGGTGCTGCCGACCTTTGCCCGCAAGCCGCTGTTCGGCTACCCGGTCGTCGTGTTCTCCGGTATCGCCATCGGGTTCATGGGCTGGGGCGTGTGGGCGCACCACATGTTCGCCGTCGGACTCGGTCCGGTGGCGACCGCGGCGTTCAGTGTGTCGACGATGTTCATCGCCGTACCCACGGGGGTGAAGATCTTCAACTGGACAGCGACACTCTGGGGCGGCGCGATCCGTTTCACCACGGCGATGTACTTCTCCGTCGGCTTCATCACCACGTTCGTGATCGGTGGCCTTTCAGGCGTCACCCACTCGGTCGTCTCCGCCGACACGCAGCAGACCGACACGTATTACATCGTCGCCCACTTCCACTACGTGCTCTTCGGCGGAGCGATGATGGGTCTGTTCTCGGGCTTCTACTACTGGTGGCCGAAGATCTTCGGAAAGTTGCTCAACGAACGGATCGGAAAACTCCACTTCTGGTTGATGCTCCTCGGCATGCACCTGACTTTTGGACCGATGCACATCGTCGGTCTCCAAGGCCAGCCGCGGCGTATGTACCGCTACGACAAGGGCATGGGCTTCGACTTCTGGAACATGGTCGAGACGGTCGGCTCGTTCATCATCGCGTTGTCCCTCTTGGTGTTCTTCACCAACATCGTGATCACCTCGCGGTCCAAAGCGGTTTCGCCTGCGGACCCGTGGGATGCCCGCACGGTCGAGTGGATGACCGACAGCCCCCCGAAGCCGTGGAACTTCGACGTGGTCCCGACCGTCCACACCGTCGACGAGTTCTGGCACCGCAAGTACGCCGAGGACGATGACGGATCCACGCGTCTGGTGGCAACGGCGGAACAGGTGCTCGCCCACGACCCCGTCGACCCCGCGTCGATCCACATGCCCTCACCGTCGTGGTGGCCGCTGATCGCCTCGGTCTTCTTTCCAGTGACGGCCTACGGCGTGCTGTATCACGCGTGGCCCGTTGCCGTGCTCGGAGGCGTCGGCATCCTCGCCGGCTTCTTCGGCTGGTCGCTCGAACCGTCCGCCGCTCCGCACGACGATCACCATGATGACCATGGTCACGACGGCGACCCCAACTCCTCGTTCGGCGAACTCGTCGCCGGAACCGCGCACTGAGAGCCAGCACCACATGACTGCTGCCACCGTCGACCTCGATCACGCCCACGCTCCTGATTCCGCCGGACACACGGACGATCACGGCCATCACGCCACCGCCACCGGCATCTCGAACGAAAAGGTCGCCATGTGGGCCTTCCTCGGGTCGGAGTGCCTGCTGTTCGGCGCCCTGATCGCCACCTACCTCGTCTACAAGGGACGCAGCATCAACGGTCCCTTCCCCAAGGACATCTACGACATCCCCTTCACCTCGGCGTCGTCGTTCATCCTGCTGATGAGCTCGCTCACCATGGTGCTCGCGGTCTCGTCGATCGAACGCAACGACCACAAGCGCCTGCGCCTCTGGCTGACGATCACGGCCCTGCTCGGGTCGTCGTTCATCGCCGGTCAGATCTACGAGTTCACCGCCTTCATCCGTGAGGGTCTCACGCTGAAGACGAACCTGTTCGGCTCGAGCTTCTACGTGCTCACCGGCTTCCACGGGGTCCACGTGACCCTCGGCATCTTGATGCTGCTGTCGCTGGTGAATCTCTCCCGCCGCGGCAAGATCACCCAAGCGAAGGCT
>JANOJN010000005.1:0-7332 GCA_031418775.1 Acidimicrobiia bacterium
GTCGTGTGGAACCTCACCCTGCTGTGCGACCCCCACCACCACTTCCTCCACGACAACAACCTCTACATCGACCGACAACCCGGCCAACCCACCCTCATCCGCCGCAAAACCGACGGATCCCTCTACGCCGGACCATGAACAAACCAACGAACAGTCGGCGCTAGCTGCGCAACCGGGGAACGGAAGTGCGCATCGAAGTGCCGGGGAATCGGAAGCAACTTTACCCGTTGGCCGCGCTGGGACCGTGGCCCCGTGCCGTCGGCGTCTCCTTCGAGTTCCGTCAGGCCGACGACACGGGATAGGACCGGGGCGAGCTCATCGTGGCCGCGGCGATGGTTTGCTTCGAACGTTGGGGGTGCCGTACGTCCGACTCAGCACGACGCGTCAGATACGCAAGCCCGCCCACCTAGCGACGTTGGCCAGTACCGGTCCGGGGTGGTCGTAGGACTCGACGAGGAGGCGGTGGTAGAGACATTCCTCGGCCGACCGAAGCACTACGTCAGGATGCTCCGACCGGTACCTCGTGGCCTCTTCCTCAGTGATCTGCGCGCGTAACAATCGGGGCAGCAGATCGGCGGTGCCGCTTCCTTCGTCGAACTGCTCCTTGCGGCGCCACACGATCTCCGACGGAAGCATGTCTTCGAACGCCTTGCGCAACACCCACTTCTCCACGATGGGATCGCCGGCAAGCTTGAGCGACACCGGAATCCGCTGTGCGAGTTCCACCATCCGTAGGTCGAGGAATGGGACCCGCCCTTCGATGGAGTGAAGCATCGTGAGCCGATCGGCCCGCTGCAGGTTGATGTCGTGGAGCGTGGTCACGGTGCGCCGCAGCTCCGAATGAAGCGTCACGGGATCGGTGATCGAACGGTGGTAGGTGTAGCCGGCGAACAGTTCGTCGGCACCTTCACCGGTGAGGATCACCTTCGTGTGCTGCGCGGCGAGCCGAGCGGTGAAGAAGGTCGGCACGGCGCTGCGTACGAGATCCTGATCGAAGCTCTCCAGGCTGTGGATGATCGCCGGAAGTGCGGGGAGCACCTCGGCTTCGGTGATGACGTATTCGTGGTGGATCGTGCCGAGGTGGTCGGAAACGAGACGGGCTGCGGCCAGGTCAGTGGAGCCTTCGACGCCGACGGAGAACGTGTGCAGCTCACCGAGATGCTGTTTGGCCACTGCGGCAATGATGCTCGAATCGAGCCCACCGGAAAGGAACGCACCGAGGCCGACGTCGCTCATGCAGTGGCTCACCACCGCGGCCTCGAGCGTCGAACGCACCTCACGGATGTAGTAGTCGGCGGCGCGTTCCACCGGGACGGTGAACGGCACCTCGTAAAAGGTATGTACACCTATATCTGAGACGAAGATCGTTCCGGGCGGGAACTCCCGGACCTCAGGGCAGAACGGCGCAAGCGCTTTGATTTCAGACGCGAACCACACCTGACCGTGCTGCTCGGCCCAGTACAGCGGCTTGATGCCGAGCGGATCACGACCGAGCACCAATCTGGTTCCGTCGACGATGGCGAACGCGTACATGCCTTCGAGATGGTTCACGAGAGCGGCACCGTGACGCTGGTAGAGGTGCAGCACCGCCTCGCTGTCACTGCCGGTAGTGAACACGTGGTCTACCGAGAGGTCCTCCCGCAGAGCCGCGAAGTTGTAGATCTCGCCGTTCGCGGCGATCGCCCGAGAACGATCGGACGTCCAGATCGGCTGGTCTCCCCCCACCGGATCCATGATGGAAAGCCGCCGGTGCCCGACGACCCCGACGCCCGCAATGACGGCGAAGCCTTCGGCGTCCGGGCCCCGATGGGCGAGGAGGTCGAGCATCAGCCCGACATCCCGCCGTGCCTCAGCAACGTCGATTTGCGCAGCAGGGATGGTGGACCAGATTCCCGCGATGCCACACATGGACGTAGATTCTCGTCGACGATGAACGAACCGCCGACGAAGAAGCGATTGGTGCTCGTCCGACATGGAGACGACCCACCGGACGACCGGGTCGCGCTGTTCGCCGCGGCCCGTGGACTCGTCGCCGATTTCCGGCGACCCTTCGAGGGCGAGACCCTCCCCCCGCTTGACGAGGCGGTTGCCGGGGTGGTGGTCTACGGCGGCAAATACGAGGTCTACGACACCGAACGCCACACGTTCCTGGCCGGGGAACACCGCTACATCGAGCAGTGTCTCGACCGCGACGTGCCGTTGCTCGGCATCTGCCAAGGTGCCCAGTCGATCGCCCACGTGCTCGGTGCACGCGTCGGACCACCGGCCCATGGCATGAGCGAGTTCGGCTTCTACGAGGTCACGCCGACGGAAGCGGGGCGCGCGGACTTCCTCCGCGAACCCCTTCACATGACGCAGAGTCACTTCCACGAGTTCGACACGCCAGCCGGTGCCGTCAATCTCGCCAGCACCGATGCGTTCCCGAACCAGGCGTTCCGAGTTACTCCGCGCGCATATGGTGTGCAGTTCCACCCGGAGGTGACCGCCGAGGGTTTCCGTCGCTGGCAGGACGCACCCTGGGCGCGCTATTCCCTACCCGGAGCGCAGACCCGCGAGGAGCAGACCCGACTCCTCGAACTTCACGACGCGGCGCAGGGCGTGTGGTTCGACGACTTCCTGACGAAACTATTCGTCACCGCCTGAGCTCTCCGCGCTCCTGCGAGAATCGGTGGCGTGGACTTCGACTTCCTGGCCTCGCCCCATCCGTTGAGCCGAGCGTCGATGTTCGGCCGCCGCGGCGCCGTGGCCACGTCGCAACCCCTTGCGGCGCAGGCAGGCATGGCGATCCTCCACGCCGGCGGCAACGCCATCGACGCGGCGATCGCCACGGCCGTCGCCCTCACCGTCGTCGAACCCACCTCGAACGGCATCGGCAGTGACGCGTTCGCGTTGGTTTGGAACGACGGTCGCCTACACGGCCTGAACGCGTCCGGTCGCGCACCGAGGCTGGCCACTCTCGAAGCCTATCGATCGAGGGGCTACGACATGGTTCCGGAGCTCGGTTGGGCCGGGGTCACGGTGCCTGGCGCCGTTTCCGCCTGGGCCGAGTTGCACGAGCGCTTCGGGCGCCTGGCGTTTGCTTCGCTCTTCGAGTCGGCGATCGAACTGGCAGAGGGCGGCTTTCCGGTGAGTCCCGTGATTGCCCGCTTCTGGGCACGGGCACACCATGACTACCGCACGCGTGCCGACGGACCCGAGTTCGAGGGCTGGTTCTCCACGTTCGCCGGTGGGGGGCGAACTCCTTCTGCCGGTCAGCTCGCCCGCCTGCCCGACCACGCGGCGTCGTTGCGTTCGATCGCCGCTTCCGGTGGACGGTCGTTCTACGAAGGTGAGCTCGCCGATCGCATCGACGCGTTCTCGCGGGCAACCGGCGGATCACTCCGGGGCGATGATCTCGCGACGCACCGAGCGCAGTGGGTCGAGCCCATCGGCACGAACTACCGGGGTTTCGACGTGTGGGAGATCCCGCCGAACGGTCACGGGATCAGTGCCCTGAGCGCGCTGAACATCCTGGAGGGCTTCGAGTTCGACCCCACCTCGTTCGATGATCCGCGCGCATGGCATCTCCAGATCGAAGCGATGAAGCTGGCGTTCGCCGACTCAATGGCCTACGTGGCCGATCCCGAGGTGGTTGACGTTCCGATCGCCGGCATGATCGACAAGGCCTACGCCGCGCAGCGCCGTTCGCTCATCACCGACGAGGCATCCGTCCCCGGCCCAGGCAAACCACCGCGAGGCGGCACCGTCTATCTGTGCACCGCCGATGGCGAAGGCAACATGGTCAGCTTCATCCAGAGCAACTACCAGGGCTTCGGGTCGGCCATCGTGGTCCCCCGCACCGGCATCGCGATGCAGAACCGAGGGGCGAACTTCTCGCTCGTCCCGGGCCACCCCAATGCCCTCGCTCCGGGAAAGCGCCCGTATCACACCATCATCCCGGGCTTCCTGACCCGAGGCGGCGAAGCCGTCGGTCCATTCGGAGTCATGGGCGGCTTCATGCAGCCGCAGGGGCATCTCCAGGTCGTGCTCCGCACCGTCGATCAGCGTCTTCACCCGCAGGCGGCACTCGACGCGCCACGGTGGCGTTGGGAGAAGGGCCGGGTGGTCTGGCTCGAACATCGGACCCCACCGGCGATCGTCGACGACCTTCGGGCACGCGGCCATGAGGTCGTACTCGTGCGTGAGCCCTCGGCGTTCGGCCGCGGACAGATCATCTGGCGACACGGCGACGCGCTCGCTACGGGTTCCGAGTCACGAGCCGACGGTCAAGCCCTCGTCTGGTGACCCCGACGAGCGTGACGCGCTACTGCTCCCAGGGCGGCACCCAGTCGCCATCGAGGCGCATCGACAGTCCGGCGTCGTCTTCGATGTACTTCGCTACGTGGAGCTCAGCGGCGTCTGCACCGTAGCGCTCGATCGCCCGTCCGAACGCTGTCGTGGCGGCCTCCGTCATGAGCAGCTGTGAGCTGACGTTGGCCGCGAGCTCGCCGATGAGTCCGAGGTCCTTGCGGCACAGGTCCAGCGAGAATGACGGATCGTAGTGCCCGGCGAAGATGCTCGGTGCGTCGTGTCGCACCACGAAGCTGTCGCCGACGCTCTCCTTGATTGCGTGCCACAGCGTGCCCAGTTCGACACCGTTGGCCACCCCGACGGCAAAACCCTCGCCAAGGGCCGCGGCGCCGATGAACCACAGCTGGTTGGTGACGAGCTTGACCACGTTGCCGCTTCCGAGCGCGCCGCATGGGATGACAAGACCGAGGTGACGCAATACCTCCGAGGCACGGGCAACGACGTCATCGTCACCGCCGGCGAACAACGTGAGCTTGCCGTTTCGAGCACCATCGACGGCGCCGGTCACGGGCGAGTCGACAACGTGAACACCGTCCGGAGCCTCGGCGGCAAGGCGTTCGACCAGGTCCTTTCGGTTCGTGGTGAGGTCGACCCACACGGAGCCGCTTCGCAGGGACTGGAGCGCCCCCGAGGGGCCGCTCATGACGGCCTCGACATGGTCCGGACGCGGGAGCGAGGTGAGGAACAGATCGGCCTGCGACGCGCAGTCGGGGGCATCAACTCCGGCGATCGCGCCGGCGTCCACCGCTGTTTGGAGTGCCGCCGCTGATCGGTCGTACGCGATCACCTGGTAGCCCGCACCCAGTAAGCGCCGACACATCGGGCCGCCCATGTTGCCGAGGCCGACGAAGCCGACGATGGGCAGAGATGATGCCGAACTCACGGATGGTGCCTCACAAGCGTTGATCGCGGTCAGAAAGGAAGGTGGGCGGACGCTGCTCAGCTTCGGGTCAGGGGATCACGCACGATGCCCCATCCCTTGACCGACAACATGCTGACCGGCAGGTCCACCAGTCGAACGATGCCATGGCTGACCTGTCCGGGGAATTGCAGACTGTCACCGGCGGTCAGCGGGTAGGTCACTGACCCGACGCCGAACTCGAGCGAACCCTCGAGCACCTGCACGAACTCGGTTCCGCCGTGCTTGCGGATCGGGAACCGATCGGCCTGTTCTCGATAGGTCGAGATCGTCGGTTCGAGGCGCTGATGAATGCCGCGAAGAACGCCTAGCGATCGCACCTCAGCACCGGCCGCGAGATCCTTCTGCTGCAAGACGATTCCTCCGCCGGCTCGTACGAGGATCGCTTCGTCATCGTCGTCGATGCCGCGCAACAGCGCAGTCACCGGCACATTGAGCGCAACGGCAAGTCTCGCCATCGTCGCCAGTCCGGGGGAGATCTTCGAGTTCTCGATCTTCGAAAGCATCGCCTTCGAGATCCCTGCCCGCAGCGCGAGTTCGGCGACCGTGAGGTGAAACGTGGTGCGGTACTCGCGGAGGCGCGCACCGACCGCTCGGCTGATCTGCTCGAGGGATTCGGCAACCGCGGCGTCGTCGACGGTGCTCAGGAGAGGTTCCCCGGCGTCAGCCGCTCATCCACACCGGCGCGTCCATGGTCTTCGCGCAGACGCCGCAAGCGACTGTGGAACTGATCGCGATCGACAGTGAACAATTGCAGATAGCGTCCTCCCCCTTCTCCAGTGAAGGCAGTGCGACCGTGCAACGCGCGTTGGTTGTCGAACACGATCGCCTCATCGGCGGCGAGATGGCGGCGCAGGAAGAACCTCTCGTCGTTCATCAGCTTGGTGAATCGGATGAACGCACGGTAATAGTCGCCGATGACTTCGCGCCCCAGATCGAGGGGCGCCATCGAGCGCTCATGGAAGCGGATGCCGGCCAGTTCACCGTCACGATCAAGGGCGATGATCGGCGCGTCGGCGATCATGTACACGTCCTCGCCCTGGTCCACGGACTCGTTACGATGGCGGATGTAGGGGACAGCGAACGTGCACAGGAGGTCGAAGCCGTTCGGATCGAGAGCGCGCATCTCCTCGGCAACGGCAAATCCGTCAACGATGATCGACTCACCACCGGTGTTCGTCGACGAGATGCATCGGAGCGCCGAGCAACCCGAAGGTGAGTAGCGGAACGGATCATCGGTGTGCGGATCGAGTGCAAGTCCGGTCTGGGACAGTTCCCACGTGTCGGGCTCAACGATGAGGTCGAAGATGCGGCCGAAGTCCGTTTCGCGAATGCGCCCGATGAGCGCGGCCAGCGCTTCTGTTCCCGACGTCCCGTCGGGGACACCCGTCACGACGGCGACACCGAACTCCGATACTGCTTCGAGCAGATCGCAATGCGTGCCGGAGCCTTTGGCCGGCATGGTGAACTCCTTGAGCGTGGCATCGCCACGAAAGGTGGAGATCTTCCTGGGCCGATCCGGTCGACGGTCAGGCCGGTTGGCGTGCAGCCAGGCGACGGGGAACACCGACCGGTCAGCGTCGGAGAACGTGACCTCCAGCAGGGCACCGGCGATGCGCACATCAGCGACAGTGAGCTCCGTGTCGAGATCGACCACCGAGAACGTGCGGAAGGCCTTGTTCCGGTCCCCGTCCTCCGGGCAATTGTCGGCAAGCCACAAGGCGTGAAAAAAGGTCTCCCCGCCGCTCTCCCAGCCGATCACGATGCCGTCACCGGTGGCGGTACGGGAAACGGCGGTCGAGGGCGCGGTCACGATGGCCATGCCGAAAAAGGTACTCCGAAGAAACTAGTTAATCAAGGAGAAACGCTCGCCATCGACATGGTCAGCGCCCGTCGGCGGCGAGTCTGATCGCATCGAGGATGCCGGTGTAGCCGGTACACCGACAGAGGTTCCCGCTCACGGCCGTGCGGATCTCCTCGTCGCTTGGACTCGGCGTGTTCGTGAGGAGAGCCGTCGCCGAGATGAGCATCCCCGGGGTGCAGAAGCCACACTGCACGCCACC
>JANOJN010000006.1:0-1988 GCA_031418775.1 Acidimicrobiia bacterium
CGACGACTTCAAGGGCAAGGCCGGCGAGATCAACACCGCCGCGTTCACAGCCTGAGACTGACGCCGTTCTGAAGTATCCGGATTCGTAAGAGTCCGACCGGCAAGCCCCGGCTCGTTGCGTTTGTACACAAGCGCATCGACGCCGGGGCTTGCTATCTCTACAACGGGAACACAGGTCGCACGTTGCGGCACGTTCTCACCCCTGGTCGGTTCCATCGGCACGTCGCCCTGCCGACCGATAGGTTCGAACCCGTAGTTCGCTCGCGTCGCTCCCGGCCCAATGCAACCGGCCCAGGAGCTGCACAGCGATGCTGCGTCGAAGCACAAACCACGTTCGCAGTGAAGGGGAGTTCACTTATGACCGTTGCCCTCGGTGGCACGCGCCGACCCGCAGTCCTGCTACCCGCTGCGGCGGGATCAGGCGTGCTCGGCATTCTCGGTTTCGCCGCGCTGATCGCCGGGACGTCCAGCGACCGATCCGCTGCGGCCAAGATCGGCATCGCCATCGTCGGCGTCCTCGTCACCGCCGGTGGAATCCTGGGCGCACACGGCCTGGCGACAGGTCGCCGGCGAGGTGTCACGGCATCGCTTGCCGTATCGACGATCGTAGGGATCTTTGCCTTCGCCGTGTTCCTGAACGACCTCGGTGCAGTCGACGGCATCGACGCCTGGGCGGGCATCTTCGGCCGAGGTGTTCCGTTTCTGTTGGCCATCGTCGCCGGATTCTGGATGCGTGGCCTCGCCCGGGACGGGCGGCTGGCCGGTCGCCCGGGCGCCCCGGCGCTCGTCAAAGCCGGCCCGATGCTCTCGGCGCTTTCCGCGGCCATTTTATTCTTCGTCTGGCGTGTTCCCCAAGCACTCTTCGAAGGGCTGACGCGCATCGACGACCTCCACCGCGTCCTGCTCCTCGCACTCGCGGCCGGGTGTTTCCTCGTTGCCCGAACCGTCTGGTCGCCGGCAGTCACCGACCACGTCGGCATGACCAACGAGCAGCGTCGTTCGCTGACCGGTCTGCTGTTCCTCTCCCCGAACGCGCTGGGCTTCCTCACGTTCTTCGCCGGCCCGCTGCTGTTCTCGCTCTACGCAAGCCTCACGAACTGGAAGGGTGTCACATCCCCTCAGTGGAGCGGCATCGGCAATTACCAGAAGATCTTCAGTCTTGATTTCGCGTCGGTCGACTCGGCGACCCAGCCGGCCTCCGAGGTGCTGAAGAAGGGGTACGCCACCCTCATGCGCATCGACTGGTTCGGCGGGCACTGGGTCCTCGGCGCACGCGACAAGCTGTTCTGGCTCTCGATGCGCAACATCGTGGTGTTCGCGTTCTTCGCTCTTCCGCTCGCCATCATCCCGGCGTTGTTCCTGGCCCAGTTGCTGAACTCGAAGCTCCGCGGCATGAAGGTCTTCCGGGCGATTTTCTTCATCCCGTCGGTCGCCGGAATCGTCGCCGTGGCCACCCTGTGGAAGCAGATGTACTCCTCGACCCTCGGATTTCTCAACTACGCGTTGGAGCGGATCTTCGGTATCTTCGGGGTCGATTCGGTGAACATCCAGTGGCTGTCGGACAAGAAGGTCGCGCTCTGGGCCGTGATCATCGTGTTCGTGTGGCAGACGATCGGGTTCAACACCGTGCTCTTCCTCGCCGGTTTGCAGGGTCTTCCGAGCGATGTCTACGAGGCGGCCGACATCGACGGCGCCGGGTGGTGGGTCACGTTTCGGAAGGTGACAATTCCGATGCTGGCACCGACGACGCTCTACGTCACCACGACCACGAGCATCTTGGCGCTACAGCTGTTCAGTGAGCCCTATCTCCTGTTCTCGTCATCCGGCACTCCCGGCACGGGGCCCGAGAACTCGGCGCTCACGCCCGTCAGCTATCTGTACAACGCCGGGTTCCGCGAGCTCGGATTCGGCTATGCGTCGGCGATCGCCTGGGTGCTCTTCCTCTTCATCTTCGGTTTCACGCTCGTGCAGTTCCGACGCCAGCGCGA
>JANOJN010000007.1:0-17739 GCA_031418775.1 Acidimicrobiia bacterium
CCACGATCGTTCACACCGCATGGAACCCCATCCGACGCCACTACCGACACCTGTCCCGAGTCGCCCTGCCCGTCGGCCCAGCCGACGAACTCGAAGAAACCCTCAGCCTCCGCGTGCACCTCCCAGGAAGCTGCGCAACCAGCGGACCCGAACTCGTCCTCGCCGGGCTCGTCAAACAACTCCACGCCCACACCATCACACTCGAAGACGCCAACATCGTCGCCCGCCTCGTCACCGACGGAACCTCCGCACGCCAGCAAGCCGGCCGCCTCTTCATGTCCCTCCCACGCGGCGTAGACCTCCTCGACGATTTTCCAGTTCAGCTTCGAAAGCGGAACCTCACCAACAACTTTTCCACCGGGAAGAACCGTTGAACAGATTCGCCGACATGCCGATCGGTCGGTACGAATCGTCTGCGACTCCGTCCGAGTTTCAGAAAGGTACAGATCGCACGCCGCCTTCACGTTTCGTGCGGATGTGGCAACGGGACGTTCGCCGTTTTCAATAAGCAACTTGAGGCGTGCGAGCGCCACTTCGGCAAGATCACGAGAACCACGAACCGTCTTGGTGTATCGCCGACGTTGACCAGTCGCTCGGTCCAGAGGACCCTCGACACCGACAAGCCAACGGTCGTGACCGAGCTGCGTAATTGCTCCGGAGCGACGGGACCGAGCCTTCACATTGCCCTCACGTTTCGGGCGAGGAGGGGCAGAACCCCCGCCTTCGACTGACCTCGTCAACTCGGCCAGAACGACCTCGGCCTCCGCCCGTGTCCCCTCGACTGTCCTCGAAACTCGCCTACGCGGTTCGGACGGACTTCTCGGAAGTTCGACGTCGACCTGCCAAAAACCCTCGCGAAGCGGCTTCAGGCCGCCCTGTCGGCGTGAGGAATCTTCCTCGGGAGCACCTTCTGGAAACTCTACCGAATCCCGCAGAGGTTTAACGTTTCATTTAACGCTCCCGGTTTCGGGAGCTGGTCAGAGGCTCATTTCGGGCCTCTGAGCAGGGGATATATATTGGAGCGGAAGACGGGATTCGAACCCGCGACCCTCACCTTGGCAAGGCTATGACATCGGTTGGTTTGCGTCCTTTGGTTCCGCTGAGCAGGGTCTTTCCCGTCGGCTTTTCCGCTGATTCCGCAGAGTTTGGCCCGTTTCCTGGACCGATGGTTTAACGCGTTAAACGAACCAGATTTCGCAGAACCCCCGAGCGTCGCCGCCGCAAGAGACGAAGGAGAATCGCCGATCAGTCGGGTGCGACGGCCTGCTCGTACAACGGTAACTTCAAGGCGGCCACCAAGCGCGCTTACATACACGTCGAGCACATCGATCGTAACGTTCCGAGATTTCTCAATCGCGACGATGCGTGGCTGCGACACACCCATCTGCTCGGCAAGTTCGCGCTGGGAAACACCCGCACGGTCGCGTAGCGCGGTGAGGCCGGCGGCGAGTCGGAGTTCGTCTTCGATCTCAGCGACACGCTTCGCGGCTCCATCGACATGCAGGACCTTGTCTTCCCAGTTCTTCAAACTCATGATTTCCTCTTTCCCTTTCGTGTTGGCTTTTCAGGTACCGCTGCGTCGAGTATTCGTTGGTGTTCATCGAACAGGTCGTCGGCGATTTGAATGTTCAGCCTGTACCAGCCACGCCAGTCTCGGCTCTTATCGCCTCCAAGTAGGAGGATCGCTGTGCGTTGACGATCGAAGGCAAACAGCACTCGAATTTCCGTGCGACCTGTCGAGCCGGGTCGCAACTCCTTCATGTTCGGATGACGACTCGAAGTGACCGTGTCGACGAGCGGCCTACCCAACATCGGACCTTCCGACCGAAGCACCCGGACCGCCGCCAGGAGCGCCTCAGCGTCGAGTTGACCGAGCGAGTCCGCCCACTCTTCACAAGACGGCTGGAACTCAACCGACCACTCCCGTGAAGCCACAACAATAACACCATCATTATCGACTCGGGTCCGCAAGCCACAGGTTGATCTATCGAGTTGTGTTCGAAGCTGACCGGTCTCAGCGAAGTTCACGTCCGTTCGAGAAGCCATTTCTCGAACGCAGCTGGCGCGATCGTTGGTGGTTGCTGTTCGTCCCAGTCGAGGAGGTCGTCGTCGCCGGTGACGATCAAAGAAGCGTCGAGTTCTTGCGCCAACGCAACCAGGTAGTCATCATCGGCATCGCGTGTCGCAACCGCGATCTCCGACGGATCAGGTACCTGGTTCGGCAGAATCGAGATCATTTCGACGAACTCGCGGGCGTCGTCGGCGCTGATTCGTTTGCGTAGGCGCGGACGGTCGAGCACATCGCTGATCTCGCCGATCAATCTCGGACACACGATGACTTCGAACGACGCCCTGCCCGACATCCACTGCTCAATCAGCCGCGTCGAGGGTCCGCGACCGATCGCCGCCGACACGAACACGTTCGCGTCGATAACAACGCGGACGGGCTCAGCGGGCACGCCGACGTCGAACTTCCCGCGTCTCCTCGACCGCCAACCGCATCCCCTCGTCTTCGTCTAAAGACGACATCGCAGCTCGTGCAGCCATTGATTCTCGAACAGAACGGGAGAAATACTCCCACGCCGACTGACGCGTCATCCCCAGCGACTCACCGATCTGATCCCACGACACCCCTGCCGTACGCGCGTCAGCGACGACCTGACGACGAAGCTCACCCAACTCAGCCTCGGTCCGCGTCAGCTCACGCAACGCTTCCAACGGATCGGATGGCAACCTGCCAAGAACAACACTCACAGCGTCAGGCTACCCTGACATCGAGGCTTGCGCAAGGGGCTGCACGTTTCATGCTGCGCCTCGGGCGTTGTCGATGATCGATCGCATGACGTCGGCGGCGTGGGCATCACCCGACGGCACTGCGTGTGCGTAGTAGTCGAGCGTGGTCGACTTCCGCTGATGGTCGAGTCGCTGCGACACGACTGCCAGCGCGACACCAGCCTGGAGTAGTTCGGTCGCCATGAAATGGCGGAGGTCATGTAAACGAAAACGGCGAAGCCCGGCATCGTTTAGCGCCCGAAGGAATGACTTCGTCGCCCGGTTCGGCTTCCACGCAGTCACGCCGTCATCGTCATTGAACACGTACCCGTCCTTCCCTGAACCGGCGCGGTGAGCAAGTAAGGCAAGCGTTGTCGAGTCAACCTGCACTTCGTGACGGCGCGAGGTCTTCGTGTCCGTTAGCACCGGACCGTCTGGTCCTTCACCCCATCCACCGACGAACGCAACCCGACCACGAGCGAGATCGATGTTGTCCCATCGCACCGCTAGAAGTTGCGCACGCCGCGCTCCAGTCGACACGGCAACTGCCACGAAGAGGTGCAACAACTCGTCGTGTCCGGCGAGCCATCCAATCAACCTCGCCACCTCGTCGGGTGTCGGGGGCTGCCGGTCGGTCTTGCGGACCTTGATGCGATGGGCTCGCTCGACCGGGTTGTCGAACACCCATCCCCACCGTTGCGCCTGCGCCAGCGCTGACCGCAGCACCACATGGACGCGAGCCAGCGTTCCAGACGACAGTCCCTGCCCACGACCGCCACCGGAGACACGCAGACGAACGTAGGCGGCGTCGATCAAACTCGGTGTGAGTTCCCCGACCCGCATCGACCCGAGCTGCGGGTGAAGATACCGATCAACGACGGAGCGGGTTTGACGAATCGTCGTCGGAGCCCACGATCCGCTCGCCACGACAAACCACGCTTCCAGAAGCTCCGACACCGTCGAGCCAGAGCCGATCGACCGTTCGGACCGGACCGACGACACCAACTCGGCCAACCCGCGTTCGGCGTCACCGCGGTTCCCGACCACCGTGGCGGTTCTTTAGCGAAGCTTCCCGGTGTCGGGATTCGTCCCGGCATACACGCGCAATTCCCACGAGGACACGCCACGCTGTCGAATCGATCCGTCCACAACACGGTGTTCGACACAACGACCAGTCGTCTTGATGGACAAGATCATGGGCATGATGGGCAGCCGTCCAACCGGCCCTACCATCACAGATACAGAAACCCCCTGCTCAGCAGGGGGTTCCGTTGGAGCGGAAGACGGGATTCGAACCCGCGCCCTCACCTTGGCAAAAAAAGGCTATGACATCGGTTGGTTTGCGTCCTTTGGTTCCGCTGAGCAGGGTCTTCATCCCGTCGGCTTTTCCGCTGATTCCGCAGAGTCGGCCCGTTTCCTGGAACGATGGTTTAACGCGTTAAACGAAGCAGATTTCGCGGAGATGCCGCGCGCTGTGCCGTCGCAGCGCCCGAAACAGAATCGCCCAACAACGCCGCGGGAACCGCTCGGGATCCTTCACCACGCGGGTCACGTCGGCAAGCTGAGCACGAACGCATCCGTCCCGGGCTTGTAGCCACCGCCCTCGATGCGCAGCACCGGCGCCTCGCGGTGCAGGATCTTGTACGCCTCATACCAGTGCTCCTGCGCGCCCTGGCCGAACAGGTCCACGTCGTCCAGAGCGACCGGACATTTCATCGGCGAGAGTTCGTGGTTGATGTGCTTCGGATACGACGCCATGCGCGTGCACTCCCCTGGCTTCCGGACTGTCCCGGAGAGGCATAGCAAAACTGACCGTCCGTTGACCAGATGGACCCGCCCGCGGCCGACGGTGCGGCGACTCTCCTGGTACCGACAGGAATTTGACGGAGTCGTGCGACGAAGCGCGCTAGTTCTTGATGAGATAACCGCCGTCAACCACCACGATCGATCCCGTCAAGAACGATGCAGCGGGAGAGGCCAGCCAGCAGATCGTCTCGGCGACTTCCAACGGCGTGCCCACTCGACCCAATGCGTGCATTGCTTCCACCTCGCGTCGATACGCAACCGGGTCGGCCGCAAGGTTCAGTCCGTCCGTGGTGAACGGGGTCTCGACCCACCCGGGGCACACAGCATTGATGCGAATCCGTGGCCCCAACTCCAGAGCAAGTGACTTGGTGAGCGAATCCACGGCTCCCTTCGTCGTCACGTACGCCGCGTATCCAACCGATCCAATCTGGCCGGAGATCGAACTCATGTTGACAATGGCCGGGGTGTCGGCGTTTCGAAGAAGGCCGACAAGGTGCTTGATCGGTGCGACCATCCCCAACACGTTGACATCCATCATCGATCGCCACTCGGCAAGGTCAGCATCGGCGATCAACGCGAAGTAGTTACGTCCGGCGATGTTGATCAGCGCGTCGAGACGCCCATGAGTTTCGTCGACGTAGTCGCGTACTGTCGTCCAGAGCGTCTCGTCGCACACGTCGCCAACAAAGAGCTTCGCCAAGCTCGCCAGGCTTCCCTCGTGGCGGTCGACCCCGATCACCCGGTATCCCTTTGACGCGAGCAGGTTGCACGTCGCCGCACCAATACCGCCGAGCGCGCCGGTTACCACGGCAGCGTCCCCGACCGCGTCATCATTCATGCCCGGATCCGATCCGAGAACGCAACCGCGCTGAACGGACCCAGCGAGATTCGTTGATCGGCAAACGAAGTGTCAATCGATGTCGACGCGCCCGTTGCGACGTTCGGTGCCGCGTCGCCGTGCGCAGTGAACAGAACCTTTCGGCTCGAGCGCGTGTACATGAACTGAGGAATCGCCACGGTGACCGGGACACTGTCGAAATTGGCCAAGACCGTGCTGCTCTCCCCGCCGAGCGAGCGAGTCAGGCCGAACACCGCATCAGGCACCTCGTCGCCGGTCCACCAAGACACTGCGCCGCCACGCCATTCGGGTCGGTCCTTGAGCGCGCTCAAAAGCGGGAGCAGATCCTCGATTCCGAGTTCGCCGCCGGTGAACATCATGAATGGACCGGGCAGGCTCCCGAAGATCACCGTGAGCAACCGAAACTGCTTCGCGGTGAACTGCTCGCGACGCCATTTCTTGCCCCATGTCGGCCACCAAAATGTGTCGTGTGAATCGATGTGATGCGCGGTGATCGAACCCCTCGGCAAGAGCGCGTCACGATCGCTCATCCAGCGTGCCAAGCCCTTTGCGTTCTTCACGCCCCACGGTTTCGCTGCCGAGGGATTGCTGACTGCGGTGACCAGCCACTGCTCGTCGTAGTTGTAGTTGAGATCCATCGACTTGCGGAGCGCGTGGCCCGATGGCTCGGTGTACATCAATGAATCGGACCGGATTCCTTTGAGCACCGGCCGAAGTCGCTCGAACAGACCGACACATGACAGGGCCGATGAACCGGCTCGACCCCTCGCCCAGCCGGCCCAATTCGGGAAGTCGTTGTACGTCGGAGCGTCGAATCGGAAGCCATCGATGCCGAGTTCGACCATCAGAAAGCTCATCGCTTCGGTGAAGTACGCCTGCCATTCGCGATTTCGCGTGTCGAATGCCTTTGTGTATACGCCGCCTACGTTGCCGGCGGTGTCTCGAGCGAACCAATCAGGATGCTCGTCGATCAACGGTGACACCACCGGACTACCCGCTCGCCAATACGGCTCGAAGTCGAGAATGTGGCGGGACCAGGCGACGAGATAGTTCTGCCAGTCGTTCACGTCGCTGCCAAAGCTGTCCGCGGTCTCCGCGGTTACGAGGTCGGCGAACGGCCCGGCTCGCACTCCGTCGGCGGCAGCGCCGATCGACTCTTGATCCAACACGCCGTGCAGAAGCACGTCGAAGATGATGCGCATTCCTCTCGCATGACACTGCTCGACGAGTTCGATCAACATGGAGCGCGGGCCGTACGAAACATCGACATTCCAGTAGTCATGGACGTTGTAGCTGGGGTACGGCTGGCGGGGCATCAGCTGGATGACGGTGAATCCGAGCCCGCGAATGCGATCAAGGTCGTCGGTGAGATCGTTCACCTCCGGATACGGGCCGTAGTGATTGGGGCTGGACAGATCCCGGCCGGCGAAGACGGAGAAGCCGATCTGGGCTTCATAGATCATGGCGCCGGCGATCCAATGAGGCGCCGCCCCAGGCGAGGTGTGGCCACGAGATCGGAGCCAACCGTCGAAGAGCGTCGGGAACCCCGTCCAACGGGGTACGTCGACATCGAACGAGCAGAGTTGAAGCTCGTTGCTCGTGGTAACGGCGAGGTCGGCAGCGAAGTTCGTGGCGAGGTAGAAAGCGATCGATGATTCCGACGTTCCGCGGAGGTCGATCTCGGGAATCTCCACGTCGTTGTCGAACCAAACTGCGACGGCGCTCCCAGCGATGGACACAGGTTCGAGATGGACGAGGCCGCTCGAACCGCGCAGCCCGCCGATCGCCGAAACACCGACAGCTGACGTGATCGTCTCGAGAGGTGTCGCGCTGGCGATCCCGTTCCCCGGGGCACTGACGGACCACGCGCCGCCCTCCAGCGCAAGCGACACTTGCAAGGTCACGTTTCGAACCAAGACAGTCTGCGCGCCTATGAAGTCGAAGGCGAGACTGAAGGCAGGGCCGAGTCGATTCAGCCGGTAAAGCAGCTCGCCCGTAACCTCGCATTCAGCGGCATCGTCGAGGATCCGAACCGGCACACGCCACGTCGAGCCATCCGCGTCCTCATGCTTCGTTGGCTCGGCAGTGCGGACACAGTGTGAAAGACGGACGGTGTCGACGTACTCGATTCCACCAGTGGGGCTACGGCGTTCAGTTCCACCGAGCTCGCATTCGATTCCAGCGGCGGTGCGGACTTCATGCACGCCGGTCGACGAGTGACAGACAATCGAAATCGGCAACCCGGTGATGGCGTCAGCGACGATCTGATGCGTTGACTCCACTGAACTGAACTTCATCTGGTCCCTCCTTCCAAAGCGCACTTGCTCTTCTCAACATGGGACGTACCACGACGCAACCGCGCGTCGAAGAACGGCGACCTGCCTTGGGCAGGCCGGATTCACCGTGGAAGGCCTGAGTGATCATGAGGTCATCCAACGGGACGCGTGAGGCGGGCAGCAGCGCCTCGATTGCGCCGTACTACGCGAGAACTTCGAACGCGGCGTCGCTCTTGTCCCTTGACGGGTCAAGGAAGACCCTGGTCTCGCCGTCGTGGCGATCTGCTCGCGCCACGATCTCGGTATCCGGCAGTACATCGATGGGGGTGTAGCACGGGTGGTGATGCTTCAGGTACGGGTCGTTGGCCCGCGTGTTGAACGCCACCAGAAGAAGGTGACGGTCGACGTCGGACTGGTTCGGCGCCGACGTGTGAAGGGTGTTCGAATGGAAGAACATCACGTCGCCTGGCTGCGCCTCGAACGCAACGCGTGGGAGCCGTTCTTCTGCGGCGGCGACCCGAGCCGGATCAGCGCCGGTCTGCTTGCCGACGAACCCATGGTCGATCCGGCCCATCAGATGCGACCCCGCCAGCACGTTGAGGCATCCGTTGGCCGGCGTGTTCGGTGTCAGCGGGATGGCCACGGTGAGCATATCGGGGCGAAGGCAGCCGTTCGGATACCAGTACCCGTAGTCCTGGTGCCACACCCACGTGCCGCCGGTCCCGGGACGCTTCATGGTGATCTTGGAGTGGTAGTGGTACACCTCCCCACCCAGCAGGCTCTCCACGGCGCGCACGAGCCGTTCGCTGCGAGCCAAGGCTCCGAAGGAGTCCTCACCGGGTTCGTTCCAAAGTGCGATCTCCGTGGCACCGCCCTGGCCGTCGTCGACACCATAGGCACGCTTATGAATGGACGGATCGACTTGGAATGCGTTGATGACCGCCGCGATCTGGTCGGGCGTGAAGAAACCACGCTTGATCACAAACCCGTCACGGTCGAACGATTCCTTGTCGGGGGCGGTGATGACGCTCATAGTCTTGCCTTTCGTAGTTCGAATTCGTTGTCGCTTTGCCGAGCACCGTAGGCACCCGACCTCCGAGCTAGCCCCGTTGGTAGGGGATGTTCGGATCGCCGGTCTTGACCGGGGACCTCGACTGGAGGATCTCGCGTTGTTGCGGAGTGATCCGTGACAGCAGACCGCCGGACCAGGTGTAGCCGAAGCGGGTGCGCACCCACGATGGCCCGTAGCGAAGGATGATGACCCGGCGCTCGCCCTCGACGGTGGTCCGGCTCGACCCACCGTGCATGAGCGAATCGACGAACATCAAGGCGTCACCGGCCTTGGCGTGCACCTCGACCGCGCCTGGCAGCGCGTCCATCCGATCGCCACGGGCGTAATCCCCGGCGAGCGGATGGGGGAGGTCGGACTTGTGGCTGCCGGGGATCACCATCGTTGCTCCGTCGCCGGGGCCGATGTCGGTGAGGGCCAGGAGAACGTTGACCTGAGCGCACCGGAAACCGCCGTGAAGGTAGGCGTACTGCGTCCGCACCGGAGACGTGAAGCCACCTGAATGGACGGGGTGATGACCGCCGGCGAGACGAATGGTGGCGATGTTCTCGTCGATGGACACGCCCTCGACGTAGGTCCCCTCCTCACCCGCGTAATGGCGCACATGGTCGATCCAGCTCCGGTGATCGATCAAGAACTCGAACGCCCGGTCATCGCAATCGAGAACGTTGTGCAGTTCGAATCCGGTGTCCTTCGTGTAGTCACGTCGCTGCGCGTTGCCGACCCACTCTCCGTTGGACAGCGGCGGGAACCGGTCATAGGCCTCGTTGAGTCGACGCACCTCGTCGGGGTCCAGGGCTCCCCGCAACACCAGAAACCCTCGGAGATCGAACTCGAAATCCTCGAGAGGTGTGGGTGCAGGCATTGCTTCGTCCTTTGGTCGAGGGTTGTCGATTGATCGAGGTGGCGGATGCCGACAACGGCTGTTACACGGCGACCGAGACCACGGGGTTGAGTTCCGAGGCGGCGGGGTCGCCTGGCACCAGGCCCGGCAGCCAACGCGCTAGATCGCGATGCTGCGGTTCGTTGGTCGGCGTCTGCACCGTCAGATCGCTGTCGAAGTAGATCACGGTCATGACCTCACGGGTGATGGCCGACGAGTTCGCACCGGCCTTGTGCAGAGTCCACCCACCGTGGAACGTGGCGTCACCGGCCGACATCGCTACGGGAACGGAAAGCTTCGCCCCGGTGCGGCTCACGAGCGCATCGAAGTGGGCTTCGGAGACGTCGGAGATCGCCTCTTCGCCGAGTTCCCCGGTGTTGCTGCCGTCGACAAACGTCATGACGCCCATCTCCGTCGTGATGTCGACGAGCGGCATCCACATCGTGACGCAGCGTGTGCCGTCGATCGGCCAATAGATCGCATCCTGATGCCACGGCGTGTGTCCGCCACCTGGCTCCTTGACGAGGGCCTGGTCGTGGTAGATGCGCACGCCCTCGGCTCCGAGCAGGTTGGCGGCGATGCCTGCGAACCGAGCAGCGAGCACGAAGCGGCGCACATCGGCATCCTCGCACCACAGGTTCATGACCTGGAGGAAGGCCTTGCCGTAGGTGTCTCGCTCAGCCAGTGGGCGACTCTCCCGGCTGAACCGGGCTACGGCCGAGGCGATAGCGGGCCGGAACGCCGCGACTTCATCGGGACTGGCGACCCCCCGCAGAAGAACGTGGCCGTTCCTCTGATATGCCCCCACTGCCTCGGGAGCAAGGTCATAGCGATCGTCAAGAACGGGTAGAAGCGCAGTCACTGGGTTCTCCTTTCCATTTCGGGTTGTTCACGATGGGGCGTCGAGCTGGTTGACGAACTTCTCCAACTCGTCCGGAGCGATCGGGACGAGGTGGCCCTCTTCCGGAAATCGACCGGCGGCCACGTCGTCGCGGAACTCGGTGAGCGCGGCAACCCGCTCTAGCTGTATGCGCGCATACTCTGCACGGAGATCTCGGTACTTCTTGGCGTGACGTGGGTAGTGACGGTCGTGGGCACCGAGGATGTCCTCGGCGAAGAGGTATTGCGCATCGCAACCTGTGCCGGCACCCATCGACATCATGAACAACGACGTCCGGGCCGAAATGGCCGACGCGACGGCAGCCGGTACGACTTCGATCTCGGCCCCGAGTGCGCCCGCGCTCTCAAGTCGTTTGATCTGTCGGAAGATCTTCATCGCCTCGTCAGCGGTCTTGCCCACGGCCCGGAAACCACCGGTCCAGGTTGCCTTGGACGGAATCAGCCCGACGTGACTCATGATCGGAAACCCCTCAGCCGCCAGCCGGCTGATGGTCTCGAGGCTGGCCACGCAATACATCGCGTCGATCCCCTTCCCGTACAGCGTGCATGCTTCGCGGAGGTAGTCGTCGGTCGTGGCGAGCCGCCCGTAGTCCATCCCGGTGATCATGAACGCGGTCGGCGCTGCGGCACGGATCGCCGGCAACTGAGGATTGTGTCCGGTGGTGACGATATCGATACCGGCCTCTTCGGCCGCCGCCGCCTCGTCCACCGTCCAGGCGAGGACGTTGGTGCGCTGCACCTTGCCCTTACCAGCGAGCAGATCGGCAACCGTCGGTTTCTTTCGAGTCATAGATGCAATCCAATCCGAGTTATTTCACTGCGCCAAGAGTAAGACCCTCGACGAATGACTTCTGGAAGAGCAAAAACACAATAAGGGTCGGAATGGCAGCGATGATCGTTCCTGCCGAGATGAGTCCCCAGTCCGACAGATACGTGCCTTGAAGACCCAACAGTGAAGCGGTCACCGGCATCTTTTGTTCGCTCCGTAGGACGGTTATCGACCACAGCAAGTCGTTGAAGATCCCCGTGAAGCCTAGGGCACCGATCGAGGCAAGAGCGGGTCGGCTCAGCGGAAGAATGATCATTCGATAGATCTGAAATGATGTCGCACCATCGATGACAGCCGCCTGTTGGATCTCCGACGGGATGGCGAGCATGAAGCCGTAGAGCACAAAGACGTAGAATCCGAGCCCGAAGGCGGTGTGCAGGATGATGACCGTGAAGAACGTGTCGAAGATCCCGAGAGCCTCCGCATTGCGGGCAAGCGGGATCAGCATGATCTGAGCCGGGAGAAGATTCCCTCCGAGCATGACCAGGAGAATTGTTCGGCGGAACGGCACTTTGAAACGGCTCAGTCCGAACGCTGCCATCGACGACAGCACAAGGATGAGAGCGAGCGCCGGCACGGTGATGATGAAGCTGTTGAGCATGCCCCGTCGGCCCCCACCTCGGCCCCACGCATCGATGTACCCGCGAAAGGTGAACGTGCGCGGTAGAGCCATGAGCCCGTTGCTCAAGATGTCGTCCAGGGACCTGAACGACAGCACCACCACGAGGACCAGCGGTCCGACCCACAGCAGCGAGAGGAACGATGCGGTCAGGTGGAAGCCGGCAGTGCGGGCCTTTCGTGCTCGGCGGCTCCGCCGACGAACAATCTCTCCATGCGAGAGGGCTTCACGGCCGCTCATCGGGCCTCCTCCCTGAGGGCACGGACCAGATACAGGATGATGAAACTGATGGCGAGGAGGAAGATGACCATCGCAATCGCGGAGGCGTAGCCCAATCGGCCGGTCGCGAAGGCAGTTTGGAACATGTAGGTGCTCAAGAGCTGCGAGGAGTTGTACGGCCCTCCCTTCGTCAAGGCGTAGACGATGTCGAAAGAACGGAGCGCCTCGATGACGATCACGGACACAACGACCGAGTTGACTCCCCTGAGCTGGGGCATCGTGATGTGGCGAAGGAGCTGCCAGCGGTTCGCGCCGTCCACTCGTGCCGCTTCCGTCAGCGCCGGATCAATCGACTTCAACCCAGCGAGATACAGCACCATGATGTAGCCCGAAGACCTCCATAGCGATGCGACGACAAGCGCATACAACACGGTGTGTGGCTCGGCCAGCCAGATACGGCCCCATGATCCGAGACCGACCGCCTGCAGCGCGTTGTTGAAAAACCCCTCGGGGGCATACAGCACCCGCCAGACCAATGCGGTGACAACCAGCGAGAAGATTACCGGCAGGAAGATCAGCGACCGATAAACCGCCACTCCGCGCCTCTCGGCCCGGAGAAGCAGAGCCAACGACAGACCCAGGAGACCGGAGAGCCCGCCAAAGGCCACCAACCACCGCAGGGTGTTCTTGAACCCGGTGCTGAAGATCGGGTCGTTTGTCAGTTCGCGAAAGTTCTGCAGGCCAACGACTTGCGGATTGCCGATCCCCCGCCATTCCGTGAAGGAAAGAAGGACGCCCTGCACAGCCGGAGCGAAAACGACGAGCGCCTCCAGCAGGAACGGCACCAGGATGAATGCTGCCACCATCGGCGGAAGGGTATTGACCCCCCGCCGACGGTGGCGCACCGGAAAGGTCACTTAGGCCTTGCGGGCGCTGACTGCCGCGGCCTGCCATTCCGCCATGATGGCGTCGACGTTGCCGGGATTGTCCATGAACTTCAGCAGTGCCGCGTCAGCAGTTGGCTGGAGCTCGTCGCCACCGTCACGGTTGAAGAACTGGGTGAGGTCAGCAGCGGCCTCCAGCATCGCCTTGCCCTTCGTGTTTTGTGCGGTGACTGCGGCTTTGGCCCCGGGCGCAGCCGGAATGGACGAGTTGCCCGAGGTGGTCAGATAGAGCTCCTGGGCCGCGGGGGTCGCCAGGTACTTCAAGAAGGCCTTCGTGAGCGCCGGATTGGAACCCTTTGCGGAAGCAAAGAATCCGTCGGCCGGAGCTTCCTCCGCGACGCGCACCTTCGGATCGATGATCGGGAACTGGAAGAAGTCGATGTCGTCGCCAACTTCCTTCGGGGCGCCCAGGGCCCACCAGTTCCCGGCCACATACGTCGCGGTTTCGCCCTTGTAGAACTTGGTCTGCGCTTCGGCGAATCCCAACCCCTTCGCCTGCTTGTCCATGTAGGGCAGAACCTCCAGCCACTTGTTGAACACAGCCTTCACTTCGGGAGAGTTGAAGCTCTTCTTCCCGCTGAGAACGTCTCGGTGGAACTGCGCGCCGTTCAGGCGAAGGTTGAGATAGTCGAACCAGAACGAGGCCACCCACGGCGTGTCGGACAGGCCCATGCCGATCGGGGTCACGCCCTTGTCCTGCACCGTCTTGCAGAGCGTCTTGTACTCCTCGAACGTCTTGGGCGGTTTCACGCCCCACTCGGCGAACTTCGACGGGCGGTAGTAGACGCCGCACCAGTAGTAGTAGATCGGAAGGAAGATCTGCTTGCCGGTCGAGTCTGTCGACAGGCCCTTCAGGGCCGACGAGTAGCCCGCCATTTCCGGCGAGGCCCACACATCGGACACGTCGAGCAGTAGGCCCTTGTCGGCGTAGTTCTGCGCCGCTTTTCCGGCAAGCCAGGTGAGGACTTCCGGCGGCTTCGACGAGGTGAGGTACTGCGTGAGCTGGGTTCGATACAGCTCGCCGGCGACCGTGTTCAGTTTGACGGTCCCCGCCTTCTTGGCGTTGAACGCCGCAACCACGGCCTCCATGCCCTTCTTTGACTTGTCGTCGGCGTTGTTGGACTGCAGGGCAATGGTGCCAGAGGTCTTCGCCGACTTCTTTGCCTTGGTGGTCTTCTTCGTGGCGGCAAACGCCGCTGGCGAACTCGCCAGCACACCGAGGGCGGCGGCCCCCAGGACGAAGGACCGGCGCCCGAGTAGGGACGGCGATTCCGGCTCATTTTCAGCATTCATGGTCGGTTCGGTGTTCATGCAAGCTCCCTCGGGTGACGGATCGGTCGGATTAGGTGATGCGGACTGTCAGAGTCCGGACCGGACCACGACAGGGCGACGAACAGCTGACGAAACGGGTGTCGACGGTGTCGACGGGTTGAGCATAGAGATGCGACGTGCGTCACGTCAACGTTGACGTAAACATCCGGAACGCCGGGTCGTCGAGACGCCGAATCACCGCCGAAACGCGGAGCCTGGTCGGCCGACACCCGAGCCGCCCGTGCGGGCCTTTGCGTACGAACCGCGACCCGAGTCCGTCCTCCGGAACCGGGTCGTCGGGTCCCCGCCGAACGGAGCATTCCCGGGTCGGCGCCGACCTCGGACGCCCGGCCTGGCGGAAGGGACTGCTTGGGGCGTCGCGCTAGGCCGACTGGCGGACGATCAGCTCTACGTCGACGTACACCGGCTGGTGGTGGTCGGGGGCCAACCGCATACGGTCGAGCAGAGCGACCGCTTCCCGCCCGATGGCGGCACGATCGAGCCGGACAGAAGTCAACGTGGGAACGAGCGCCGAGCACATGGCGATGTCGTTGAACCCCACGAGGGCAACGTCGTCGGGGACCCGCAGGCCGGCGAGAGCCAGCGCCTGCAGCGCGCCGATCGCCACGGCGTCGTTGTAGGCGAAGACGCCGTCGACCGGCGTGCCCGCCGCGAGGACGGACTCCATCGCCGCACGGCCGCCATCGATCGTGGGATCCCTCCGGACGACCCGTCCCTCGCTGAATGCCAGCCCGGCGCTCTGTAGCGTGTGCCGGAACGCGGTCTCCCGGCGCGGCAGCGGCTGGGAGTTGGCCCCGCTGGTGTCGGAAAGCATGACCAGGTTGGTGCGGCCGATCCGTACGAGATGCTCCACGCCGAGCTCTGCCCCGCGGCTGATGTCCCACAGGACCGAACCGAGGTTCGTGCCGGAGATCTCCATCCCGACAGCCACGATGGGCAGACCGCGCATGGCGTGCTTCACGAGTGTCGCCCGTTCGGCCTTCGGCGAGTAGACGATCGCCCCGTCCACGGCGAACGACGACAACGTCTCGAGGATGGAGTCGAACTCGGCCAGGTCGTTGTCGTGCTTGGCGATGATCATGGTTCGCCCCGACGCCTTCGCGGCCGCCTGCACGCCGTCGACCAACTCGGCGAAGAACGGGTCAACCATCTGGGGTACGACCAGGCCGAGCGTGCCGGTCCGACGGGTGATGAGCGCCCTCGCCAACATGTTCGGGCGGTACCCGACCTTCTCGATGGCCTCCATGACACGCAAGCGTGTGGCCTCCCCGAAGCCGGACTCGTCGTTCACCACGCGAGAGACGGTGCGAGGCGACACTCCCGCCAGCGCCGCGACGTCATGCAAGGTCGATCCACGCGGCACACCACCAGTTTGCACGCTCAGGGACGAGGGCTGGTCATTCGACTACGTCAACGTTGACGTGATTCACGATCGCATGCGAGTATCGAGCGGTCCGGTTCGACGTTCACCGAAGGCACACCATGACCAACTCCCCCATCGCCGCCCGTTCACCGAAGATCGTCTTCGTCGGTGCGGGGAGCACCGTGTTCACGAAGAACCTGCTGGGCGATGTGCTGGGGTACCCCGAACTCTCGTCGTCGCACATCACCCTGTTCGACATCGATGCCGAGCGGTTGAAGACCTCGGAGGTGGTCGCCCACCGAGTGGCCCGCGCGCTTGGTGCATCACCGCACATCGTGGCCACGACGGACCGGGCCAGGGCACTCGACGGCGCCGACTACGTCATCACGATGATCCAGGTGGCCGGTTACCGTCCGGGCACCGTTCTCGACTTCGAGATCCCAGCGAAATACGGCCTACGTCAGACCATCGCCGACACGCTCGGGATCGGCGGCATCATGCGGGCCGTTCGAACCGTCCCCGTACTGCTCGACATCGCGGCCGACATGGAGCGGCTGTGTCCCAACGCGTTGCACATCAATTACGCGAATCCCATGGCCATGAACTGCTGGGGCCTCAACCGCGGCACCAAGATCACCACCGTGGGGCTGTGCCACAGTGTGCCGCTCACGGCCAAGGACCTGTGCGAAGACATCGGTGTACCCATCGACGAGATCAACTACACCGTTGCGGGCATCAACCACATGGCGTTCTTCCTCCGCCTCGAGCATCGCGGCGAAGACCTTTACCCTCGGGTGCGGGACTTCCTGGAATCGGGCGTTCGTCCGGCCCGCCATCACCGAGATGGTTCGGTCATGGCCGACATGGTCCGCTACGAAGTCTTCAAGCGCACCGGCTTCTTCGTGACCGAGTCGAGCGAGCACTTTGCCGAATATGTGCCGTGGTTCATCAAACGCGACCGGCCGGACCTGCTGGACCGTTTCGACGTGCCGCTCGAGGAATACGTCCGCCGGTGCGAAAACCAGATCGCCGGATGGGAGACGCTTCGATCGTCGCTAGAAGACAACGATCACGAGTTGACTGTCGAACGAAGTGTGGAGTTCGGCTCGGCGATCATCCATTCGATGGAGACGGGTGAACCGTCGGTCATCTACGGCAACGTGGCCAACGACGGCATCATCGACAACCTGCCAGCAGGTTGCACGGTGGAGGTGCCGTGCATGGTCGATCGCAACGGCGTGCAGCCGACCCGGATCGGCTCGCTTCCCCCGCAGTTGGCGGCGCTCATGCAGACCAACGTCAACGTGCAGTCACTCGTCGTCGAAGCGATCATCACCGGCAAACGCGAACACGTGTATCACGCCGCCATGCTCGACCCCCACACCGCAGCCGAGCTCGACCTCGACCAGATCTGGTCGATGGTCGACGAGTTGATGCTCGCCCACGGCGACTGGATCCCTGAGTCGCTGCGCACGTAACCATCGAGGACCCGACGTTCGCGCTCACCGCGCGGATATCTGTCTTATTCGGTCCGACCCCAATCCGTTTGCCCGGCACAACGTCACCGCCCACCTACGGGAACTGTCCCAAAAGTGTCGCCCGGAACCGGAACCACACTGTCCAGTATGAGGCGGAACTGCACGGTCAGGGGCACCACGGCAGTTCCAGCCGACCGGCCCCGATAATGCAAACAGCCGGGCAAAAAGCCTGGCTGACCTGCACGTATGGAGCGGAAGACGGGATTCGAACCCGCGACCCTCACCTTGGCAAGGTGATGCTCTACCACTGAGCCACTTCCGCGTGGGCCATTTACCATAGCAAAGGGTGGGGCACGACCGGCGCACATCGCACCGACCGGCCGCAGCCCG
>JANOJN010000008.1:0-17345 GCA_031418775.1 Acidimicrobiia bacterium
CGTTGCGCTCGACGCGCTACCGAGCGAGTACTTCCGGCGCCAGTGCTGGATCGGTGCCGACATCGACGAGTCGTTCGTGCCACTCGTGGCCGAGCGGGTGGGCGAGGATCGCATCGTCATCTCGACCGACTATCCGCACCAGGACGGACCCTTTCCGCACGCCATCGAGGAACTGATGGAGCGAAGCGACCTCAGCCCCGACTTGCTCCGCAAGCTGCTGTGGGACAACTGCGCCGCGCTCTACGGTCTCGCCTGACCGGAACGGTGACAGAGTTCAATCGATGGTGTTCACCTGGTCGCAGGGTGACGACGTGCACAATGATCGGCCGTACAGCACCGCGACCATCACCACTGCGACTTCATTGACAGGCGCTGTCTTCAAGCTCATACTACGAGCGAGAACGGGTGATGGACCCGTAACTCCGTCGCATCCCAGGAGGTCATATGGCTGGGCGCATGATTGCCGACTGCAGGGACTTTCCGAGTGAGAGCGGATGCACCCTCACGATCGCGGGACAGGAGGACGAAGTACTGGATGCGGCGGTTGCCCATGCAGTCGCGGCCCATCAGCACGAGCCTGGTCCTGAGCTCCGCGAAATGATTCGCAGCTCCTTGAAGGCTGAGTGACTCGATGTCGTACATCCAGCTGATCGAGGTCGAGAGCCCGAGCTACGACGAGTTGATGAAGCTCCACGAGCAGTGGCTCAAGGACACGGAGGGCGCGCGCACGGTCGTGGGCGTATGGATTTGCGAGGACCGCGATCGGCCGGGCACCTATCTCATGATCGTCGAGTTCCCGTCGGTGGAGGCCGCGGCGGTCAACAACGATCTACCCGCCACGGCACGAATCGCCGAGGGTCTGGCGGCCCTGGCAACACGTCCGATCGTCTTTCGGAACCTGAATCTGCTTCGTCACGACTGATCGGACCGAGTCCCCGTCGATGGTTGTAGCGCTGGTCGCCCCCGGGGCGACTGAGTGCACAATCACCCGGCCTCGGCGCACCGATCCGTCATCCCGTGAGCGCGTGACGCCCGAGCACGAGACCGATCGCCAGCGTGACGAGGCCGCCGATGTCGATCAACGTCAGCAGACGGTTCCCGCGGCGGAGGTCTCCGATCGTCGCTGAAACCATCTGCGGCCCGAGGGCGACGGCAAGTCCAATCCACACCAACGGGCGGTCCCGATCCAAGAGCAACGCGAGCGCGATGCCCGCCGAACCGGTCACGATCCACAGCCACACGTCGCGCTGCTTCGCGTGCACACGCCACAGCACGAACGCGCTCACCAGGTACGTGGCGGAGAGCACCAACAGCGACCGACGGGCCGAATCCATGAGGGCTCAGTCTGCACCCGACCGTCGTAGCGAGCGGCTAGTTGATCTGGCGGGCGCGGCCTTCCCAGTGCGGCGAACGCAGATCCTTCTTCAGGACCTTGCCGCTCGGATTGCGGGGGAGGACATCGGTGAAGTCGACCGATGTGGGGCACTTGTAGCCGGCGAGCCGCTCCCTGGCGAACGCCATGATCTCGGGCGCCGCGGCCGTCGCTCCGCTGCGTAGAACAACGACGGCCTTGACGGTCTCACCCCACCGGTCGTGCGGCACACCGATGACGGCGACCTCGGCCACCGCCGGATGCGACGCAATGGCGTTCTCGACCTCGGCCGGATAGACGTTCTCGCCGCCCGACACGATCATGTCCTTCACGCGGTCGGTGAGGAAGAGGAAGCCTTCGGCATCGAGGTACCCGGCGTCACCGGTCTTGAGCCAGCCATCTTCGGTGATGGTCTTGGCCGTCTCTTCCGGCTTGTTCCAGTAGCCGAGCATGTTCTGGCGTGACCGCGTCCACACCTCGCCGACGGTGCCCTGCTCGCAGTCCTCGCCGGTGTCGAGGTCGACGATCCGCACCTCGACCCACGGGTACGGTGCGCCGGCAGAGCGGAGCAGATGGGCGCGCGGTCCGGTCGGGTCGTGGTCCTCGGGTGCCAGTTGCGTGAACCCGCCCGTCGTCTCGGTCATGCCGTAGACCTGGACGAACGGCACCTTGAACACGTTCATCGCGGCGATCAGCACCTCGTTGGTGATGGGCGAAGCGCCGTAGACGATGCGGCGCATCGACGAGTAGTCGCGGTCGGCAGCGCCCGGGACCATGGCCATGAACTGGAGCATCACCGGCACGTAGAGCGCATTGGTCGCCTGGTGTTCGACCATGAGATCGAGGACCACGTTCGGGACGAACTCACGAACGATGATCGATTTCGCTCCGAAGAACATGCCGACCATGGCCCATCCGCATCCGCCGATGTGGAACAGCGGCATCGCCACCATGTTGACGGAGTTGCGGTCGAACGCCCAATGCTCGGCGATCTCCTCGTAGAGCGTGAACATGTTGGCGTTGGCCAGCATCACGCCCTTCGGGAGTCCGGTGGTACCGCTCGTGTAGAGCTGCATGGCCACGTCGGACAATGCCGACGACGCGCCCGGGTCGGTCGGCGTGCCCGATGCGGCGAAGTCGTCGAGGGACTCCCACGACGGATGGTCTCCGATGACGATGATCTTCGTGACGGTCGTAAGCTCGCTCGCTATCTGTTCGACGAGAGGGACGAAGTCCGGACCGACGATGACGATCTTCGCCTGGGAGTCGTTGATCGTGTAGGCCAGCTCCGGGGGAGCGAGGCGCCAGTTCGCCGCGACCATCACGGCGTTGAGCTTGGCGAGTCCGAAGGTGACCTCGAAGTAGGCCGGACCGTTCTTGTCGATGAACACCACCCGCTCCTGCATGCCGACTCCGGCGGCGGCGAACGCGTTCGCCAGGCGGCTCGATCGTTCGTCGAGTTCCCGCCACGAGGTCGTTGTGCCCTCGAACACCATCGCGGTGTCGTCGGGGGTTTCGGCTCCCCACTTGCGGATGATCTCGGCTGTACAGGTGGGCGCAGGGGACATGGCACTCCGGGGGGTCGCTCGGTGGACAGGCGCCCACCGTAGCGTTGTCAGCCCAGTTCGCGTCGGAGGAAGTCGACCTGAAGGAGGAGGAGGTTCTCGGCCACTTCTTCCTGCGGCGTCATGTGGGTGACGCCCGAGAGCGGAAGCACCGAGTGGGCCCGCCCGGCCGCCAGAAGACGCGATGACAGCTGGAGGGTATGGGCCGCGACCACGTTGTCGTCGGCCAGTCCGTGGATGAGCAGGAGCGGTCGACGAAGCCCGGCGGCGAGCGGAAACAGCGAGGACCGCTCGTAGGCCTCGGGGTTCTCCTGCGGGTGCCCGAGATAGCGCTCGGTGTACCCCGTGTCGTAGAGGTGCCAATCGGTCACCGGGGCACCCGCCACGGCCGCGTGGAAGATCTCCGGAGCGCGCAGGACGGCGAGCGCAGCGAGGTAGCCGCCGAACGACCACCCGCGGATGCCGACCCGGGTCAGGTCGATCTGTGGGTAGCGATGCGCGGCATCGTGCAACGCAGTGATCTGATCCTCGAGGATGGGCCCGGCGAAGTCACCGGCGATCGCCCGCTCCCACATCGGTCCGATGCCCGGCGTGCCGCGCCCATCGGCAACGATGACGATGAACCCCTGGTCGGCGAGCCACTGCGAGGATGCATGGGCGTTGCGCGAAGCGACGACGCGCGCGGCGTGTGGTCCGCCGTAGGGGTCCATGATGACGGGCAGCTTGTCGAACCCGTCACCGAGCATCCCTGCGTCGGTCGGGAAGAAGACGCAGTAGGGGATGGCGCGGTCGCCGGCGCGGAAGAAGAGTGGACGAGGCGTGACCACGGCAACCTCGGCGTCGTTGGTGATCGCGACACGAGTGGCTCCATCGATCAACAGATGCTCAGCGCGCGTACGGTCAATCGACGCCGCTCGCATCACGGCAAGCCCGCCGCCGACGGTGACGTCGTGCACACCCGGGTCGCCGACACCGCCGGCCACGACCTCGATAGGTGTCGACCCATCGAGCGACACGCGCAGGACGCAGGTCGTCGCCGGATCACTTGGGACCTCCAGCCCCGGGACCGGACGCGAGGCGTTTGCGATCACGACCGCCTGGTTTCCCTCGATCCCCACAACGCGTCGGACCTGCAGGTTGGCCGGGGTCAGGTAGAGGTAGCCCGCTCGGTCCGGCCGCTGGCGGACCAGGGCCCTCGTGCCCTCGGGATCGGCGAAGGTATCGAGTTCGACCGGCGTGGGCAGACCCGCGGGGGTGGACTCCGCTACGTGGCCGTCGACCGTGAGGACGAGGTCGTCGTCGGCGAGCCGGATTGGAGCACCGACGGCCAACTCGACCCAGACACCATCGCGCTGGTCGTGCAGCGTGCGGAGACGCCCTGACTCCGGGGTCACGTCGACGATGCGGATGTGGCGTTGGTCCCGGTCGAGCAGCGTGAGCGTCAGGCCGTGCTTCGTCCACTGCGCGTCGACGAGGTACGGGAACTCGTCGTGAGACCAGGTGATGTCGTGGCGCGCGTCGTCCTCGATGGCGACCACGGCCAGGGCAAGGAGGGCGTTCTCCGTGCCCGCCGCCGGGTAGCGATGGGTCACCGGGGATCGCTCAGGATGAGTCGGGTCGGCGATCGTCCACACGTTGACGGGTGACACGTCGACCCGTTCCGCCAGCACGTGGGCTGAGTCGGGGGACCACCAGAAGCCCCGGTACCGGTTGAGCTCCTCGGCGGCGACGAAGTCGACCACACCCCAGGAGACGGCTTCATCCTCCTCGCCGAGGAGCAGACGATCGTCGAGAGATCCAGTACGCGCGCTGACGACACGTAGGCAGCGATCGCTCACGTAGGCCACGTGCTGCCCATCCGGCGAGAGTCGGGGGTCGTAGCCGCCGGGTTTGGTCGCGAGCGTGTGCGTCGACCCGGTGTCGAGGTCGGCAACAACGAGCGTGCCGTTGACCGCGAAGACGGCTACCGAACCGGCGGCATCGACGTCATAGGCGGTGATCCCCGATGCCTGCTCGCGCAGCCGTTCGCGACGGGCGAGCTCGGCGGCCGGGAGGGAACCATCCGCGCGCATATCAAGATTCAACGGGTCGACGACAAGTCGCTCCGTCCACGTGCCGTCGTCGAGTCGATCGAGGCACCAGAGACGGTTCACCGGGTCGTCACCGCCGAGCGATCGCAGGAAGACCACACGGGTGCCGTCGGCGTTCGGACGGTACGCCTTCGGCTCGCCGCACGTGAATCGTCGGGTGCGGGCGTATTGACGGGGGAACGACTCCGAGCCGGTCATGGTGACCCGAGCGTACGCGCTCTCGCACTTTTCCCACGACGGTGGGTACCCTGGCGGACATGACAGAACTTCCGGGCGGACAGAACGTTGCGGTGATCACGGGTGCAGGCTCGGGGATCGGAAGGGCGGCCGCGCACCGCTTCGCCTCGGCGGGGTACGCCGTGGTCGTGGCCGATGTCGACAGCAGGGGAGCGACCGCGGTCGCCGCGGAACTCGTCGCCGCCGGAGGCAATGCAAAGGCAATCCGGGTCGACGTGACCGATGTCGACCATCTCCGCTCGATGTTCCAACTGGCCGTCCAGGAGTTCGGCCGAGTCGACGTCGTGCTGGCCAACGCCGGCATCATGACCGGCGCTCCCGACTATCCCGACGCCTCGCCGGAGCAGGTCACCCGTGTCGTGTCCGTCAACCTGATCGGGGTGATGCACACCTGCCAGATCGCCCTCCCCCACATGCGGGCCAACGGGGGCGCCATCATCTGCACGGCCTCGACCGCTGCGCTCTCACCGCTCGAGGGGGATCCCGTGTACGCCGCCACGAAAGCCGGGGTACTGCACTTCGTGAAGTCGTGCGCCTCGTGGAGCGACCGCTACGGCATCCGTGTCAACGCCATTCTCCCGGGTATGACCGACACACCTATCGTCAACAAGACCGGCGACGGCGTGACGCCCGCGGCGTGGTTGGCGCCGGCCCTCAAGGTGGTCACCATGATCGCACCGGAGGAGATCGCCGAAGCGATGTTCACCCTGGCCGGCGACCCCTCTGCCAGCGGCCAGTCGGTGACGGTGTTCAACCCCGGGACGGCTCCGCGGTGATCGCGTCGACGATCTCCGGGGTCTTCTTGAACGTCATGCCCGTCGCGGAGCGGTGCGCGTACTTGATCCGCCCCTTCGGATCGATCACGAAGACCGATCGGCGATAGAAGCCGAGCGGCCCGAGCACGCCGTAGAGCCGACCAACCGCCTTGTCGTTGTCGGCCAGTAGTGGAAAGGCGAACCCGCCCTGACGGTTCGAGAAGTTCTCGTGGCTCGAAACGCTCTGCGGCGACAACCCGAAGACCTTGGCGTTGAGGCCCTCGAACGCGTCGAACTCGCGGGTGTAGGAGTTCAACTGCAAGGTGCAAACCGGGGAATTGTCACCCGGGTAGAAGGCCAGAACCACATGCTGGCCGCGGTACTCGGACAGGGTGTACTCCTCCCCGCCCGTGCCGGGAAGGGTGAAATCGGGGGCAACGTCTCCTACATCGACAGCCATACGAATCGACACGCTAACGGGTCGCGCCCGCGGGGCGTGAGCCGAGAAGACGGTGAACGACGGAAAGCCACCTCAGGTCGCGGGAAGGGTCCGCTGGCGAACCGCTTCGAAGATCGTGATCAGCGCGGCCGACGCCACGTTGAGCGAGTCGGCCTGGCCTGCCATTGGGATCGCCACGGTCTCGTCGGCCGCGGCCAGCCACTCATCCGACAAGCCGTGCATCTCCGACCCCATGATGATGGCCAGGGGGCCGCGGAGGTCGGCGCTGGTGTAGATCAGCGATGCCGCCGGAGTCGTGGCCACCGACCGGATCCCGACGGTCCGGAGGAACGCGATGACGTCGGGCGACGGCGCCACCACGACCGGCATGGCGAAGAGCACACCGGTCGAGGAGCGGACGACGTTCGGATTGAACACGTCGGTGACCGGATCGCAGAGGATCACCGCGTGAACACCCGCCGCATCGGCAGACCGGAGGATCGTTCCAAGGTTCCCGGGCTTCTCGATGGCCTCGACCACCAGCACGAACGGGTCCGCCGGAAGCCGTGTGCGCAGCCAGTCCAACGAGCGATGCCACTGCGCGACGACGGCCAGGAGACCGTCGGGGCGGTCGCGATACGCACCCTTCGCGAACGCCTCGCGACTGAGCTCGCACACCGACGATCCGAGGCGACGCGCATCGGCGATCAGCGCCGCTTCGTTCTCGCCCTGGAACCACTCCGGCGACACGTAGAGCTCGACCGGGGCGACCCCCTGATCGAGCATGCGCCGAATCGCCCGGTACCCCTCGACGATGAACACTCCCTCGTCGTCTCGGTCACGGCGGTCACGCAAACGGACGAGTCGCTTGACGCGGGGGTTGGTGACCGAGGTAATGACCTCGTCGGATACCATCAGGTCACCCGGCCGGTCGGGAAGTACGCGTGCAGAAGATCTCGGGCCCGTGCCGGTTCAGGAGAGCGTGGCGAGGATCTCGTCGGAGATGTCGAAGTTCACGTAGATCTCAGCCACGTCGTCGAGATCGTCGAGGGCATCGACCATCTTCAGCACCTTCTTGGCATCCTCGGCGCTGAGCGGCACCAGGTTCTCCGCCACCATCGGTCGATCGACCGAGTCGAACGCGATTCCGGCGTCGGTGAGCGCGGTGCAGACCTCGCCGACCGCCGTCGGTGCGCACCGAACCTCGAACATGTCGCCCTGATCGATCAGATCCTCGGCGCCGCCTTCGGCCGCCACGAGGAACAACTCGTCCTCGGTGAGTAGGCCCGACGACTTCTTCTTCGGCACCATGATCACGCCGCGCCGCGCGAACTGCCACGCCACCGCCCCCGGCTCGGCGATCGATCCGCCGTTCTTCGAGAACGCGGCACGGACATCGCCGGCGGCGCGGTTGCGGTTGTCCGTCTCGACCTCGACGAGCAAAGCGCATCCACCGGGTGCGTAGCCCTCGTACATGATGCTCTCGGTCTGGATGTCGGCCTTCAGTTCACCGGTGCCGCGCTTGATGGCCAACGTGATCTTGTCGCTCGGAAGCTGCTCGGCCTTGCCCTTGAGGATCATCGTGCGCAGCGTGGCATTGGCACTCGGGTCACCACCTCCCTCACGGGCGGCAACCTCGATGTTGCGGACCAACTTGGCCCACAGCTTGCCGCGCGCCTTGTCGGCCGCGCCCTTCTTGTGCTTGATCGTTGCCCATTTGCTGTGGCCGGACATGTGAACTCCTGAGAGGTCGAGGCGTCGGATCAGACCGACGCGAAGGCAAGGGTGAGGAACAGTTCGTGGATGCGAGTGTCAGACGTGAGCTCGGGATGGAACGAGGCGCAGAGGATCTGCCGATGGATGCCGCCGCGTACGAGAACGGGCGTTCCGTCGTGCGAGGCGAGCACCTCAACGTCCGCGCCGAGGGACTCGAGCTTCGGCGCCCGGATGAACACCGCTCGGAACGGCGCGTCGAGGCCGATGACATCGAGGTCCGCCTCGAAGGAGTCGACCTGTCGGCCGTAGCCGTTGCGTCGGACCGTGATGTCGATCGCTCCGAACGTCCGCTGGTCGGGGCGGCCATCGACCACCTGCGTGGCCAGCAGGATCATCCCGGCGCACGTGCCAAAGACGGGCAGGCCTTCGGCGAGCCGAACCTCGAGGGCCTCGTAGAGCCCGCTCGTGCCGAGCAGCCGCGACATCGTGGTGGATTCGCCGCCGGGCATGGCCAACGCATCGACCTCGCCGAGCTGACCCGGCGTGCGCACGTCGACGGTCTCGCAACCGAGCCTCGTGAGCGCTACCCGATGCTCGGCAAAGGCCCCCTGGAGGGCGAGCACGCCGACGCGGCGACCGTGCCACGGACTCTCGCTGCGGTCGACCGGCGCGAGCTGGTCAGCGTGCGGACGAAGCCAGCCGCCGGGCGCGAGATCTGACGGACGTGCGGCGACACTCACCTGGAGGCCTCGAGTCGTCAGCAGAGCGGTTCGGCATGGGGGTACAAGGTTACGCGCAAACGTCGGGCCGGCGTGGGCGAACCCGGTGGGTGGCTACCAGCCGCGTTCGGCGTACTTGACCTCGAGCTTGCCCATCTCGAGTCCGGGCATGAGGTGGCCGAGACCACGAGACACCTTGGCCAAGATCGAGGGGTCTTGGAAGTGGGTCGTGGCTTCCACGATGGCCTTCCCGACCGTGGACGGGTCTTCGGACTCGAAGATGCCCGAACCGACGAACACGGCTTCGGCGCCGAGTTGCATGCACAGCGCAGCGTCGGCGGGGGTGGCGATGCCACCGGCCGAGAAGAGAGGTACGGGTAGCTTGCCGGTTTCGGCGATCTCGGCGACGAGCTCATAGGGAGCGCGGAGTTCCTTGGCCCAGGCGAACAGCTCCGGGCCGTCGGCGAGGGTGATCTTCTTGATGTCGCCCGTGATCTGGCGCATGTGGCGGACCGCCTCGACGATGTTGCCGGTGCCGGCCTCACCCTTCGAGCGGATCATGCAGGCGCCCTCGGAGATCCGCCGCAGCGCCTCACCGAGGTTGGTCGCGCCGCACACGAACGGGGCGGTGAAGAGCCACTTGTCGATGTGGTGGACCTCGTCGGCAGGCGTGAGCACTTCGGACTCGTCGATGTAGTCGACACCGAGGGACTGAGGATCTGAGCCTCGACGAAGTGACCGATCCGGGCCTTGGCCATCACCGGGATGGTCGTGACCGCCTTGATCTCCTCGATCATCTGCGGATCGCTCATCCGCGCCACGCCACCGTCGCGGCGGATGCGCGACGGGATGCGTTCGAGCGCCATGACCGCAGTGGCGCCGGCGTCCTCGGCGATCTTCGCCTGCTCGACGTTCATCACGTCCATGATCACGCCGCCCTTGAGCATCTCGGCGAGACCACGCTTCACACGGGCGGTACCAACGGAACGGGACTGATCAGCCATGCATGCCAGTGTACGACCCCGCTCCCGCAACCACAGCGTGATTCCACGGGGCCACCTGGAGCAGACTCGTGTGCTGTGTACGCCTCATCGCTTGCCGCCGAACTGCTCGAGGCGGGGTTGGCCGCGGTTCGTCTCGCCAACGCGGTTCCTGCGTCGTTTCCATCGGATGCGCTCACCGAGGCATCGGCCGCTATCGCCCGAAGCTTCGACCGGGCGGGCCGCCTCGATCTCACGGAGGTGGCGTTCGCCACCCTCGATCCGGCGTCGTCGACGGACCTCGACCAAGCCTTCGCCCTCGGGGTGGAGGGCGAAACCTTCGTGCTGCAGTATGCGATCGCCGACGTCGGAGCATTCGTCGCCAGCGGCGGAGCGCTCGAAGCCGAGGCCTGGCGACGCGCCAGCACGTTGTACCTCCCCGACGCCAAAGTTCCGCAATACCCGGCGTCCCTTTCGGAGGGCGGGGCCAGCCTGCTGCCCGACGTCGACCGGCCGGCGATCGTGATGACCGTCGACCTTGGCGTCGACCTCGTCCCGACCCTGCGATCGATCGACCGGGCCGTCGTCCGTAGCCGCGCCAAACTCGCCTACGAAACGTGCACGCCCGACCAGGCCCATCCCCTTCTCGGGAGCTTCGCCGCTCGGATGGAGGAAAGCGACCAGGCCCGCGGGGCTGAACGCGTCCAACGGCCGGAGCAGGAGATCAACCACGATCCTGAGGCGCCCGGTCAGCTCCGCCTCACCTTCCGCTCGCTCACCGCGAGCGAGGAAGCAAATGCCGCCATGTCGCTGGCGGCCAACCTCGCACTCGGTTCGATGTTCGTGTCGCGCGGCCTCGGCCTGTTCCGAGACCTCGACGACCCGACGCGCCGTGATGTCGCGATGTTGCGTCGCACCGCACGCGCCCTCGGCGTGGCATGGGACGACGCCGAATCGCTACGGCAGGTCCTGCGCCGTCTTCGGCCTCACGTGGCCGCTGATGCGTCGTTCTCGCTCGCCGTTCGTCGGGCGGGGGGAGGGGCGCGGTACCGCTTCTATCGGGCCAACGGTGCGGGGGCGATTCGGTCCGAGGGCAAGGCTGGCGCGCCTGACGGACCATGGCACTCGGCCATGGGGGCGCCCTACGTGCACGGCACGGCACCACTTCGACGCCTCGCCGATCGCTACGTCCTCGACCTCGCGGTTGCGCTTCACGCCGGCGATGGCCCCGACGCGTTGGTGGAGCCGCTCACCACGTTGCCCCCGGTCATGGATGCCATCGGTATGCGCGCAGCCAAGATCGACCGGGCGTGCATCGACCTCGTGGAGGCCGTCGTACTGACCGGACGGGAAGGTTCCGTCTTCGACGGCGTCGTGGTGGAGTCCGATCCCGAACACGCCGTGGTCCACCTCGTGATCGATGGCATTCGCGTTCGTCTTCCGCTCGTCGGCCGTTCGCCAGGCGACAAGGTGAGGCTTCGGCTCGAGAAGACCGACCCGATGAAGGGAAGTATTACCTTCGAACCGGTCGGGTGACTGCCGGTCCAGCGATTACAGCTCGCGTAGGGCGTCGATTCGCTCGCTCAGCGGAGGGTGGGTGTCGAACATGCGGTTGAGCCACGACAGCTTGCGCTCGTTGCCGGGCTGCTCCTCTTCCGGTGAGCGGGGGACGGGTGACTCGATCCACAGGTGCGCCGTTGCCCGCGAGCCGGAGTGCACCACCGTTTGGTCGTCGCGCAGCTTCTCAAGTGCACTTATCAACCCGGGGGGATACCGCGTAATCGTCACGGCGGTGAGATCGGCCAGCGTCTCGCGCTTGCGGGACACCGCGAACTGCATGAGCTTCGCAATGAGCGGCGTGATCACCAGCAGAACGATGCCGAGCACCGCCACGAGCTGGGCCGCACCATTGCCGTTGTTGTCGCGGTCGTTGCGATGGCGGGGGCCGCCCCACCAGAGGAACCGCAGCGCCCAATCCGACATCAGCGCGACGACCCCGACCATCGTGACGGCGAGGGTCGACACGAGGATGTCGCGGTTCTTGATGTGCGAGAGCTCATGGGCCAGCACCGCCTCCAGTTCCACTCGGTTCATCTTCGCGAGCAACCCCGTGGTGACCGCGATCGCCGCGTGCTTCGGATCGCGGCCTGTGGCAAACGCGTTCGGAGCATCGTCTTCGATCACGTAGAGCCGCGGCTTCGGCACGCCGCTGGCAATGCACAGCCCCTCGATGAGATTGTGAAAGCGCGCATAGTCGGCCTGCGTAGCCGGCTGGGCGTGGCTCATCGACAGTGCCACCGCGTCGCTCTTCCAGTACGCGAGCCCCGACGTGGCCAAGGTGAACGCGACGGCGAGGACGAGTCCGACCGGTCCTCCTCCGACCACGGCATTGAACGCCCACGATGCCGCCAGGACAACGAGAACGAACGACGCGATCAGCGCGATCGAACGTCGCCGATTCGACGCGACGACATCAAACATGGAGACCCCAGAAGGTCGGCGCGGACGAGATCAGAACTTCACGCTGACGGGGCCCCGCTCGGCCTCGTCGGTCTGGAAGTACTCGCGCTGCGCGAACTTGAACTGCTTGGCCAAGATGTTCGACGGGAAGCTCTGGATCTTGGTGTTGTAGGAACGTACTTCGTCGTTGAAGTACTGACGCGAGTAGGCGATCTTGTCCTCGGTGCCGGTCAGCTCTTCTTGGAGCTGCAGGAAGTTCTGGTTCGCCTTCAGGTCGGGATACGCCTCGCCGAGTGCGAAGAGGCTCTTCAGTGTCCCCGACAGCGCATTCTCGGCCTGTGCCTTCCCGGCCTCGCCCTTTGCCGACATCGCCGAGTTCCGTGCGGTGATCACGGCCTCGAGGGTGGCGCGCTCGTGCGCGGCGTAGCCCTTCACCGTTTCGACGAGGTTCGGGATGAGGTCGTAGCGGCGCTTGAGCTGGACCTCGATCTGAGCCCAGCCGTTCTCGATCCGGTTGCGGACCCGGACGAGGCCGTTGTACTGCACGATCACATAGATCACAACGAGGGCGACGATGCCGATAATGATGAGCAGAGGTGCCATGATGACCATCATCTCACGGGCGTGATGCGGAAACGGGCTGCTCCCGCACTATGCGAGGAGGCGCTCGTAGCGCTGCACGTAGAGCTTGGCGAGCGCGTCGAAGGAATAGGCGTCCGCTCGCTTCGTCCCTTCGTCTCGCAGTTCGCCGGCCAGGCCAGGCTCGGTGAGGACACGGTTGAGCGTCTTTGCCAACGCCTCCGCGTTGCCGGCCGGAAACAGCAGCGAATCAATCCCATCACGGGCGACGAGACGGTATCCGTCGATGTTCGACGCCACCACAGGTGTGCCGGCGGCCATCGATTCGAGCAGCACGACGCCGAATGACTCGCCGCTCAGCGACGGAGCGCAATAGACGCTGGCGGCCCGCCAACGGCGGGCCAATTCATCATCGGGGATCCGTCCCAGCCACTCGATCCGCGGATCGTGGTAGAGCGAACGGAGGTGCTCCGTCTGGGGACCGATGCCGACCACCGACAGCCGGATGTCGCCCGGCACCATCTCGAATGCCCGCAGGAGGACTTCGAGGCCCTTTCGGGGCTCGTGGCGACCGACGAACAACACGGTTGGTGCCTCGACCGGCCATGCCTCCGCGTCGCGGAAGCGGTCCAGGTCGACGCCGTTGAACAGCACGTCGTACTCGTGGCCGAGCGCGCTGCGGGCCATCGCCGCGGCGGTTTCGCTCACCGCGCAGCGCAGGTCGATCCGGTCGGCGAGCCGCTTGACGACGCCGCGGAGCAAGCGGTACGACTCGCTCTCGCCGGCGAGATGGAACGTCCCGACGATCGGCGCCCCTTTGAGCACCAGGGCGGTCAGGGTGCAGCCGGGTACGAGCGGTTCGTGCAGGTGCAGCAGGTCGAACCGCTCGTTCGTCATCGCCCGCCAGGTGCGCAGAACGGCCGATGGGTCGGGGGCGATGGGGGCAACGGAACCGTTGGTAGCGAAGGGGACCGCATTGCCAAGGGGGATGATGCCCGGCTCGGGCGGTGGGCCGTCGCACGGACCGAGTACCCGGCAGTCGTGACCCTGGCGGCGCAGCGCCCGGGCAAGGCCCAGCACCTGCCCCTGCACGCCGCCCGGCAGCGACAGGGAGTACGGGCTGAACATCCCGATCCGCATAGCGCGCCGAGCCTACGAGGTGAGAGCGTCCCGCCGTTCCGCCGCCTCCGGGCCCCCAGGCCCGTTGGTCGGGAGGAGCTCAGGCCTTGTGCGCTGACGAGGGTCGGACGGCCAGACTCACGTGGGCCAGCTGGCTCTCCTGGATTTTGGTGGCCCAAGCGAGCGAGCTGGCCCACGGGATTCCGTCATGCTGAACGTATCCCCCTGGAACGGAGGGCGGCGCTGACGCTGGCGATCATCCAGGCGCGTTCGGCGGTGGCGTGCTTCCAGGTGTACCGGTGCACTTCCCAGCCGTGCAGGCTCAGGGTGACATCGCGCTTGCGGTCCTCGTCGAAACGATCCTGGTGATACGCCCGCCCGTCCAGGTCGATGCCAAGCTGTAGTCCGGCCAGGCGAGGTCGACGATGAACCGGCGTCCCCCGACCACGATCGTGTAGTTCCTCTGCGGTTCCGGGAGACGGGCGGCGGCGATCGACTCGATGGCGATTCGCTCGAGCTCGCTGGCGACGAAACCGTGTTCTGAGGAGTTCGAACCGATCACTCGGAGCACCGACGACGGATCTACTCGGCGCAGCGCCCGGCGCCGCAACGCCTCGTTGGACACACGCTCGAGCGTGACGGCCCTTGCGCCAACTGTGCCAACTCCCTTCCGTCATGCCGAGCCGCTCTGCCTGGTGGCGCTCGAAGACGCCGTGTTGACGCGCTGCCAATGTCGTGAGTGCTTCTGTCGACGCTCATGGGATCCGATGGTGGCGTGGCCCTCGGACGGGTGCGACCCGGTGGCGGAACGGCGCGACAGTTCTTCGGCTTGGGCCAGCAAAGGCGGGGAAAATCGAAGCCAGCTGGCCCGAGCAAGCCAGCTGGCCCACGTCGATAACGACCCGGGGTCAGGTCTTGGCGTGGTAACCAGGGTCGGACGGCCAGACCGGCTGGAGGACGTGCCACTGGGTCGGCTCCGCAGCGATCATCGACTCCAACTCGATCGCTACGAGCTGGGTGAGCGCGGCGATGTCGGCCCGGAGCTTGCCGCTCCGTTCGAACTGGATCGCCGGCTTGATCACTCCTTCGACGTAGCCGTCGCGCTGGTACACGACGTTCGGCACGATCGCCGCGCCGGTCCGCAACGACAGCGTCGCCGGGCCCGCCGGCATCGTGGTCTCCTCCCCGAAGAACCTGACGGGAACACCACCCCCTCCGAGATCGCGGTCACAGAGAAGCCCGACGACGCCGTTGCGGCGAAGGGTGCCGACGAGTTCTGCACCGGTCAGCGGGTCGTCGAGGGCGAGCACCCGCATGCGGTTCCTCGTCCGCTGCTCGGTGAACCACTCGAACAGCTCGGGCGGCTCCACCCGCTCCGCCACCGTCGTCAACCCCCACCGGTGCGCAACCCAGGTGCCACCGTAGTCCCAGGCGCCGACGTGCGGCATGGCCATGATCACGCCGTTGCCGGCCTCGAGAGCCCGGTCCACGATTGTCGCGTCGAAGGCCCGAATGCCGGCGTTGACCTCCGCCGTCGACGCGCCGTTCATCCGCATCATGTCGACCCAGTAGCGCGAATAGCTCTGAAAGACCTGCTCAACACGGCTGTTGAGCTCTCGGCGGGAGAGACCTTCTCCTGCCAGGCGCTGCTGATGGCGTGCCGCCATCGCCCGTTGCGCCGAGGAGAAATGGGGCAGCGTGTGACCGGCGGTCCACGCGAGGCCCTCGGCCAGCGGGGCGGGCAACACCTGGGCGACTCGGGCCGCCGCCCGATACGCCGGCGTGACGAAGCGCTGGGCCATGCCCTGGCGCATCGATGCGAACCCGCCGGAGCCGGCCGTCACTTGTTCGAGCGCTGCTTGACCCGCTCGCGCCACGCCTCGATGGACGCACCGACGCGGCGACCCCGCTCCTCGTTCCACGTCTTCCACGGAGTCACCACCGGCCGACGGTCACCCGGCGCATCGCGCCCGCGTCGTCGTCGAGCCGTCTGCTCCTGGCGAAGCGCCCGTCTCGCGGCAGCGACTTCGGACCACACGATCTTCTCCAGCTTCACCGGTGGCGGCGGTTTCTCGGCCTGGCGCCACACCTTCACGAACCGCTGTACCGCCGTGATCGAGACCAGCACGAGCATCACCCAGAGGATGCCAACGAGCAGCCTCGGGAACGCCAGACCGATGGCAAGGGCGATGATCCTCTCGGCCCGCTCCATCAGGCCGCCCTTGGCCGAGAACCCGTAGATCTCGGCCTTCGCCCGCTGATAGGAGATCAGGGTCGACACGCCGAGGACGGCAAAGGCGAGCATCGCCAGCCGCCCGCCTTCACGCTCCTGGAGGTACCACCCGATACCGCCGAGCAGGAACGCGTCGGTGACCCGGTCGGCCACAGAATCGAAGAACGCACCGCGGATGCTCGAGGTGTGCGACGCCTTGGCGACGGCGCCGTCGAAGAGGTCGGGGAGCGCCGACGCGATGAGCAAGCCGAGACCCCACCGTGGGTGACCGGCCCCGACGACGACAGCCGTGGCCACCGACATGACCAGGCCAACCGCCGTGAGATGGTCGGGGGTGACTCCGAGGCGGGCCAGTCCGCGGCCGATCGGCTTGACGGCCTTGTCGGTCACCGCCCGTGCGTAGCCATCGAACAACGAAACACCTCCTGGCCAAGACCTGGCCGGGCACGATCAGCCCGGCGAATTGCGCACGCAAAACCTAGCGCGACACCAACTGGGCAGCTCCCCTCTCGGGAGTGGGCGAATTGCCGCGCCCCCTGACGGTCGGCTCAGAGGTCGTCGTACTGCGACCAGTCCTCGGGGTTGTCCTCGACGAGTGTCGTCACGGTCGATGCGTCGACGCCGTCGATGAGCACCAAACCTCGCTTGGTCGGCGGGTTGTCGGCCGAGTACAGCAGGATTCGCCAGGTGGGGCGACTGAGAAGGCCGCGCCAGCCCAATTGCGCGGACGCGTGGCCGACGGGGAACCCCACTGCCTCCGACGCCGCGGCGAGGGCGTCGACGTCGCGGACACCGAGTCGGGGGCCGGCCAGCATCCCGTAGGCCCCGAGCACGACCAGCGCGGCCCCGCCGATCACGAACCCGCGGTTGGTCAGCGTCGGCGTGCCGTTTTGGCCCACGGCCCAGGCGACCATCAGGAGCGTGCCAACCACGAAATACATCGCGGCCGGGTAGCGCCGACGGACATTGTCCGGGAACTGGTACGGACCGACGTAATCATGGGCGTCGAGATCATCGGGGAGCTCGTCCCGCAACTCCTCGAGAGTCGGCTTCGGTTCCTTCTTGGCCATCAGGGGAGCCA
>JANOJN010000009.1:0-85577 GCA_031418775.1 Acidimicrobiia bacterium
CGCGGCCGGCGTCCACTTCGTGCCCTCGATGGCCCTTCGCGAGATCACGACGACTGAAGTCGTCGTCAGAGGCATCGGCAACGAACTCGTCCGGACGTTCCCGGCCGACACGGTCGTGATCGCCACGTATCACGAGCCCAACTCCGAGATCACGGACTACTTGCGCGAGGCCGGCATCAGCGTGCACCTGGCCGGCAACGTGAACGGCACCGACACCATCCAGGCTGCCATCCACAGCGCAGCGGCCGTCGCCCGGGCGCTCTAGCCGAACGACACTGGAACAGGCTCCGCCAATCATGTGACAATGCATACATGCCTGGTTCGAGCAGGTCCTCGAAGCACATGCGCCTTTACCCGGTGGCCGCAGTCCTGGTCGTGCTGTCAGCCACAGCCGTCCAAGTCGTTCTGGACACGAATCGAGCGGGCTTTCATACGAACATGGCGGCCGCCGGCCCAAAGGGCCCTCCGACCTTCGATTCGAAGAATTTCGGTGAGGCGTCGTCGTCCACCAACAAGTGGTTCCCGCTGACGCCCGGATATCAGTCGGTGCGCGAAGGCGGCCTCGATCGCGGCCATCGACGGCTTACTCATCGACGCGTGTACACCGTTACCAACGTGACGAAGAAGGTCGCTGGTGTCCAGACCATCCTCATCCTTGACCAAGATATCGACGGCGGCGAAGTAGCCGAGCAGGCTCTCGACTTCGTCGCCGAGGACAGGGAAGGCAACGTCTGGTACCTCGGGTCATACACCGAGACCTACGAGGGCGGCGAGTATGTCAATGCAACCGACGGATGGTTGGCCGCAATTCGAGGAGCGAAGCCGGGAGTTCTCATGCTCGCCTCGCCAGTCGTGGGTTCTCCGAAGTACTCACAAGCAACCGTCCCCGGTGAGGGGAGCGCCACTGCGAAAGTCAGCAAGACCGGACAGAAGAAGTGCGTGCCGTTCAAGTGTTTCACCGACGTTCTCGTCATTCAGGAGGGCGGCGAGAATGTCTCTTACGCACCGGGAGTCGGTTCGATAAAGACCGAACCACGACGCAAGGGCGGCGAGAACGAAACCGAGGATCTCGTCAACCTCACGCAGTTGACACTCCAGGGTCTAGAGGAGTTCAACAGCGAGGCCATCAAACTCGACGAACATGCGAGGAAGACAACCGAACGGGTCTTTGGCGGAAGCGCCAGAGCGAAGTTGAGAAGCGGCAAATGAGTGGACGTGCAGAATCCACTCCTCAAAGTCATCGACGTAACAAGGTCGTTCTCTACGGATTCGGGTGTCTCAGAGGTCCTGAACAACGTCAGCTTTGAACTGGGACCTGGCACCGTAACCAGCCTTCTCGGTTCTTCGGGAAGCGGAAAGTCGACGCTGATGAGTGTTGTCGCTGGGCTTCTTCGTCCGGATTCAGGATCGATCATCTTCCGTGGAATCGAGATCACCGCGCTTGACGACACGGCATGCGCTCGGCTCCGGTCCAGACACTTCGGCGTGGTCCCGCAACGTGGTGGTTTGTTGCCGTACCTCACCGCAGGAGAGAACGTTGCCTTCGCCATGAACATCGCCGGCCTCGAGGCTCGAAAACGCGAAATCACTGCGCTGCTCGACGAACTCGGCGTCGCCCACAGGAGCGGCCACTTCCCAAGGGAGATGTCGGGAGGAGAAGCCGTCCGTGTCGCCGTCGCAATGGCGCTCGCCTCCCAGCCCGATCTGATCCTCGCCGACGAAGCAACCGGGGAACTAGATCCAGCGACGGCGCGGGAGACAATGGACGTCATTGTCAAACGTTCGATCGACCACGGTGCCACCTTGCTTTATGTCACTCATGACGTTCAGATGGCCGGCTACGCCAAGAGGCGCTTCACCCTGATGGACAATGAGTTGATGGCATCGTGAACGAGTCGTCAGAAATCACTCTCGATCGAGTCGTCAAGTCCTACGCGGCGGCTCGCGGTACCGTCGTCGCTCTGGACGGCGTGTCCTTGACGGTCGAGGCGGGGACCTCTGTTGCGGTGACAGGTCACAGTGGCTGCGGGAAGTCGACCCTGCTCGCGGTAATCGGTGCACTTGAGGTACCTGACAGTGGACAGGTGAGGGTGGCGGGTCAACTTCTTGCCGACATGTCGGCGAGCGCCCGAGCGCGAATCCGACGTGCGGATTTCGGATTCATATTCCAGTCCGACAACCTCATCCCCTATCTGACCGCTGTTGAAAACCTCGCCCAGCAGATGGCGCTCAGCGGAAGGGCCGGGGGCCTCAGTCGGTGCACCGAGATGCTCCAAAGACTTGGTCTCTCCGAACACGTGCACAAACTGCCTGATCAGTTATCGGGTGGCCAGCGTCAACGAGTGGCGATCGCTCGTGCCCTTGTGCACCATCCACGGTACGTCCTGGCTGACGAGCCGACGGGGTCACTGGATCCCGCCAGCAGTGCCGATGTGATCGAGTTCCTCCTAGCCGAACAGAAGGAAACGAAAGCGACGATCGTCGTCGTGACGCACGACCTGTCCGTTGCTGAACGGTTCGCCCGACGGGTTTCGTTGAGTCACGGCCGGATTGTTGCGGTGACGGCAGGCGACCAACCAGCTCTGAATCGCTAGTGGCGTGTTTCGTCTCGTACTTCGCGAGTTGCTCCGCAACCCACGACGCACGCTCGCCTCAATGGTTGGTGTCACCCTGGGCACCGGACTGTTGACCGGCGTGCTGGTATTCATCAACGCCTCCGCTGCCACGATGACGACCCGCGCTATTGCTGCGCTGCCCTTGGACATGCAGGTTGTGCTCACCGATCCCTTCGGTCGCCGGATCGCGTTGACCGAACGGGTGGAGGCACCCGACCGATTGAAAGCCGGACAAAGAGCCACGATCGAGTTGAGCGTCCACAACCTGACCACGCAAGCCGCGCACGAAGTCGTCGTGGCCGACGAGCCGCCGGCCCCGCTGTCTTACGTGAACGGCAGCACTGCAGTGAACGGACGCCGGATCGCCGATGTTGCGGGCCGCAGCCCGCTTTCGCAGGGTTTGGCGCGTACCGGGCTGAACGTCGGAACGCTGGTGGCGGCGTCGACGCTGACCGTCACTTACGAGGCCAGGGCGAACGTCGACGTCGACGTAAAGGACCTTCGCCTGGAAGGTGCCGTATCGAGCCGTGAGGAAGTGACCCGTACCCGGGCGAACACTCCGCAACCCCCGACGCTTCGCCAACTCGCGCAACGGCTGCGAGAGATCCCGGGAATTGCCTGGGCTGATGAGTTGTACATGATTGATCTTGCTCCGCGGGCGGTCACATCCGGTGGAGTGCCTCTTGATGGCCCCGTGCGCCTGGTTGGCGCCGACCCCGAATACCTGACTCACTATCCGTCAATCGACATCGTCAGCGGCTACTTCCGGTCGAGCGGCGTGATCGTGAGTTCGGAAACCGCGCACACCCTCCGTCTGACGACCGGACAACGAATCAGCGTTTCCGTTCCGGGCCTTTCCGAGCCGATATCGCTGGCCGTGACAGGGATCGCGGATTTTTCGCATGCCCAACAACTCTTCATGAGTCGAAAGGCCAGCAAATTCGAAGACTTTCTGTACGTACCGTTCACGGTAATTGTACCAATAGAGCTCTTCACGGAGAGCATCATCCCTGCGTTCCAGCGTGCGAGCGCAGTACCGGGCGCGGGGCTGAAAGTCATTCCACTGTCCGAAGTGGACATTCGTGTCGAGCGCTCGAAGCTGCAGTCCTCCCCCGCTACAGCGTTGACCCAAGCGACGGTGATCGCGCGGTCGATCCGCGAGGTCAGCTCCGACCGCTCTTTGCTCATCGACAACATTTCCAACGCGCTGACGGTCGCCGCCGACGATGAGTCAACAGGCCGCAAGATGTTCTTGTTTCTCGGTCTCCCCGGCGTACTCGCCGCAATCGCGCTCGTCGTGTTCAGCGCAAATCTCCAAGCCGAATCGCAACGCCGAGAGCACGCAACGATGCGCCTGCATGGCGCTGACCGTTCGATGCTCATTCGCATCGCAGCGCTACGGACGCTGATCTTTGCCGGATGTGGCGCGCTGATCGGCGTAGGGCTGGGCTTCGGAGCAGCCGAATCGGTTCTTGGTAGCCCGGCCGTTCTGGCGACACCCCGCCGTCTCATTGCCATTTCATTCCTTGTTGCAATCAGCGCCAACGTCATCATCGTGTTGATCGTGCTCACCGGGAAGCAACGGCAGACCTTGGCACTTGAGATCGGGAGCGAGCAGCACGAATTGACCGATGCAATCCGACCCGTATGGCATCGTCGGCAGCTTGACCTGCTCCTGGTTTTCACCGCCACAATCGGCGTCGGCGTCGAAGCCTTGATGTCGCCCCCCGAACGTGTGTCGGTTTCGCAGGGGCAGGCAACAGCGCTGCCACTCGGACTGCTGGTCGTGCCCATGGCCATCTGGTTGGGCGGCACGCTCGCGTTCGGCCGCGTCGTTCACGGAATCGCCGCGCGTCGCCGAGAACCAGCGATAGGACGTTTCGAAAGGCTCATCCGAGGATCGCTGGTGCGTAGCGTCCAGCGCAGGCCTTGGTCCGTGGCGAACGCAGTAGTCGGGATCAGCCTCGTTGTCGCATTTGCCGCAAATCTTGCCGCGATCGATTCGACGTATCACCGCACCAAATCGGCGGACTCGCGCTTTGCCCTAGGTTCCGACCTACGCATCACCTCGCTGGGCGACGATGCCCTTGCAGGTGAGGCGTCTCTCCGAAAAGAGCTCGAGTCGGCGGGGGTTTCTGCCCTCACACCGGTCACATTTTCACTGGAGAACTCGATACTCATCGGGCCCTACGACCAAGCCCGCACGGACCTCGCAGCCATCGACCCACCGAGTTTCGCGCGCACAGCCGCCTTCAGTGAATCAATGTTCGACCAAAGCGCCGACAAAGCGCTGCGGAAGCTGGCACGACCCAACGCAGCGTTTGTCAGTGCCACCCGCGCCGACGATCTTTCGATCAACGTCGGCGATCAGGTTCAGGTCCTGTTGGCGCGTGGAACAAAACAACAGAAGCTGAAGACACTCGACGTCGTAGGACTGTTCGACGCCTTCCCGGGATTTCCCGAAGGGCTCGACGTCGTCGTCAACCGTTCAACGTACCGATCGGCTACAGCGTTGGAGGGCGTCGACTTCGTTCTCGCTCGTACGCCAGACAGAACACCCTCGGGGACCGCGGCCATCGCGTCCCGGATCACGCGCACGGTCGGAGATCGGTATCCGCTCCGCGTGGTTACCGCCTCCGCCTACCTGAACAAAGACCAGTCGAGTCTCACCGCGGTGAATGTCCGCGGACTCGTAGAAATGGGCATGGGGTTCGCCTTTGCCATCGGGATCGCCTCGATACTCATGGTGGTCTTTCTCCAGCTCCTCCAGCGGCGTCGAGAGTATGTAGCGTTGCGCGCGTTCGGCACGTCGACGCCGTCGCTGGCGGCATTGATACTCGGCGAGTCGCTCTTCGTCGTCCTCCTCGCACTTGCCGGCGGCTTGGCGATCGGGTTGGTCATGGCGCATGTCTTCGTGATTGTCCTGCGACCGCTTTTCCTCGTCACTCCGCAGTTTCACGTCCCGATTCGATTTCTTGTCGAGCAGAGCGTCGGGCTCGTGTTTGCGACGGTTGCCTTCGCAGTAGCTGCGACTGCCCTGGTCATCAGGCCGCAGGCAATCGCGATTCTTCGCGAGACCTGACCGACCCGCCCGCGGACTCTCGGCTTCGAAGCGCGGCAAACACTCGATCAAGTTCCCGAGCGAAGCGCCTCGACCGGCTCGAGACGCGCGGCCCGCAGCGCCGGATACAGTCCGGCCACGAGACCGACGACGGCCCCGAGGAGCGGAGCCAGAAGTGGGATCTTCGGGTCGATGACGGCGGTCCACTGACGGGTGACCGCGATGCCGACAACAACGAGCAGCCCGAGCGATGCCCCAAGGACGCCGCCGATCAAACCCAAGACGGTGCTCTCGGCGAGAAACTGCGAAGCAATGTGGCGACGACCGGCGCCCAACGCACGCCGCAGACCAATCTCCCCGGTCCGCTCCAATACCGATACGAGCGTGACGTTGGCGATGCCGATCGCGCCGACGAGCAACGACACCGCACCCAGCACGAGGAAGAGCGAGTTGAGATCGCTCTGGATTCCGTCTTTCACAAGCTTCGGCTCCGGGGGCGCCGCCACCTTGATACTCGACGGATCATTCGGCGATAGGGCGAGCGGGATCTGCCCGGCGATGAGGCTTGTTGCGCCGATCTGCGTTTCGACCTCGACCAGGGACGGACCACTGAGTCGAAACTCCTTGCGAGCGGTCCCTTCCGGAATGATGATCGAAGAAATCAGGTCGGGTTGTCGGGCAACGGAGTCGAGGATCCCGATGACCGTATACAACTGGTCGCCGACGAAGATCGCCGGCAGCTGATCGACTCTCGCGAGATTCAGTTTTCGAGCCGCCGACCGCCCGATCACCACCACACGCTCCGTGCGGTCCGAATGTCCCGCGTCGAAGAACCGTCCCGATCCCAGTCGTGCCCGGGTGGCGCGAAACAGTCCGGGCGACACCGCTTTGATCGGCATCTGAAACTGGCTCTGGCCGAGCGGGTCGTTGACCGGCACGGCGCGGATCAATGTCCCTTTGACGGCGATATCGGCCAGCGTTCCTGCCGCAACCACACCGTTGAGTCGCTCGAGCTGAGCTTGCGCGTTCCACGGGATGGCGTTCACGGTGAGCCGTCCAACGGCCCGTGGCGTGGCAATGATCTCCGTTGCCGCCAGAGCGTCGAAGCGACCGACGATCTGATTTCCTGCCGTTTTGGAGATGCCCAGCGTTGCGACGAGCGCGCCGATCCCGAGGACCGTGCCGAGAATTGTCAGCACCGCACGACCGGGACGCGACAAGACGCCCGAGCTGGCTTCGATGATCAAGTCAACGAGCTTCAGCTTCGTCTTCTTGTGCGCGCGTCGGGCATTCCCGCTCGCATGTCGCGAGCGGCGAAGGAGTCTCATGAGCCGGCCACCACGAGCTCGGACACGAAGCCGTCGACGATTCGAAGTCGCCTCTGAGCACGCGAGGCGACGGAACTCTCATGGGTGATGACCAACACCGTGATGCCCCGGGCAACGAGAGCATCGAGAAGATCAAGGACCATCTCCGTGTTCTTGGTATCGAGATTGCCGGTCGGCTCATCGCAAAGAAGGACCCCCGGGTCGCCCATGAGAGCACGCGCGATGGCGACACGTTGGCGTTCGCCGCCCGACAGTCGCGTCGGCAGAAACGAAATCCGATGGTTCATCCCAACCTGGTCAAGACACTCTAGGGCTTCCTTTTTGCGCTCCGACCTTGGATTGGCGAGGTACAACTCACCAAGCATCACGTTCTCGAGAACGCTGCGATGGGCAAGCAGGTGAAAAGCCTGGAAGACGAACCCGATCCGGTTACCCCGTAGCTCGGCACGCTCAGAGTCACTGAGCTCCGACGTGTCTATCCCGTCGAAAAGGTACGTACCGCTGGTGTGTCGGTCGAGGCATCCAAGAACGTTCAGCAGTGTTGACTTTCCTGAGCCCGACTGACCTTCGATCGCGACATACTCACCAGGCAGAATCCGGACGTCCACATCAGAGAGCGCGTTTACCGGCGGTGTGGTCGGAAAGACCTTGCTCACGTGAATGAGTTCAAGAAGGACGCGTGGCCCCTGCGGTAGGTCGCCTCCCTGTTCGTCGGTCTCGTTGGGCTGCTGTTCGCGAGACATGGCTGTTCTTACGGGCTCGTTGGAACTGTCGAAGTAGCTCCGACCTCGACGGACGTTGCCGCGTTGGGTTCGACCGAGCCCAACGGTGCAGTGGCAAGCGGAGCCGCATCCTTTGAGAGTGGGTCAGTAGTCGTCGGGCCGTCGGCACCGATGACGACCCGATCGCCCGCCTTTACCGAACCGTTCACCGGAACAATCTCCACGAAACCTTGCGCTGACAGCCCCGCGGTCACGACGACGGTTCGGACCACTCCGGGCGAATCTTCAATCTGTAGCTGGGTACTTCCTGTGGCACGAACGGACAGCGCGCTCACCGGAACAACCAATGCCTGCCCGTTGGTCGTCTTCGTAGGTATCGTGATCCGCACGGACGCCCCGACCAATTGCGTCGAGCTGTCTTCGGGGGTTATCTCAATGGCGATGTGCTGTGCATCCGTGCCGCGCAGGCCTGGCTTGTCGGCGAGAAAGGTGATCGTGCCTTTGCTGTTATAGGAGTACTCCGGTGCTTCGATTGTGGAGAGTGCGCCAATTCGCGTGAGCGTCGCCTCGGTTGTCAACAGCGCTGCATCAACGGCCAGTCTGGTTCCGCTTACGGTCATGACTTCGGCCGTTGCCGGATCACCACGCTTGATCTTCGTATCGTCGATGCGCAGTGGAAGGCTGGGAAAGAAGACGAGTTCGTTCGCCGGCACCTGAACGCCGACCGCGCCCGCGTACCTTTCCAGGTCGGATTGCAAGCGGGCCACCTCGGCCGTTGCGACTCTGACCGCTTCGCTGAGATTCGCAGAACCGGCACCGGGACGACCCAGGGCCTGTAGTCGAGCTTGCGCCGACTCGACACGCATGTCGGACTCTGCAATGGCTTGTTGATTCGCCGTCGCCGTGAGTGCATTTATGCGTCGTAGAGTTTCAACGTCATTTTGCGCTGCGGCCAGAAGAGCTTCTACTGGGGAAAGGGCAATCTCCGCCTGACGAAGGATGAGTTCGGCCTGCTTCAGTGCGAATTGACTGTTGGCGCGATCACCTGCAGTTGAAAGCGGCAGACCGGTCGCCGGGTCCACCCCGGCTTTCGCGTTTTCTATCCGTTGTTGAGCCTGAGTTGCCCTCGATTTCGCGGTAGCGAGAACTGCCCTTTTGGTCGCCACGTCCGCCGCTGCGACGGCGTTGTCCTTTGCCGCCGCCGCCTCGGCGAGCGCGAGCGCCGCCTGGGCGTTTCTGGCTGCGGCAACGACGTTGAGTTGTTCTTGCTGTGTGAGTCCATCGAGAACGTAGGTGGACGCCCCGTTGAGCTTGGTGCGCGCCTCCGCTACCGATGCTTCACCGGCGACTCGTACGCTGTTCGCAACCGCTTCTGAAGCAGACAAGTCGGCTTCGGCGGCTCCCACCGCAATGACGGCTTCGTTGACGCCATCTTGCAACAACCCGAGTTGCTGGGGTGTCACGGTGACACCGGTCGCCACGTTCACACCCGATGCGACGAGCCCATCGCGCCGACGAGCGTCGTCGAGCACGATTCCCGCCACTTCTACGGCGGCCCGTTTGGTCGCGAGATCAGCACCTTTGTTGAGGAGATCTGCCTCTTTGAGGGCAAGATCCGCTTGGCTCCGGTCTGCGTCTCGCTCTGCCGCGATTCGTGCCGCAGCCGCCGTTGCTTTCGATGTGTCTGCTGTCGCCTTCGCGTCGATGATTTCGACCGGCTTCGCTCCCGAGCGGTTGAGGAGTTCTGCCTGTTTGGCCTGAAGGAGGCGATCGGAAGCGACGCTAAGTGCAGACTCGGCGACTCGAAGCGTGGCGCGTTGTTGGTCGTTCGGTCCCAACGCCTGATACCCAGCCTTGGCGTACCACTTCGTCACTGCGGCGCCAGTGGCTCCGTCGTAGCGATCGTCCACCGTTCCGGGGTCAAAACCCTGACGTTGAAGGAAGTCCTCCAGTTGGCGCACGTCGGCGCCGACCGCGCCGGGTCCAAGATCACGAAATCCAGGCGTGGCTCCCTTCACGACAAACACGGGTCGTCCCGAAACGACCATGGCGACGTCGCCTTCATTCAGCGTCGCTCCCTTCACCGGGGCCTGACTCACCAGGACGGGCGGGGGACGAAGAGTTGATGGGGCGAGCACGACCACGATCGGGTCGCTGTAACGCATCGTGCCTCGAATGATCAGATCCGAGCTGAGGACGCGCTTCTCGACTGGATAGGTGATCAGCGACGCTTCCGGAGGTGCCGCCTCAGCCGCCAACTGTGCGGGTGACTTCACACGGGATGCCGCAAGCCAGCCGGCTCCGGTGGACACGCCGACAGCGAGCGCCATTGCACCCGCGACGACTGATCGCCTCACTTACGCTTCTCCAATTCGGACTGCGCTTTGGACAGGAGCACGGCGTTCTCCTGTGCGAACTTCTTCACGTATTCGGCCTTTACCTTGTCCTCCACGTCCACGACGTACTTCTCCTCGCAGTCGAGGTCGGCCTCTGCTGTCGCGATTTCTTCTGCCTGCAACTGTGCCAGCGCAGCCTTATCGTACGGGGGAATGGCATTGGTTCCGAACACCAGTGGGCTGAACGTCCCCTCTTCGCCCAATGCTTTCGCGGCGGCGGGGCCGACCAAAGCAGCAAGCTTCTCGGTGATTCCCACGTCGACAGCGTTCGGCTCCGAGTACTCAAATCCCTGCTTCCGCATGCAATTCGCCCAATCAGCTCGGGCTTTGACCAGGCGCTCGTCGGCCTCGGCACGCGAGTCGAGTTCCTCGATCTTCGCCAGAGCCGACACGACGTTGGCACCTCCGAACACCGCTGTTGTCGCTTCCTCAACGCAACCACCTAGACCACCGAGGTCACCGGTCTTCGCCGCTTCAACGGCGCCCGAGACGGAGACGTCGGCCTTGCCGCCGGTCAAAGCGATGTCGAACGCTTGCTGTCCGGCGGGATCAAGACCACTGCGGTACGTCACATTGGGATCCACGGACTTCGACGACTGGCTGATTTCCACGACCTTCTCAAACACCGTGCTGATCCCGTAGCCGAATTGGCGCCGGAACTCGTCATCGGTGAGCCCGCTCGTACCGGTGATCGCCGCCTTCGTGGCATTCGGATCAACCGGCACGTACGCGAATCCGGCCTTCTTCATACACGTATTCACCAGTTCCTCGACACGCGTCTGCATCACTGCTGAAGTCGCATCGTCGAGGCCGAGGGGCGAATCCACGGCTGCCGACTGAGTGCTGCTGTTGTCAGACTTTCCGCTACAGGCCGCCAGGGACCCGATCAAAGCGAGCAAGGCTGCCACCACAACCGGAACGCTCACGCGTCCATCGCGAATTTCTGTCGGCTTCATGTTCATGTCCTTTTCTCGCAAGAAATACGCCAGCGTCGCGGACGGCCATGGTATCCAACGGAGAGGCGCTCGAAAACCCAGAGAAACGACAAACCTTTTGGATCCTTTGATGAGACGCGCTTAACAGACCGGAGTCTTTTTTCCGGAGAATTTTCACCGTGTTGACAGTAACTTGTAGCCTCTGTACGATCGCCTTCTACGGACTTCTCGCGTACGAACTGCACGCTTGAAGACCCGGAATTCTCCGAACCGATGAGGATTTGCGACAACTTGTTCTATGGCAGCTGCCACCGAACGAGATTGACTGTTCCGACGCTACAGAATCAGTGCTGAATCCTCGCTGAGAGACCCAACGTGCCGTTCCTCCCTGCACTCGGGCGCCTCCCCTTCTCGCCTGGATCCCTAACTTGCTGCACGTTCACGGCGCGTCGTGAACAGCAGTTCTCCTCCGGCCACACTCTTTTGCACCAAAGGGCATACCAGTCGCTCGTTGTTTCGACCTACAGGAAGGCACTCGGAATGAGACGGATCATTGCGTGGAGTTTGCAGGGCTATCGGGCAGAAGCTACGTACGGAGCGGTGCCAGACGTGGCTATTCGTCCCCGTCACGGCGACATGAAAAAGGCGAGCTCATGCGCTGGTTGATCGGATGGGGTGCGCGCAACCGCCGACCGGTGGTCGGGTTTTCCCTGGTGCTGCTTCTCGTGGCGGCCTGGCAGCTCCCCAAAATGCGGACTGATGTGCTGCCCGAGTTCGCTCCGCCCACAGTGGAGGTACAGACCGAGGCGCTCGGCCTCTCGGCAACTGAGGTCGAGCAGCTGATTACCGTCCCCATGGAGCAGGACCTCCTGAACGGCGTGGCATACCTCAAGTCGCTGCGTTCGAAATCAGTCCCGGGGCTGTCGTCCATTGAGATGATATTTGAGTCGGGTACTCCGATCGCCAAGGCACGGCAGGTTGTCCAGGAGCGTCTGACGCAGGCGCACGCGTTACCGAACGTTTCGAAGCCGCCCCAGATGCTCCAGCCAAAGTCGTCCGCGAGCCGCGTGATGATGATCGGTCTGTCGTCGAAGACGCTCACGCCGATTGAGCTGGGAGTGCTCGCTCGCTGGACACTTCGCCCGAATCTCCTGGGGGTCCGGGGTGTAGCGAACGTGGCCATTTTCGGCCAGCGCGAGCGTCAGTTACAGGTCCAGGTCGACCCAGCCCGGCTGGCCGCGAAGGGGGTTGGGCTCGACTCGGTCATCGAGTCCACCGGCAACGCGTTGTGGGTGTCTCCGCTCACGTACATCGAGGCATCGACCCCGGGAGCCGGCGGTTTCATCGAAACACCGAACCAGCGGTTGACGGTCCAGCACGAATCGCCGATCGTCGATGCCAAACAGCTCGCAGCAGTTTCCCTGGAAGGTTCGGGAGCCAAAGGCCTTACGCTGGGCGACGTCGCCAGCGTGGTCGAGGACCATCAACCGCTGATCGGCGAAGCCGTCTTCAACGACGGCCCTGGGCTGCTTCTTGTCGTCGAGAAGGCGCCCGGACGCTCCACCACCGCGGTTACGGAGGACGTCGGGGACGCACTCGAGCTACTTGCACCGGGATTGAAAGAGGTAACCGTCGACACGGACATCTATCAACCCGCTGAGTACGTGAAACGTGCTTCCGGAGCGTTGAGGAACGCCGTCGCGATCGGTGTACTCCTCGGAGCCCTCATCCTCCTGGTCTTGTTGGCGTGGCGCGGCGCAGTGGTGGTCGTGAGTTCCGTTGTTGCCGCGGGCGCCGCCGCAGGGCTGCTGCTACTCCTCCGCAATACGGTGGTCAACGCGATGATTGTGGCAGGGTTTCTGCTTGCCTTGGCCTTCGTCGTCGATGACGTCGTGTCGGCCACCCTCTCGGTGTTCCGCCGATTGCACACCAACTGGCGCCTCGCAGACGAGAGCACCACGCTTTCGGCGAAGATCCGGTCCGGCGTGTTCGACCACAGCAGCCCCGCGTTCTTTGCGCTGGCGATAACTGTCGTGACCTGTATCCCGCTTCTGGTCATCGACGGTCTGACGAGCGAGGCATTTGTTCCTCCACTGATCCGCTCGTATCTCATGGTCGTGATTGCCTCCGCGATTACGGTGGCTTTGTTGTTGCCCGCGTTGCATGTGCTGCTCATCGGGATACGACCGCAGTCGCCCCCGGAACCGCGGCTTGCCCGCTTTTTTCGTGAGCGCTATGCGACCTACGCTGTCGGCCTCCGCGCCAAGATCCCGGCCCTTGTCGGTTGTGTCGTGTTGCTGGGGGTCAGCGTCATCGGTCTGACCCGGCTCGATAGCGATACCGTTCCGCGCTTCAAAGAGACCGACCTGTTGGTTGCCATTCAGTCGTCGCCGGGGACATCGCTCGGCGCGATGCAGAAAATGGCGGCGCGGATGAATGCCGAGCTCCGGACCGTGGAGGGGGTCCGTCGTGTCGGCGGCCACCTTGGTCGGGCGATCACGGGCGATCAAGTGGTTGGCGTGAACGACGGCGAACTGTGGGTTCGCCTGGATGAAGGTGCGGACTACGACAAGTCAGTTCGCGCCGTGAGGAAGGCAGTGGCAAATTACCCGGGTGTGCGGGCCAACGTGATGACGTACACCGATCAGCGGCTGAACGATGTCCTAAGGCCGGGCAGGCCAGCGATCGACGTCCGGATATACGGCGAGGACCGTGACCGCCTCGTGGCGAAAGCCGAAGAAATCAAAGCCGGGCTTTCACTTATAAACGGTCTGAAGAATCCGAAGATCGAAATCAGCCCGAACGAACCAAGCCTCGTGGTGAAGGTTGATCTGGTAAAGGCCCAAAAGGCCGGTATCCTCCCGGGAGATGTCCGTCGAGCGGCAGCAACCCTGCTGCAAGGCATCGAAGTCGGCAACCTCTTCGAGGACCAGAAGGTGTTTGAGGTCATCGTCGTAGGTACTCCCGAGCTGCGATCGAACGTCAGCTCCGTGAAAGACCTCCTCCTCGAAACACCTTCTGGCACCCCCGTGAGGCTCGGGGACGTGGCCGATGTCCGTGTTTCGGCGACCCCGGCCGTTATCGAGCGTGACGCGTCGGCCCGAATCATCGACATCGTGGCGGACGTGAGCGGTCGTAGCACTGACGCGGTGTCGTCCGACGTGGAGAAGCTCATCCGAAAGCAGGAGTACGATCTTGGCTACCACGCTCAGCTGATCTCGGATTATCAGGACCATCGCAATGCCGTGCGCCGGGTCTGGGCCACGGCAATAATCGCTGGGCTGATCGCCCTGTTGATCCTGCAAGCCGCATGTGGGAGTTGGAAGCTTGCCACCGCCATGCTGCTCACAGTCCCGGCTGCGATGGTCGGTGCCGTGCTTGTCGTGGTGATCGACGGGGGTGACCTGACGCTCGGTCACCTCGCAGGACTCATCGGCACCATCGGGTTGGCGGTACGCAACATCACCTTTGTCGTCCGGCGGAGTCAACAACTGGAACTCGAGGGTGCGGATGATGATCGAGCCCTTTGCATTGGGGTCGCGTCAGCCGAACGGGCCAGCTCCACCTTGATCTCCACGCTTGTGTCCGCAGCAGCGTTGATCCCCGTCGCTGCTCTGAGCGGCTCCGCCGGCGGAGAAATCGCGTCGCCACTCGCCATAACGCTTATCGGCGGAATGCTGAGTTGTCTCGTGGTCGGTCTATGGATCGTGCCTGCGTTCTATTCCTGGCTGGCCCCGGATGTGCGGCACAAACAGCTTTTCGTTGATGAGGCCAAAACCGACATGATTTCCCTAGGAGGAACGTATGCGTAGGACCACTGTCTTCGCTGCCGTAGCGGTCGCATTGATTCTCGCGGGTTGCTCAGACGACCCGGCCGAGGTTGCCAAACCCACGCCTGCCGTGGTGGACACCATTGCCGGAAGCGCTGAGAAGCAGGTCACACTTACAAAAGACGCAGCTGCACGCATCTCGCTGGCGACCGGCGCCGTCTCCTCCGGGAGCGGGGCCGAAACCGTGGTGCCGTACGGGGCGGTGATCTACGACGCCGATGGCCTTGCATGGGCATATGTCTCGAAAGGGGAGAATGTCTTCATTCGGGAAGCGCTCACAATCGACCGGATCGAAGGCGACAAAGCATATCTGAGTTCCGGCCCCGCGATCGGGACAAAGGTTGCCGTCGTGGGTGTTGCCGAACTGTACGGTGCTGAGACCGGCATCGGAAAGTAGGCGATACCATGCGGTGGATCGTGTCCCAAAGCCTGCGGTTCAGGTTTATCGTCGTCGCTTTAAGTGCCACGATGATGATCTTCGGGTTCGGCCAGATCCTCAAGTCGCCGGTCGACGTATTCCCCGAGTTCGCTCCACCGCGCGTCGAAGTGCAGACGATGTCGTTCGGGTTGTCGGCGACCGAAGTTGAATCGCTCATTACCGTGCCGCTCGAGCAGGTGCTGGCCGGTCTTCCTGGCTTGAAAGAGATGCGATCAAAGTCGGTCGTACAGCTGTCGTCGATAGAGCTGATCTTTGATCGTGAGGTCGATCTGTTCGACGCGCGCCAGAATGTGCAGGAGCGATTGGCCACGATCACCGCCACCTTGCCCACATGGGCCGCGCCGCCGTTTATCCTTCAGCCCCTATCGGCCACCAGCCGGGCAATGAAGATCGGATTGTCATCGAAGACCTTGTCGGTGATCGACATGTCGATACTCGCCTACTGGAAGATCCGGGCGCGGTTGTTGCGGGTGCCGGGGGTGGCCAACGTGACGATTTACGGCGAGCGGATCCGCATGACCCAGGTCCAGGTCCAGCCGGCAAAACTGGTAGAAAACCGTGTATCACTTGACAAGGTGATGGAGGTCACTTCGAACGCGCTGGCCGCCGGCATTCTTCGCTACGAGGCCGGTCATGTCATCGGCACAGGCGGATTCATCGAATCGGCCAACCAGCGGCTCCAGGTGGAACACCAACTGCCGATCCTGACGCCGGCCGATCTCGGCGAGGCAGTCATTGAAGAACGTGCCTCGGGACCGCTCCGATTGAAGGACGTCGCTCTTTTGAAGGAGGGTGCGCAGCCGCTGTTCGGAGACGCGGTGATCAACGGCGGCCCGGGTCTGATGATGATTGTCGAGAAGCTGCCCTGGGGCAATACGCTCGATGTGACCGAAGGTATCGAAGCAGCCGTCGACGAACTGCGTCCGGGCCTTCCGGGGATTGACATCGACACAACTATCTTCCGCCCGGCTAGCTACGTGCGGGAATCGATAGACAACCTTACGGGCTCTCTTCTCCTTGGGTCTATTCTCGTGCTTCTCGTACTCCTGCTGTTCCTCTTCGACTGGCGAAGTGCGGTCATCAGTGTTGTTACGATTCCGTTGTCGCTCATGGCCGCGATGATGGTGTTGGCGTGGCGGGGCACGACAATCAATACAATGATCCTCGCGGGGCTTGTCATTGCGCTTGGCGCGATAGTCGACGACGCAATCGTCGACATTGAGAACATAATCCGAAGACTAAGACTGGCTCGTTTGACCGAGAGTCGGCAGTCGACGGCCTCGATCATCCTCGATGCGTCACTGGAAGTGCGCGGTGCTGTGGTCTATGCCTCATTGATTGAGGCCCTGGCACTGCTGCCGATCTTCTTCCTGCAGGGTCTCACCGGGGCATTCTTTCGCCCACTCGCTTTTTCTTACGCCCTTGCGGTGATCGTGTCGATGTCGGTGGCTTTGGTGGTTACGCCGGCCATGAGCCTGATCCTTCTTTCGATTGGGAAACTCAACCATCGCACCTCGCCAATCGTCGTGGTGTTGCAACGCTGGTACGCCAGGGCCCTGACGTGGGTGGTGCGTCGGCCGCTGCCGGGAGTATTGGGCATCGTGACCATCGTCGGAATGGGTGTTGGCATCGTGCCGCGACTTGGTCAGGAGCTGCTCCCCGACTTCAAGGAGCGCGACTTCCTCATGCACTGGGTGACCAAGCCGGGCACGTCGATCGGCGAGGAGGTACGCATCACTCAAGCTGCCTACAGGGACCTGATCAAAATCCCTGGGGTGCGCAACTTCGGCGCACACATCGGCCAGGCGATGCAGGCCGACGAGGTGTACGGGGTCGACTTCGGTGAGAACTGGGTAAGCGTTGACCCGTCGGTTGACTATGACAAGACACTGGCGAAGATCCAAAATGTTGTGGACCGCTATCCGGGTTTGCGACGGGATGTTCAGACCTACCTCAAAGAACGGACCCGCGAGGTGCTCGCTGGATCCTCGCATCCAATCGTTGTTCGCCTCTACGGCGACGACATAGAGAAGCTGAATGAAAAGGCCGATGAACTCGTCGAGGTGCTCGCCTCCATCGACGGGGTCGAAGAGGAGAAAAAAGAACTAGTCACCAAGATGACGCAGATTCAGGTCGAGGTCGACCTGGCCAAGGCCCAGAAGTACGGTCTGAAACCAGGTGACGTGAGGCGCGCCGCCTCGACCATGATCTCTGGAGAGGAAGTAGGTGACTACTTCAGTGGAGGTCGGGCGTTCGACGTCAATGTGTGGACGTCGCCCGACCAGCGCGACAGCGTCACCGATGTCCAGAACATGTTGCTCGATACTCCGGACGGTTCCCACGTTTCGCTGAGGGAAATCGCCGACGTTCGCCTTGCGCCGACGTACAACGCGATCAAGCGGGAGAATTCGCAGCGTCGCCTCGACGTCGATGCGGAGGTGGCCGGGCGTGATCTCGGCTCAATTGTCGATGAACTCGAAGACAAGCTGACGAACGTCAGGTTCGAGACCGGCTACACGTACAAGTTGCTGGGCGACTATACCGAACGCAAGGCGGCGTCGAAAGACCTCCGCGCATGGGCGTTGGTCGCTGCGGCGGGGGTCTTCATGCTGCTGATGGCGGCACTCAAGAGCTTTCGGCTTTCGGTGCTGGCCTATGTGACACTCCCGTTGGCCCTCATCGGTGGAGCAGTCGCGATTTGGTTGAAGGGTGGCATCATCTCCCTTGGGGCGCTCGTGGGGTTCTTCACGGTGCTGGGCATTGTGGCGCGCAACGGCATCATGTTGTTCTCGCACTACCAGCATCTCGAAGAACACGAGGGTGAGGTCTTCGGACCACACCTAGCCGTCCGCGGTGCCGTAGAGCGGTTGGCACCCATCTTGATGACCGCCTTGACGACCGGGCTTGCGCTGATCCCGCTGATCCTCTCCGGCAACATTCCCGGTCAGGAAATTGAATATCCGATGGCGATTGTGATCCTGGGTGGGCTTGTTGTCGCGACGTTGCTGAACCTGTTCATAGTTCCTTCTATCTACTTGCGTTTCGGGCGGAACAAGATCGGTCGAAATGCTGCGGTCTTGCAAACCGAAGCGAAGCACGTGTGAACAAACTGAACGTACTACCTGTCAAAACAAGGAGAAGAACCACGAATGTCTAGAGAAACCAACCGAAGCTTTCGAGCGCGCGCCGGGAAAAGCCAGCGTGCAGCCCGCGTGATGGTTCTGCTGGCGATCATTGCCTACGGCAGCGCATGTTCTTCCTCCGCCGATTCGGAGGCAGAAGCTACGGTTCCGGCAGTGGTCAGCACCCTCGCGGCCTCGACTGCTACCGTGGCGGCCGCACCGACGGTATACACCCGTGAAGATTTCCAGATCTCGAACTTCGATGAGAACTCCATCACCATCGACAACAAACACTTTCCGTTGAAACCGGGTACGCGTAACGAATACGAGGGCTCCACCGTCGAAGACGGAAAGACTCTGAAGCATCGGGTGACGAGTGTCGTCACAAATTTGACCAAGAAGATCAACGGAGTCAATACTGTTGTGATCTGGGAGAGGGACTTTTCGGACGGAGAACTCGAGGAAGACGAACTGACATATTTTGCGCAGGACAAAGCGGGCAATGTCTGGCACTTGGGTCAGTACAGTGAGCTATGGGAGAGCGGGGAATACACCGCCGGCCGAACGTGGTTTCCCGGCAACCCGAAAGGTGCTGTGGCCGGCATCATGATGAAGGCTGATCCCAAACCGAATACGCCGGATTGGTCCGAGGGGTTCGCCCCTCCGCCCTACTTCTGGAATGATCGCGCCCGCGTGCTCAGCGCGACCGAGGAGACGACGGTTCCTACCGGAACGTATAAGGGCGTTCTGCTCGTCGAGGAGTACGACGAGGACGTACCAACGGCGAAACAGCTCAAGTACTACGCTCCAGGACTTGGGGTGGTTCGGGTCGGCTTTGATGGAACTGATTCGGGACAGGAAACGCTCGTACTGGTGAGGACCGAGGAGCTGTCACCCGAGAAGCTCGAAGCTGCATCGATGGGTTCGCTAGAGCTCGAGACGAGGGCGCTGGTCCACTCCACGGCCGAACCTGCGGTCATGCGGAAGTAGGTCAGGGCGGTGCGGGTGACGACGGCACTCGCATGCAAGACTCGACGACGTGCGCGTCCTGTTGGTCGATGATGAGGAGCGCCTCGTTGCCGCGATGAAGCGCGGTCTGCTTCGTGAAGGTTTCGTCGTGGACACTGCGCACGACGGTGAATCGGGGCTGTTGCTTGCTCTGGAGAACGACTACGACGCAATCATCCTCGACATCATGTTACCGAAACGCAACGGCTATCAGGTGTGTGCGGAACTGCGAGAGGCATCAGTATGGACCCCCATCTTGATGCTTACGGCGAAGCACGGTGAGCACGACCACGCCGAGGCGCTCGACACCGGCGCCGATGATTTCCTCACGAAGCCCTTTTCCTATGTTGTTCTTGTCGCGCATCTCCGGGCGCTGATCAGGCGTACCAGTCGGGTTCGTCCTGCCATCCGTAGCGTCGGCGATCTTCGACTGGACCCAGCCCGACACCGCTGTTGGAGAGGCGAGGTGGAGATCGAACTCACACCGCAGCAGTTTGCCCTTCTCGAGTTCTTCATGTCGCGCCCCGGCGAGGTGCTTTCGAAGATTGAGATTCTTGAGCACGTTTGGAACGACTCATATGACATGGACCCGAACATCGTCGAGGTGTACGTCGGGTACCTCCGCAAGAAGATCGACGCGCCGTTTTCTCGCTCCAGTATCCAGACACTGCGTCTCGTTGGGTATCGCCTTGACCCCGATGGCGGGTGACTCCACCAGTGAGGATGAAGCCCACGACAATCCGGATGAAGATGGCGTCGGCGGCCACGTTTGTCGTCGCGGTAGCGCTCTTGGTGACTGCGCTTCTGCTGTTGGCGCTTATGCATCGGGCCCTGCAGAACGACGTGTCCAATTCAGCAAGAACACGGGCGGAAGAAGTCGCACTACTCACGCAGAAGACCGAGCTGCCCCTTGCTCTTCCGGACTCGGGCGAAAAGGGTGCAGTGATCCAAGTGGTGAACGGCAAAGGTGAAAGCGTCGCCGCGAGCGCGCAAGTCGTGCCCGGCTCGCGGATTTCGACACTACAGCCGGTCCTGGGCGATTTCCTGGCAGAATCACGGAACGATCTGCCCATTACCGGGGATCAGAAGGACGACCCGTTTCACGTTGTGGCCTTCGGCGCCCAGACGCCAACCGGGCCGATAGCGGTGTATGTAGCTCTCAGCTTGGACAGGGTGAACGAAAACGTCTCATCGGTCAAGAAGATCTTGGAGATCTCGTTCCCGCTCCTTCTGTTGATCGTGGCGGTAGTTAGTTGGTTCCTCGTCGGAGCGGCGCTGCGCCCCGTCGACGTTCTACAACGAAAGGTGTCGGAGATCGGAGGTGGAGACCTTTCCCGTCGGATCCCGGAACCACCTGTCGATGACGAGATCGGGCGGTTAGCGCGAAGTATGAACCTCATGCTCGAGCGTCTTCAGGATTCGTCGGAACGTCAACGCCGTTTCGTCGCAGATGCCTCGCACGAGCTTCAGAGCCCATTGGCTGCCAGCCTGGCCGACTTGGAGGTGGCGATCGCGCACCCAACATCTGTCCAGTGGGAGGGACTCGCAGTCTCTTTGGTAGACGATAACCGTCGGATGACGACGTTGATCTCCGATCTGTTGTTCCTCGCGAAGTCCGATAGCGGTCTGAAGCTGACGCACTGCGCCGCCGTAGACCTCGACGACATCGTTCGATCCGAAGCCCGAAGACTGCAGCCGCGATCGAATGGGCGGATCGACCTGAACGCGGTCGCTCCTGTCGAGGTGAGGGGGGACGCCTCTCAGCTCGCCCGTGTCGCCCGCAACCTCCTCGAGAACGCGTCGCGCTATGCAACATCTCGGGTGCTGGTGGAACTTCGGAAAGAGGAAGGAATCGCGATGTTTGCGGTCCAAGATGATGGCCCAGGCATCGAACCCGCCGACCGTGAACGCGTCTTTGACCGCTTCGCACGGCTCGACGATTCCAGGAGCCGGCATTCGGGCGGGTCAGGGCTGGGATTGTCGATCGTGCGCGAAATCGTTGACTCCCACTCCGGGACGGTCCGAATCGATCCGAGTACTGGAGGCGCACGTTTCGTCGTGCGACTGCCCCTGGGCTGATGGACTCTCGGTCTCAAAGAACAGCCAACACTGAGGCAGCCTCAACGGTACGGCAGAGCACCCGGCGACACCAGCGACGATGTACGAAAGGTCCGCCCAGCCGTCACCGTCGTTGTGTTGAGCGGCATCGCGCTCATCCACCTAGTCGGCTGCACAGCAAGCTGCAGTCCCCTGTTTCATAGTCGGACTCGCCGTCTACGCGCGCGGCGAACTGGCCCGCCCCCGCAAGAATTCCCCACGCGGCCAACTCCTGAGGCGGCGCTGTCGTCCCTCAGGCGGCACCGCCCGTATCGGACAGGGCGAGGGCATACATCAGCCAGGCTGCGTGCGGCATCCATTGCTCGCCCCATCGCCAGTTCTGGAGCGGATCGTCGGCCCACGGATCGGGTGCGAACGCAACGTCGTCCTCGTTCTCGAAACCGGCCGTGACGCCGTTGGCGACACCGCCGGGGGCGTTGTCGAACGGTGGCACGTAGACCGGGTTGTTGCGCCCACGACCCTGAAGCATGCACACGTCGAACGGGTTGGCACCGAGGATCCAGTCGATCCACCGCCACGCCGCGTCGCGAACGTCGGTGCGCTGGTCCCCTTTGGCCACTCCGAATGCCGCTGCGGCCAAGGAGGCGAGTCGGGCGTTCTCACCCTGCCACCAATAGCCTGACGGATTGCGATGCGGGAAGAACCACCTCGCGTGCGCTCCGGTGTCGGGAGTCATCACCCAATGCGGCGGGTACCCGAAAGGGTTCTCGAGACCAAGCGAGAGTTGCGCATCGACCAGATGTGCCGCAACCAAGCCAGCAGTCTCGGCCATACCGAGAGCCGGAAACGCGGCGGCGACACGTGAGAGCGCGACGATCGGCAAGCCGGCATCGCTGGCGTGAAAGAACGACCGGCGTTCCTCACGATCGGCAACCAACCACGTCACGTCGCCGGCGTTCCGCACGCGGCCCGTCAGCGATGCCACTCGACGCGCCAACTCCCCCGCCGCTACCGGGTCGGCGTCGACGAGCGCCAACTCACACGCGGCGAGCAGCGCACAGGTGTCGTCGAGCACGTTCTCGTCAAGGTCGTCATCGGCGCCATGGGTCCGGTACCGGTGACCGTGCTCGACCAGATGGTGGAACCCTGATCGAGCCGCGCTGAGGTACCGGTCGCTGTCAAACTCACCGCCACGGTCGACGGTGGAAGCGAGCGCCAACGCCGCCACCGCCATCCCTCCGCCCTGTCGCCAACCACAGCGATAGCCGTCGTAGAGGTCACCGGCTTGCGTGCGGTACGTGGAAACGCAACGTTGCTCCGGATCCTTCGACCAGCGGTCGAACACGGTCATGTTCCAGTACCCATCAGCGTCGTGCATCCGCACCAGCCAATCGGCGCCGTGGGTGGCTTCGTCACGAAGCCGTTCGAGGAAGTACGGGTGGGCACCGGCCGCCCGGTACAACTGCCAACAGCGAAGGAGCGTCCAGACCACCAGCGGTGTCTGCTGCGGGTTCATGCCCGCCGCATACGACAGATGCGAGAGGTACTTGCTGGTGTCGCCCGAAGCGTCGTACCAACCACCGTGAACGTCGCGGCGCGTGCCGTCATCGATGCGCGGCGCGTTCGCGTCGGCCTTGTCGTACACACCGGTGCATCGCTGACCCTTCAGGTAAAACACGATGTCGGAGATCATCGAGCGCTGGTCGCGTTCGGCCCGAACCGTGATCGTTCCGCTCTGGCCACTCCCACCGTCTGCGGTTCGCCAGCGCACTTCATACCGCCCGGGTCGAACGAGCGCGTCGAGATCGACACGCCACCACGGTCCCGGCGACCACCCGTCAACGCCACCGACGAACCTCGGGGTGACGACGCCAACGCATGCTCCCGTGGTGACGTCGATCACCTCGACATCGACCCAGCCCACGTCAGCCCGTGCTTCGACCAAGATCGGCTTGGGACCGTGGGCGGCATAGCCGACATGGTTGAACAGCACCCGAATCGGTACATGCATCGGCACGGGCAGATCAGCAGTCCCATCGTTCATTGAAGACCGTTCTTCGCCTCGTTGTTCGCCGGGTCCGGGAGCTTCTGCCACGCGGGTCGATTGGCGTACACGTCGCGGTAATACTCCGCCAGTAGGAGCAGTCCGGCCGCGGCCTCGTCGACGACGACCGTTGCATGCGGGTGCAGCTGCAGCGCGGAAGCAGGGAACATCGCCGACAACGGGCCTTCCACGAGGCTTGCGACGGCAGATGCTTTTCCCGTTCCGCACGCGATGAGCACAACGTGGCGGGCATCGAGGATTGTGCCGATGCCTTGCGTGATGACGTGGTGGGGCACTTCATCGATCGAGTCGAAGAAGCGCGCGTTGTCCTCCCGGGTCTGACGGGTCAACGTCTTGACCCGGGTCCGCGAGCTGAGCGCCGACGTCGGCTCGTTGAAACCGATATGGCCGTCCGACCCGACTCCGAGGATCTGCAGATCGAGGGGCGAAGCCGCGAGCCGGGCCTCGTACTCAGCACATGCGACCCGCGGGTCGTCGGCATGCACGTTCGGCCCGAAGAGCCGCTCCGAAGCGACGTCGAGGTGATCGAGCAGCTCTGTGTGAAGGAACGCCCGGTAGGACTGGTCATGGCCCTCGGGCAGGCCGACGTATTCGTCGAGCATGTACATCGACGTCTCCGCGAACGACACGCGGCCGCTGCGATTCCGGTCGATGAGCGAGCGGTAGATCTCCAGCGGGGAGCTCCCGGTAGCGAGACCGATCCCCGCGTTCGGCTTCGACCGGACGAGGTGTTCGATCTGGTCCGCGATGAGAGCACCCGCGGCGGAAGGCTCGGCGACGATGACGACTTCCACGGCACAATCCTTATCTCAGCTTGCAGCCCCAGTCAGACCAGAGCGCACTTCCCCGGATATGCGAGAAACGCTGTCTCCGAATGCGTAAAACGCTGCTCTCTCCTTGGATCACCGTGTCCCGCGCCGAACGGGCCGCTTTGCAAGGTTGCTCAGTTCCACCACGTCCACCTTGGCCGCCGAGGGTCTTCTTCACGGAGTCGCTCGGGTGAACAGGGTTGACGAGACCGCTATCGGCCGAAGCGGCGCAGGCGCAGGCTGTTGGAGACGACGAAGACGCTGGAGAAGGCCATGGCCGCGCCGGCGATGAGCGGGTTGAGGTAGCCCAACGCGGCAAGCGGGATGGCGGCGACGTTGTACGCGAAGGCCCAGAACAGGTTCGCCTTGATCGTGGCGAGCGTGCGTCGAGAGAGCCGGATGGCGTCGGCGGCAGTGCGAAGGTCACCGCGGACCAAGGTGAGGTCGGCGGCTTCGATGGCAGCATCACTGCCGGTGCCCATGGCAAGACCGAGGTCGGCCTGGGCGAGGGCCGCAGCATCGTTGACGCCGTCTCCCACCATGGCCACGATCCGGCCTTGCGCCTGGAGCTCCTTGATCCGCGCCACCTTGTCGGCCGGGAGCACGTCGGCAATCACTTCATCGATCCCGACCGCATTGGCCACCGTTCGAGCGACCGTCTCGTTGTCACCGGTGAGCAGGATCGGCCGCAACCCCAACGCCTTCAACTGGGCAACGGCCTCGGCACTCGTCGGCTTCGCCGTGTCGGCCACGGTGAACAGCGCAGCAGCCTTTCCGTCGATCGCCGCCATGATCGCGGTACGTCCGGATTGCTCGGCATCACGCTGTGCCGCGATCAGAACATCGGGGATGGCAACGGACCAGTCGGCGAGGAGTCGCGGGCGACCGGCCACAATGGCCCGACCGGCGACGACGCCCTGCACGCCGAGACCCTCGTGGTTGGCGAACGACTCGACCGGCGGCAACGCACCTAGCCGTTCGGTTGCGGCCAAGGCAATCGCCTTGGCAATCGGGTGCACCGAGGCGTGCTCTGCCGCACCGACGAGCCCGAGGACCTCGTCGGCATCGAAACCGGGAGCGGAAATCACGTCGACAAGTGACATCCGGCCCGTGGTGACGGTGCCGGTCTTGTCCATCACGATGGTGTCGACCCGCCGCGTTGATTCCAGGATCTCCGGTCCCTTGATCACGATGCCCATCTGCGCGCCGCGGCCGGTGCCAACCAACAACGCAGTTGGCGTGGCGAGCCCGAGCGCACAGGGGCAGGCAATAATAAGCACACTTACAGCAGCGGTGAACGCTGCCTGCCCGCCTTCGCCACGCACCAGCCAGTACGCCAACGTCAACGCGGCAAGGCCGATGACGACCGGAACGAACACGGCCGACACCCGGTCCGCCAGTCGCTGCACCGGCGCTTTTCCGGTCTGCGCCTCTTCGACGAGTCGGGCCATCTGGGCGAGAGCGGTGTCCGAGCCGACCCTCGTTGCCCGGACGACCAGGCGTCCGCCCACATTCACCGTGGCACCGGTGACAGGATCGCCAGGCCGGACCTCGACCGGGACGCTCTCCCCTGTCAGGAGTGACGCGTCGATGGCGGACGAGCCCGATTCGATCACGCCGTCCGTCGCGACCTTCTCGCCGGGCCGAACCACGAAACGTGACCCGACGACCAGCGCGTCGATGGACACCGTTGTTTCGAGGCCATTGGCGTCGACGACGGTCGCCTCCTTTGCACCCAGCGTGAGCAGCGCTCGCAATGCAGCACCCGCCTGCCGCTTGGCCTTGCTCTCGAAGTAGCGACCGCCGAGGAGGAACACGATCACCGCCGACGCGACCTCGAGATAGAGATGACCGGCGGCGCTGTCGCGGCGCAGCGTCAGCTCGAAGCCCATCTTCATGCCCACCATGCCGGCATGACCGAAGAACAGTGCGTACAGCGACCAGACATAGGCCGAGAGCGTGCCGACGGAAATCAGCGTGTCCATCGTCGTCGCCCGGTGGCGAGCGTTCATCCATGCGGCCCGATGGAACGGCCATCCGCCCCACACCACGACCGGCGACGCCAGTGTGAGAGCAAGCCACTGCCAGTTGTCGAACTGCGCGGCCGGGACCATCGACATCACCGCGACCGGCACCGCCAAGGCCGCCGACACGAGCAACCGCTGACGCAACTCGGCCACGTGACGCTCCGCGTCGGCGTCTTTCGCCGATCCCGGCGAGCCGCCGCGTTGGGACCCATCCGAACTTGATGCGACTGCGACGGCCGGCGTCGTGACGACCGGTGCGGCTTGATAGCCGATCGCCTCCACCGCATGCACGAGTTGCTCGGTCGTGACCGAACCCGTGGCCATCCTCACGGAGGCCTGCTCCGTCGCGTAGTTGACCGTGGCTTCGACACCGTCGAGCTTGTTGAGGCGTTTCTCGATCCGCGCTGCGCACGATGCACACGTCATCCCGGCGATGTCGAGACGAACCGTTTCCGTGCTCGAGGCCATGCTGTCGTTTCCCGGTGATGTGATGGCCGCCACGACGACGCTCCTTGCGTTTGAAATTCCTGTCATATACCCTAGGGGGGTATCCCACGTCTGTCAAGGAGACAACGCGATGACAACTGGCTACGCAGCCAACAAGGCCGACCACCTCGCCCGCCTCAGGCGCATCGAGGGCCAGGTACGCGGCCTGCAGCGGATGGTCGACGAGGACACCTACTGCATCGACGTACTCACCCAGGTGGCCTCGGTCAGCAAAGCGCTGCAGAGCGTTGCCGTGAACCTCCTCGACGAGCACCTCCACCACTGCGTCGCCAGCGCCGTCGCCACGAGCGGCCCCGAGGGTGCCGTCAAGATCTCGGAAGCGACCAAAGCCATCCAACGTCTGCTGAAGGCCTGAAGTGTCGCGCCACCCCCGCCACAATCTGGACGATCTCGAATCACCGACGACGCGACACTCGACGAGTCGATTGTCGCGCCGTGAGGTTCTCACCGGCGCCAGCGCCCTGCTGCTGATCGGCGCGACGGGACCTAGCGCGCTGGCAGCGACGTCCACGAAACCGCTGTCGTCGAAACTCGTCGGTCCGACCGATCCGGCAGTCGAGGCCCGGGACCGGAAACGACGACGGCCCGGAGCGGGTCTCGTGAAGGCGACCGTGACTGCCTCACCCGTCAAGGCGGTGGTTGGTGGCCGTGAGGTCGCGACCTGGGCGTTCGGCGACCGACCCGGTGCCGGCGGTATTCGGGCGAAGGTCGGCGATCTGATCGAGGCGACGTTCGTGAACAAGCTTCCATCGGCGAATACCCTCCACTGGCACGGCATCGCGCTTCGCAACGACATGGACGGCGTCCATGGCCTCACGCAATCAGTGGTCGATCCGGGTCGTACGTTCACGTACCGTTTCACCGCACCCGATGCCGGCACGTACTGGTTTCACCCGCACATGGGTCTCGAGCTGGACAAGGGGCTTTATGCGCCGCTGATCATCGAAGACCCGAACGACCCTGTCGACGTCGATGTGGATGCGACCCTGATGCTCGACGACTGGCTCGACGGTTACGGCCGCACCCAGGAACAAGTCCTCGCCGAGCTCGAGACGGGTGGCGGCCACTCCGGCCACCAAATGAACGGCATGGGCAACATGGTCAACATGGGCAACATGATGGGCGGTTCAGGGTCCGGCCTCACCGGCGACGTCACGTACCCGCTGCACGTCATCAACGGACGCGGACCGAACGAGCGCGACACGGTGACGGCGAAACCGGGACAACGGGTCCGCATCCGGCTCATCAACGCCGGGTCCGACACTGCGTACCGGGTCGCCGTCGCAGATCACAAACTGACGGTCACCCACGCGGACGGCTTCCCGGTCAAACCGGTCGTGGTCGACACGGTCCTGTTGGGTATGGGTGAACGCTACGACGTTGTCGTGACCGTCAAGTCGGGTGCCTTCGCGATCGTCGCCGTTCCGGAGGGCAAGACCGACCCGGCCGGCGAAGCGGTCCTACGCACCACCACGACCGCGAAATCACCCGCGCCTGGATCCCGACCGAGTGCACTCGACGGTCGAACGCTCGCCTACCGCGACCTCCAACCCACCGACGCGGCACGCCTTCCCGACCGCAAGCCGACCCGCACCGCCACGATTGCCCTGACGGCGAAGATGTCGGGCTACACCCACGGGATCAACGGCCGCTCCTTTCCGGACAGCGCGCCGATCGTGATCCGTCAGGGTGAGCGATTGCGGCTGCGGATCTTGAACGACACGATGATGTTCCACCCGATCCACCTGCACGGCCACACGTTCCAGGTCGTGGGCTCATCACGCAAGGACACGGTCAACGTTCCCTCGATGAGCGCCGTCGAGATCGACATCGAAGCCGACAACCCCGGTCAATGGATGCTGCACTGCCACAACACGTATCACCTGGAATCAGGAATGGCGACGGTGCTCTCCTACCGACGGTGACTCTGCAACAGATGTCGCGCTGACATGAACCACGACGGCGCTCGCGGAGGAACCCTGGCCAGCGGGGCTGCGCCACTTCAACCCACCGCAAGACTCCACAGCGGCACGGCTTCGGCGAAGCCTTTGAGCTGACGGCGCCCGGCCGGTTCGAAGGCCAGCCCGGCGACACGGGTTGTGACGGCGGAGTTGACCAGAAGTTCCCCGGGTACGGCGATGTCGGCGATACGCGAGGCGAGATTGGCGGTGTCGCCGTAGATGTCTCCCCCGCTCGTGATGACCAGTCCGTGAGCCACGCCGCCGCGCGCACTCGACCCCCATGTGCCGGCGCGGGTGATGAGCTCGGATCCGATCCGGCATGCCGCTGCGCTGTCAACGGTGCTGAACATCACCTCATCGCCGATCAACTTCACCAGCCGGCCACCGTGCTCGCTGACCAGGTCGACCGCGGCCGCTTCGAACTCGACAAGGAGAGCTAACAACTCCGATGCGCTCATCGTTGCGGAACGGGCCGTGAAGCCATTGAGATCGACGAACCCGACGGTGAGCGGCGTTGTTGCGTAGTCCGTCGTACCAAGGCGCGCTCGCCTGGTCGATTGCGTGCCGAACTCGAGATGCGCGCGGAACATCGGATCGAAGATGCCAACCGCCTCCTGCACCAACTCGATGGCGACCAGATTGGCTTGTGCCCGCTCGAGTTCGGTGCCCTTCTCGCTCAACCCTGCCTCGACATCACGCATGAACATCTCACTCGCAGCTTCTGCGATCCGCCGCAACGATCCTCCGACCACCCGCACGAAGTGCAACAGCTCCTCGGGGCTGAAGAACGCCCCGGCCATCGTGAACGTTCGGAACATGGCCAGATCGGCCTCGGTGTAGACGGGCTCGCCCTCGAGGGTGTCAGGGAAACCGCCGGCGCGTCGAATCCGCTTCACCAATTCGACGCTCAGCCCCGACGCAAGAGCAGTCTCCTCCACGGTACGACGCGGTCCCGGCCTCAGCCGCAGATCGCCCCCGAGAGAGACGAGCTGCCCCGCCTCACGCGCCGCGACCATCTGCGGCAGTGTGGCGCCCTGCTCCTCGATCCATCGCAAGAGGTCCAGCCGTTCGGCGGCACCGCTCAATGCGGGGTCGTACAGTCGATGTTCACGCCAGATCGATGTGCGATCGCCGCCGTCCTCCAGCTCGTCCATGGAGGAACGTTAACGGCTCACCCTCTCGTTTCGCACGAGTGCCTTCCAATTGTTACGCGCGCATGATATTCCTCAGAGACGGGAACTGCGAAGGGTCCGCGGGACCGCAACCCACCTGCGCACCGCGACGTCGCCATCGCTAGTGTGCGGGGATGACGATCGATCGTGTTGCTGCCGACAAACTCCTGACCACCACCCGATCCGTACGCAAACGTCTCGATCTCACCCGCCCGGTTCCCCCCGAACTGATCGCCGAATGCATCGACATCGCCATGCAGGCGCCGACGGGAACCAACGCCCAGAATTGGGCGTTCGTCGTCGTGACCGACCCGGCAAAGCGGGCGGCCATTGCCGGCTACTACCGCAAGGCCGGCGAGCTGATGGCGGGGTCCGGTTACCCGCCGCCCCTTGCCGAGGGCGACCCACGCGAACACGTGATGCCCAAGGTGATGGAGTCGGCGGCATATCTCGGCACGGTCCTGGAGCAGGTCCCGGTGTTCGTCATCCCGTGCGTGAAGGGCCGCGTGGAGAACGTGCCCATGGTGGTGGCGCAGGCGTCAACATACGGGTCGATCCTGCCGGCGGCGTGGAGCTTCATGCTCGCGGCGCGGGCGCGCGGGCTCGGCACGGTGTGGACGAGTGTTCACCTGTTCTTCGAAAAGGACGTGGCGACGCTGCTCGGAATACCCGACGACTGGACGCAGGCGGCACTGTTCCCCGTCGCCTATTACACCGGTGATGATTTCAAGCCGGCTCACCGACTGCCGTCAGCGGAGATGACCCACTGGGATTCGTGGGGCACGCACAGCTGAACCACTGAGCCTCCGCCGAGGGCGCCGGCCACGACCGGCCGAGCCATTGCTCGGTGTCACGACAGGATGCGCACCACTCCGGCGACCGGGTCGACCTCGACCATGGCACCGTCGGGGATGTCGAGGGCTCCACGCGCTCCGACAATCGCCGAGATGCCGAGCTCACGGGCGAGGACCGCCGCATGCGAGAGCGGGCCTCCGTCGGCGGTGACCACGGCTCCCGCGATCGAGAGAACCACGTTGAACGCCGGGGACGTGGCCCGCACGATGAGCACGTCGCCGTAGTCCATCTCCTCGATGGCCTGCTCGGGCGAATCGCTCCGACGGGCTCGCCCGCGGTAGATGGCCGTTCCGATGCCGGTTCCGCTCAGCGGATCGCGAGTCAAATCCGGGGCGAGCATGCCCATCTCCGCCATCGCCGTCTGCACCGTCGTGGCGAACTCGGCGAGTGGACCGGGAAGGAGATCGGCGGGCGGGACGGGCTCGATCGGACCGAGTACCGGCGGAGGGCTTCTTCGCGAGTCGGCAAGCCGGGCCGCAGCGCGCTGGGAAAGATCTGCTCGCGTGGGGCCGCGGCCGTCGAGCAGCAGGGGGACGACTTCGTCGTGCGCCAACTCGATGGCGTGCTCGGCACGATCGACGAGCCCGCGTGCAGTGAGCCGCCGACCGACCTCGAGCAACGCCAGACGGAGCAAACCAGCCGGACGCTCGAACACGGTAGGGCCGTTGTCGTCGCGCATGTCCATGACCTCGCGAGCGTCGCGCAGGCGGTCGTCGAAGTCGGGGCGAAGGGGCTCGGGAACCTTCGCTCGCAGCTGTTGAGCGGCCTGCAAGGCCGACTCCGCGGCGGCATCGCCCTCGACGCGAGCGGGCGCACTCATGATCGACTCGAACAGCGTCTCGGGCAGCTCCGACAGGGTGAGGCCATACAGGTCGTAGCCCGTCACGAGCGTCGCACCGTGCTCGACGAGGTACTCGTCGACGAGCGCTCCGACCGAGGACGACACAGCGCGGAGCTCGGCGAGCGTCGAAGGTCGGGCATCGCCGATCGCCTTGCGGATCGCCGACAGCTGCACACGCGGTCGCATGGTCGACGGTGACGCACCCGAGAGGGCAGTCACCGCCTCCGACGTGGGGATCCCCTGGGCGATGGTGAACGCGATGTAACGGGCGACCGGGCCGAGGTCGTAGCCGTGCAGCCAGAAGTGCAGGTCCGCCATCGAGTGGAGATGGTCCAGCAACGAACGGCAGTGGGACGCCAGGTCGGCATCGGAGAGCGTCGGCCGATCGACGGCGGCGAACTCGCGATTGCGACGTGTGATCGACGGCTTCAGTTCTTCGTTCCACCGCCTGACGACCGCCGGTCCCGGAGGTTTGGCGAGCACCGTCGCCGCCAGTCGCGTGCGGCGCCGGAACTCGGGATGGACTCGCGATACAACCTTGAGGAGCCATGCCGGCGGGAGCTTGGTGGCGCTCCGGTTCGCCCCGATCAACGGGACTGTTCGGGTGTACATGAAGCCGTGCACGAATCGGCCCGATATCGCGGCGACCGGGGCGCCGAGCTCACCGAAGACCCGGCGAAAACCCGACTCCATGCCGGTCTCGATGAGCCATTGCGAGATCGGCGTTGTCCCCCCGGGGTAGTGCGAGCGGTCAAGGGACCATTGTCCAGGTCCGGGAGGCGACCAGTCGAGCGCTCCAGCGGAAGTGGACGTGTGTGCTGGGTCGGTCGTCGCCATCACAGACTCCTCTTCGTTTGATCGGGCATAGTCGACCACAGTTCCGAGCAGGCGTGCCGCCCCGACGGGAACTCCCCCGCCGCCCGGCTGATCGCTACCTGGTTCCACCGCCGTTGACGACAAGCGTCTGTCCGGTGATCCACGAGGCAGCGGGCGAGGCCAGGAACACGACGGCGTTGGCGACGTCGTCGGGAGTGCCGAGTCGTCCGAGCGGGATGCCGAGGCGCTCCGTCAGCTTCGGAAGATCCTTCTCGGTCACGCCGACGAACTCCATGAACACCTCGGTCGGCACCGGCCCCGGAGCAACACCGTTGACCCGAACCCGGCGAGGTGCCAACTCGAGCGCGAGCGTGCGGGTGAGGCTGTCGACACCGGCCTTCGCGACGGAATACGGACCGTTGTTGGGCGAGCCTTTCAGGGCCGCGGTCGACGAGATGTTGATGACCGATCCACCGTCTTCGATCACCCGGACGGCGGCGCGCGCCCCGGTGAACACCGCACGGAGGTTGACATCGAGTTGGTAGTCCCACTGCGCATCCGGCATGTCGGCAAGGTGACGGGGCGTGCGGTCATCAGCGCCACCGGCGTTGCTCACCCATAGGGTGACGCGACCCATCTCGGCCTTCGCTCGTTCCGCAAGACTGTCCACAAACGCGCCATCGGTGATGTCGCCGGCAATCGCCAGCGCCCGTCTCCCGAGCTTTCGAACTGCTTCGGCGACGGCGTTGATCTCGTGTTCGCGTCGGGCCGTGAGCACGACATCGCACCCCGCTTCAGCGAGCGCGAGGGCGATTCCCTCACCGATTCCGCGTCCTGCGCCCGTGACGACCGCGACGCCACCCGCCAACCCGAATCGATCAAGCACTGTTTGCGTCATGAGATGTCCTGTCGTGAGGTGGCAAGTCGAGCGGCCCCGAACGTAACGCACCTCCGCCGACGATCCAAGACGATCCAACCCCGGGGGACCGTGAGCTCGCGGCTTGCCCGAAAGGACCTTGTCCGGGCCGTGTCCTATCGGCAAGATTGCACCATGCCTCCTGCCGCACGAGTCGGCGACCCAACGGGCCACGGGCCCCCGCTTCTCGGGACCGGTTGCCCGACCGTGATGATCGCGAACCTGCCTGCGTGGCGGGCGATCGGAAACCCTGCCGTGATGGCGTCGGTCAACGCCCAGAAGACGACCTGGGACGTCGCGATCAAGTCGGCAGAACTTGCCACAGTCGCCGCGGCCGGTACACCTGGCCTGCCGGCGGCCAAGGCGGCCGAGGAAGCCACCAAAGCTGCCGCCGCCGCCGCGATGTCGGCGGCAATGATGTCCGCGATGGCGGCCGGCGGAGGACCCGGCGGGCCGCCCGATCTGCATACGTGCCCGGTCCCCCTTCCTCTTCCTCCGCATGGCCCGGGCATGGTGCCGCAGGGTTCGACAACCGTGAAGATCGGTGGGCTACCGGCCGCCCGTCAGGGGGACCAGTTGATCGAGGCGCTCGGGCCCCCGAACTCGATCACCGTTGGGTGTCTCACGGTGATCATCGGCGGTTGAGTTCACTCCCGCGTCGCCGCTCGACGCTCCATGGAATGCGTTCAAAGGGGGAGGGAGTAGGACCATTCGCTCATCGGGGCAACGGGTGGGGGAAGCAGACCGAGGTCGCCCAGCATGTGCTCATAGCCCTGCTGGACCCGAGCGGCTTCGGCGACACGGCCTGAGCGCTCAAGTCCCTTTCGCAGCGAGTTCCACAGCTCATCGTTGTAGGGGTCGCTCGCGAGACCGAGTTCTGCGGCCATCACCGCCCCGGAATTGTTCTTGTCGCGGAGCGCATCGGCCGCGATCGCGGAACATGTTCGAACGACGAGACCGGTGAGCGCAGTGCGCTCGGCCACCAACCAATCCGGCGATCCCTCGTCGGGGAGCAGGTCGCCACGATTGGCGATTGCGCTTCCGATCAGTAGCAGGGCCCGGTCGAGTGCGCCACTGCGCCGAGCGGCGTCAGCTTGCTTCACCGCGGCGACGAAACGGTGAAGATCATGATTCTGCAGTTCGTCGAAGCGGTACGCCTCCCCTTCACGTCGCAGCAAGGCACTGTGGCGCCCGAGGGCGCGCCGAACCGCGGTGAGACACACATGGAGACTGTTGATCGAACTCGTCGTCAAGGTCTCCGACCAAAGTGCGTCGAGCAATTCGTCACGGTGCACCCACTCGCCGCTCCTGACAACGAGGATCCGCAGGACCGAGCGGGCCCGAGGCTTGAGACTGTGGCAGTCGATCACCTCGCCATCGAGCACGAGATGGAAGCCACCGAAGACGCGAACTTCGCTGGGTCTCGCCGCAGCCGTCGATCCGGGCACCCCCCGGGTTGGGGCCGAGTCCGGCGATACCGGCCTCTGGCTCGGCGCTGATCGCATCCAATCCGCCAGACCACCGGACCAGGTGCTCGATGGAGGCGGCGAGGAGGTGAGGTCGGAGATCCGCCAAAGCACCCTGCAGGGAAGTGTGGCACCGACCTGCTCGACCTTGGCCAACACTCGCGCGATCTCAGATCGGTCGGGTGTGTGTCGGTCGAGTGTGCTCGTAGTGGTCGACGTCTCGGCGGACATCGAGGCATCAATCTGCACGGAGAGCTTCGCCATTTCGGCCCACGCGCCGAGAACGTTCGCACCGAGGTCGTCGAAGTCGCGCGCCGCTTCGGTCAGGAGGCCAACGGCATCTTCGTAGGTAAGAACGCTGTCGGTCGCGAGCGCGTAGCCGAGTCCGGCAAAGAGCTTGCCCACTGCGGGACTCCACCGGTCACCAGCGTCGGCCGCCGGTTTGGTGATCTCGGAGAACTGGACGTTGAACGGTTCGTGGCTCGGCTCGGGGAACGCCAGCAAGATCGCGCTGAGCATCCGGGCCATCCACTGGTTGGATTCGCGGTCTGCCCGGTCTCGAATCCGGACGATCACCGGCGAGGGATCGCGGCCCGTGACCATCCATTGGGTAATGGCTCGACCCACGGAAACCACCTCGCCGAGCAGCCCATCGGTCACGGCACCGGCAAACGCAGACCGCGCAGCGACAAAGTTGCCATCGAGAAGAGCTATCAGGCCGACGGCAACGAGTGATTCCACGCCGGGGATCCGGGCGCAGGCCAAACGGGCGTTGTCGGGATCACGTCGCAACGCGCTTCGGAGTAGGGACAGCCAACTGCCGGGATCGGGGGGCTGCTCGGTGGCGTCGATCCAGCGACGGAGTTCCCCCATCTCCCGCGCGGCGATCTGGCCGGCGTCGGTCGTTCGGGCACGGTCGATCAATGCCTGATACGCATGAAGGCCTTGCTCGGGGTGGCCTTCGGCGACAAGATGACGGGCTCGCACAAGGGCCACCCACGGGTCGTGTTCAACAAGTCCTGCAGGCAGTCGCTCGATCCACCCTGTTTCACGACCAACCAACGAGCCCGCTTCGCCGAGGTTTCGAAGGGCCCCGTCGACGTCTCCCGCGCAGACGAACGCGCGAATGGCATCCCCGGGCGAGTGGTTCTCCTCGAGCACGTGCGCCGCGGTGGCATACCATCGGCGTAGTTCGTCGGCGCTGAGTTCTTCTGCGAGCAGTGCTTCGAGATGACCTCTCAGCACTTCGTGATATCGGTAGCCGCTCTCACGACGTTCGGTGAAGAGCTGACGACGATCGAGTTCGTCAAGAATCGCCGCGCTTCGCAAAGATCCGGCTGCCGTCGGATCACCGACCTTCATGGCGACTGCACCACTTCCGAGCAATGCATCACACGTGCGCGGCGTCAACAATCCGAGCACGCTGGTGCGGATCATGAATGCCCTCGTATCGGGCGAAAGGCTGGAAAGGACGTTTCTTGTCAGATAGTCCCGCACCGTGTGGCTGCGACTCGAACACAGTCGCTCGAGTTCGACATTGCGTTCGGCATCGGTTCGATCGACCGTGGCCAGATGAAACAGCTTCAGCCCCGCGGCCCATCCATCGGTGGCTCGGGCCAGACGGCTCAGCTCCTTCGGCGGAAGCCAAGTCGCATACTCCTCGGCAAAGAGCTGTTCCATTTCCCAGGATCGGAATCGCAGGTCGTCGGCCCCGACTTCCACGATGGCTTCGTCGAGACGAAATCGGGTCAGATCGATGCCGGGAACGCACCTCGACCCAATGAGCGTTCGAATGTTCCGAGGCAGCCGGGCCAGGATCTCGCCGAACAGGGCCAACGCCGGGGTGTCTTCGATGACATGCAGGTCGTCCACGATCAGAAACTGATCGGCGCGTCCAGCGGCAATCGTCAGGGCATCGACGATGTCCTGCGCAAGCGCCTCATCGGTTCTCCCGGACTCAATATGTCGCTCGGCAGGTCCGCAACGGCGGAGCAGCGAGGCCAAGAAGACCCCCGGCCTGACATCGGCGGGGCTCAGCTGCAATACCTGCGACGACGACGTGCGCAAGAACGCGAATTGTCGGATCAGGGTTGACTTCCCCGACCCGGCTGGGGCGACGACGAGACCCACCGTCTTCCGCTCGAGGGAATCGAGTTGACCGAGTAGACGCGGTCGTACGAGACCGTTCGACGGCGCCGGTTCCGAGGTTCCCGGACTCAGCCCCAACGCATTTTGGTAGACCATGGACACCGTCCTGCCCTACCGAACCCCAGTTTCACGTCGCAGCCCGACGTTGACTCTGCCCTGGTGACCGGATCCCGGTGAACCTAGCAAAGGGAACACCTCCCCGCTTCGGCCATGGCTCCGTCCCAATCGGACGGGATCTGCCGATGCGGGGCAGTCGCTAGATCAGACCCTGCCGGACTGCGTAAGCAACGGCGTGCGAGCGATTGCGGAGGTTGAAGCGGGCTGTCATGTCGTGAAGAACGTTCTTGATGGTGCGTTGCGAGTAGCAGAGCGTTGCGGCGATCTCTGCGGTGTCGAGGCCATCGGCCACGAGCCGCAGGATCTCTGCTTCACGCTCGCTGAGACCCGAGAACGACAGACCGCGCGGATTGAGCACCTGTTGCTGAAGGTTGGCGACCTGCTTGAGAAGCCCACCGAGGAGATCGCCGGGGAGGGTGCCGTCGCCGTTGGCCGCTGCCCGAACAGCCTGAACGAGCGCGTGGGTCGTTGCTTCGCCGCGTCGCAGAAGTCCGCACGATCCAGCTTCGATGGCGGCGAGAACACCGTTCGAGTCCAGATTCGCCACAACGGCCACCACCCTCGGGACGCCGTTGCGCTGGATAGCCCGGATGACCGTGGTGGTCGCAGCGTCGATCGAGTCGCAAACCACGATCGCCACCCGTGAGTTGTCGGGAAGGCTGTCGTCCACCACATAGACGTCGGGCTGTCCGCGAAGTTGGGCGGTCACGCCGGCTTGGAGTACCGGATCATGGGCAAACACATACACCGGGATACGTTCGATCATCGTTTCGCTCCTCGAGAAGGACCGGACGTTCCGTTTCGGCCGGTCGTATCTGAAGCATGCCGGCATCCGCTTTACGGGCACTTTTCCAGGGCTTAACGGCTGCCCCGATCGATTCATCGTTTCACGAAGGGGCAATCCGATCTGCCCCGTGGTACGCGCCCGAACCCCAGGCCAGGTGAACGAGCGGGCCTACGCTCATGGGATGTCTGCTAGCGCGTCCCTCTCAGCGACCCGACTCGAGATCGTCCCCGGTGGACGTGGTTCTCTCCTCGTGACGGTGCGCAACACCGGCTCCGTCGTTGATGAATTCACCCTCTCGGTTCTTGGCGCGGCGGCCCTGTGGGCGACCGTGACACCTCCGGTGATTCCGCTGTTCCCGGGCGCGGAAGGAACCGCCGAGATCACCTTCGCGGTGCCGCTCGATTCGCGGGTGGCGACCGGCGACATCGACGTTGCCGTCAAGGTGACGTCGAAAGAGGATCCCGACGGTTCAACCGTTGAGGAAGCCGTCCTCTCGATCGGATCGTTCGATGACGTCTACGCAGAACTCGTGCCGCGCACGTCGCACGGATCGCGCTCCGGCCACACCGAACTGGCGATCGACAACCGCGGAAACGCTCGGCTCGACGCGTCGCTCTCCGCATCCGACGCCGACGGCCTTCTCACGTTCGAACTCGACCCTCCGGGTCTGGTGGTCGATCCGGGCAAGGCGAACTTCGCCCGAGTCAACATCAAGCCGGTCAAGCGATTCCTCCGCGGCCCGGAGAAGACCATCCCGTTCAAGGTCCAGGCGAAGACGACGGGCGTGGGCACCCTCCAGGCTGACGGCATGTTCATCCAACGGCCGGTACTTCCGCGTTGGCTGCTACGCCTGCTGATGCTTCTCCTGCTGGGCCTTCTCGCCCTGTTCCTGCTCTGGCAGCTTGCCTTCAAGCCCGTCATCCGTTCCACCGCCCGCGAAGCGGCGAAGGCGAACGTCCAAGAAGCTGCGTCCGACGCCGCGAAGCAGACCGCGGAAGCGCTCGGCGCCGCGCCCGCCAAGCCAGCGGGCAGTGGCGACGAAGCCGACTCCGGCGGAGCCACCAAGACGACCAAGCCGGCCGATGCCGGCGCTTCCGACGACGGTTCCGGTGGCGGCGACGACGGGCGCGGTGGCGTGAGCGCCGACAAGCGACTCGAGGTCGAGGCCGCTCCCGGCGCAACGGCCAGCGGAACGTGGGCCCCTGCGCCGGACGAGAAAACCCAGTTCAACCTCACCGACATCGTCCTGCAGAACCCGAAAGGTGATGTCGGCCTTCTCCGCATCAAACGTGGCGACGATGTCCTTCTCGAATCCGCCCTCGAGAACTTCCGTGACCTCGACTTCCACTTCGTCGCTCCCTACGTGTTCAAAGGCCAGGAGTTGAAGGTCGAAGTGGAATGCAAGAACGCCGAGCCGGCCGGCGCTTGCAAGGCGGCCGCGACACTGACAGGTTTCGTGAAGAAGGCCTGATTTGGTTTCCCATTCGCCCCAACCTGCGGCGGAAACACCGGCACCGCAGGCGAAACCGGAGTCAGCGGGTCAGCTGCGAGGTTCGAGCACGACGTTTCGTGGTGCTCGAAGAGGACGGTCGGCGGCGCTGTTCGACTCCTCGACGGTCACGGATCTACAACGGTCGATCGGGAACCGCGAAGTGACCAAACTTCTGCGCTCCGTCGAAGGCTCTAGCCGTGGACGTGCCGTGGCAACACTCCAGCGGTCCCCGGCGCAGCGAACAACAGTCCAACGGGCCACGCCCCAGGAACTGCAGGACGTCGTCGACCTGATGCCGATCAATCCAGCGATCGACAACCTGTGCTCGGTGGTCGAGTCGGAATGCACGCAGTGGACGTCGTGGCGATCGAAGCTTTCGGGTCCGGTACCCGGTGGCGCCGCTTTCGAGGCCATGACCGAGTTCAAGACGAAGATCCGGGCGTTGGGCTTTGACTGGACCGATGCCCGCATTCAACGAACCCTCCGACGCAGGGTGGCCGGCAACAACAAGCAACTGCTCACCGAGATGTGCAGCTTTGCGATCGGGACCGGGACATCATCGAAAGGTGACTCGATTGCGCTGGCCGGTGCATTCGGTGCCACCGCAAAGCTGCTCAACCACCGCTACACCCTGAAGATCGGCTACTCGATCGGCGTCAAGGGCAAGATCGGTATCGGCGTCGGTTACACCTACCGGTCGGCCGGCATCTTCTACGAGAACGACTTCGGCATGAAATACAACAAGCCGCTCAACATGCGCAGCCTCGTGGCCAGTCTCGGTCCGGGTGCCGAAGCGAAGATCAAGGGAGGGAAGGAACTGGCGAGCGTCGGCGCTGTCGGCCTCGATGGCAGTGGTTCGATCTCCACGGTGAGCTACTGGGAACCGTCGGATTGGGAGACCGACTTCACCGTCACCAAGGTCGCCGGTGGGGCGCAGGCCGGACTGAAGTTCGAGGCAAAGCTCCTCGAGGTGGTTCGCGTGACGTCGGACAAACACGGTCCTCAGTTGTTCAACCTGATGGAGGGACAAACGGTCGCCACCGAAGCAAGCGGAGAGCTGGGCGTCGGGGTGGGTGCCGGCGTGGATCTCGAGAAGGGGAAGATGGTCGGCGGCGACGACGTCGGCAAGGTGACCGTCGAAACACCCGCCATGGAAAAGGCCAAAGAGATCGCCCAGAAGAACGGCCTCGTCGCTCCGGACAAGCCCGGCAAGCAATTCATGGTGATCGGAGCGACCGTGCTCACGTTCGACACGGGCAATTCGTTCCCGATCGGCAACGATCAGACCGTCGTCCTTCCGAAATTCGCCGCATTCATCAACGCGTGGGCCCAGAAGAATCCGGGCGGCACGTTGAAAGTCGACATCGTCGGGTCCTCGAGTCCACGCTGGCGACATCCCAAGAAAGGCCAAATCGCCGACAACCTCAATCAGCAGCTCTCGCAGACGCGTGCTGACGTCGTGAAGGAGCTTCTGAACGGCTACCTTGCCGAGCTGAACGGCGTGTCGTGCGAGGTCACTACGGTCGGATGCCCCGGTCCCGTCATGAACATGGACGATGCGCAGGCGAAGGGGCGCGGCAGTCTCAACGCCAAGGCCGAAGGCGCCGATCCCGACGCGAATGATGCGAAATACCGGACTGTCTCGCTGACGGCATCCGGGAAAGAGGCGGACGAGGGACCGTGACCTCCGGCTTCGTCCTATAAGGGTTTCGGACGCTTTCGCTGGAACTGCACTTCGGCGAATGCGACACCTCCGCCGGTCCCATAGACCGATCTCACTTGGAACTGGATCGACGTCACGCCCCGCGCTTTGAGGCCTACGGTCTTGAAGCCCGGCTTGTCGTCGAAGCGCACCTGCTTCGTCGGCTCACATCGTGACGCGCAGGCGATGACGAGTTGCACTTCGCGCGGACGCGGTGAGGCGACAACGTCCGAACCGCCGTTTCCGGGAGCAATGCGGACGCGCTCGAGGTCGACCGGTTCGGGAAAGGTGACCGTGAAGCCCTGATCGACACCGTCGGCTGTAGGCGCCGATGTCCAGGCCGTCTCGAGGTTGTCGTCGACGAGGAACATACCGCCCTCAGCTGTCGACGTCGTCGTGAGCGACGGGGCCGCAAGCGTTTCGAAGTCATCACCGAGCTTGCGCTTCTGGAAGAACTCCATCTCCGTTATCGCCACGCCTTTGCCCTTGCCCTCGGCCGCGGGATAGACCGCCGTGATCACGAACTCGACCGTTGAAACCTGCTTGCCCTTCACATCGAGGGTCTGCGGTTGGTCGATGTCCTTCACCGCGACGGTCTTTGCGTTTTCCGGATCGCCATTCACCGTCACTCTGATCTCGCTGGGCCGAGGTTGGCTCACGAAGCCAGTTCCAGGTTCGCTGCTGCCCGACACGCCGGAGGTCATCAGCATCTTCCCGAGATCGAACGGCTTGTCGAACTTCACCGTGACCTTGCTGCCCACTCCTCCAGTGGGGCTCGGCGCGGCCGACCAGAAGGTGTTGTTGCCGTTGTCGATCAACAGTCCGGCGGCGTGATCCGGCGACGAGGATGTGGCGCTCGCCGACGATGCCCGAACCGGGTCGTACACCGGCTTGGCGAACTCGCGGACCTTGTTCAGAACGGTCTGGCGAACGTTCGGAAGACGGAGCTTCTGACGGATCGGTTCAACGCCGAAACCAAGCATCGCGACCACACCCAGCATCGCCCCAACACGCAACAGCTTCGCGTTGAGACGAAACCAAGCGACTCGTGTTCTGGTCGCGAGACCTGCGCCCGCTCCGGCGGACCCGGCCTTCGGGCGATGCCCGGCTTCGAACGTCTTCGGTTTTCGGGAGATCTTGCGGCGAAGACGAGCGAAGAATCCGAGCTTTGCCACCACTGCCTCGGCGAGCGTCGTTCCGCAGCGGCGGCAGAACTTTCGACTCGGGGGGTTGCCGGTCCCGCACTGTCCACAGACGAGGTCGCCGGGGTTCAGATCCCTTGCCGCGGACCTCTTCGGTGCGGGGCGGGCCTTCTCGGACCCGGGCAGCTGTGCGCCGGGCTGTTCGCCACCCCCTGTCGCGTCGACCTTCGGGGCCTCCGACGACTTGGCCTTCGGTTTCGCCGCAGAGGGGACGGTCCCACCCACTGCTGTCGATACGACTGTTGTCGGTGTTGGTTTCGCCACGAGTGCCGATGCTCTGCGCAGCGCTTCTTCTCTTGCGCGCACTGCGGCATCGGCTCCGGCCTGCTGACGTGTCTGCTCAGCTTCGGCACGCGCCCTGGCCGCTGCGGCTTCCGCACGGAGACGCATCGCCTCGGCCTCCGCCGTCTTCGCCTGCGCGTCTGCCTCGGCCTTCGCCCGGATGGCGTTCGCTTCGGCTTCAGCATCCGCCGTTCGGCGCGCTGCCGCGGCATCCGCCTCCGCCCTGCGAGCCGCTTCGGCACGTGCCCGTGCACCGTCGAGATCGGCCTGCGCCTTCGCGCTGGCGATCAACTGTTCGGCGTTTCGGCCCTCGGCTTCGCTCCGCAAACGGGCCGATTCGGCTCGCGCTGCGGCAGCCTCGGCGCGTGCCTTCGCCATTTCCTCCTGAGCAATCGCCGTCGCCGCCTCAGCCTCCCCGCGAACCCTCAACGCATCAGCATCAGCCGCCTCACGAGCAGCGATCGCAGCAGCGATCGCGTCTTGTTCCTGCGCTGCGCGCAACGCTGCCGCAGCAGCAGCGCTTGCCGCGATCGACAGCCGCTCCTCGGCCTCACGGCGAACAGCTTCGGCCTCTGCCTCACGCTGATTCGCCGCCTCGGCTGCGTCGGCTGCCGCACGTGCTTCTTCCTCCGCCTTCGAACGGGCGGCCGCCGCGGTGGCCTCAGCCTGGAGACGGTTCGCCTCGATTTCTTCCAACCGACGGGCCTGCTCACGCGCGACCGCATCCTCTGCCGCTTGTTCGCGACGAGCGCGTTCGGCCTGCTCCGCAACTTGTCGCTCACGCTCGTCCTCCGCCGCGGCCAATCGTGCCGCTTCGACTTCGCGCTCAGCCCGCGCCGCCGCCGCCTCTGCCTCACTTCGTTCGAGTTCCGCCTTCTCCACTGCACGCCGGGCTTCTTCTTTGGCCGCCATCGCTCGTTCCGCTTCGAGCGACGCCTGACGCTCAGCGACCACCTGATCGGCAACTGACTGGTCCGAAGCCACCTCGACCGCGATCTCCTCGCGCACGGTCTGGCGATAGTCCTCGATCGACTCTTCGTCGACGCCGAGACCTTTGCGGACTCGCTGGATGAGTGTCGGATCGGCACTCGATTCGGAAGACGCCGTCGGCGTGGTGACCGCCTCTTCGGGCTTGGCGCCCACCCATTCGAGGAACGAACCGCACGACCCGCAGAACTGATCGTCGGTCTCGTTCTCGTGGCCGCAGTCTTTGCAGATGATCATCGTGTCCCTCTGGTCACTTGATGGGCGGTCAACCGATTCCTGACCGTTGCTCACAAATCATGCGAACACGTCATCGTTGACCGAGACCTACCGGGAAGTCTGACGCATCCGAACGTCGCACACCATGATCTTCCCCTCGGAGACCACCGCCCGTCGAGGCCGTGAATAGTTGGCTTGCAGTGGTGAGGGGCATTTCGATCCCGGGCTGAACGTGTCGCTGGTTCACCCGGCATCGACCACCTCAACAACAGCCGGAAGATGAGCGGGTCGACTCGAAGCGACTAGGTGCTCGAGGCGTGCAGTGTCGATCGGGAAAGAGTCGGTTGCCCGGACACGCACGACGAAGGCACTCGCCTCGGTACCCGGGAGGTCAGCATGCGGGGTGAGCGAATACGCCACCGCACCGCCCTCGATCAGCTCCACCTCAGCTCCGGTGTAGAGCGACACGAGGCGTTGCATGCCCTCCGCAGTGCCACGCTTCGCGTACAGGCCGACGATCTCGTGGACCATCGTTCGGCGGCGTTCGATCGGCCATTCACCGTCCAGGAGCAACCCGACCCAACCGCCGAGCCAATGGAGAATGTCCTCGGGCGAGAGATCAGCGTCGAAATAGGCATCTTGGCAATCGAGCGTCAACTGGATGGGTGCCAGGACCGAGTCGAACGCTTGCGTGAAACGCATGGCGAAGTCGTTCTCCTGGTAGATCGACGGCAGGAGGCCGCCCAACGGATGCGGTGTCGCGAGATCGTCGATGGCCCCCCGCATCAGGTCACCTGTCCGGGAAGGAGAGTCACTGCCTCGGCGAGCACCTGGTGGTCGTAGCTGAACACCAGCGCGTTGGGCGCGATGTCAATCCGTTGCGTCGCCTGGCCCCGCTGACCCGTGATGGGATCGGCGCCGAACAGGCGGGCGTCTTCAACGAGTTCAAGCCCCGGAATCCGTTGGAGCACCGCATACACCTCGCCCAGGAGGAGCGGTCGACCAAACGGCCATCCGGAACCGTTCGGGCCCCCTTCCAGGGGGCTGAAGTAACGGTAGAGGGCTGTCGATGCCAGCTCCTGCAGGCGTACGGGACTCTGATCCGCACGACACCTGACCCGGGCGACAACGGTCACGCCCTGGTAGACGGGCGGTTCGACGCTGATACGCGTCCCTATCAATCGCCTCCGATCGAGAGTCTCCGCGATACGGGCCATGCTTGCCTCCGCTGGAAGCAGTTGTTCAAAGCGGATTCGGCCGGCTTCCGTTGGCACATCGGGAACCACAAGCACCCGCACTGCTCCCGCAGCCAGGCCATCGGTTCCGGCCGGCACGCACTTCACGCGAGCCACTTCGGGGGCAGCCTCCCGAGAGAGCTCTTCGAAGTCTTCCACCGTGACCGCTCGACCGCGCGTGCGCAACATGATCGGACCACGGAGCTTCGCGTGGTCGAGACTTTCCGCGTCACGACCCCCCACTCCCGAGTAGCGATTCATCACCCGTGCGATCCCCGGAATCGATGAAGAGAGTATGCAAATGGCCAGCCGGGCGACGTTGCCGGACTCACCGCCGCCGACCGCGAAACGTCGAAGGCGCACATTCGCGCCTTTTACCGGGATCGCGCCGAATGCCCGCAGGGTGCCGTCCTCCTGACGAAGCGCAGGGCCGAGGATCACCTCTCCGTCGACCCCGTCGATCTGATAGTGCCGATCTGTGGGGGAACTGTCGGCAAAGTGCGGCACCTCAGACCAGCGAACCCAGCCTTCCTCCTCCGCGACTTCGAGAAACGTCTCATCATGGCGCACGATAGGACGGTGCTGCACAGGGAACCGCTGTCCGGGTGAGCCATCGGACGACCCGAGCACCTCCTCGTCGACAACGCGTGCGTGAACGGCGTCGGAGGTACCTCCCATCGTATGCGCGCGGATATCTGTGAGCAACGGACTGTGGCTGTACACCGGCTGGTTCTCGACCGCTTCGACCACCCGCGCCCGAACCCATGCCGCCCGCTGCTTGGCCATGATCGATGGACTGTGGCCACGAGGGAGATGGAGCACCACTTCCCCGTCACGATTCAGACCACCGGTCGTGTCTCGTTCGACTTCACAGCGAACCCACTCATCGCCCGTCCAGGCTTCCCAGACCAGCGGGGGGTTGTCTGGGTCAACGCCGACTCCTTCGATCGTGCACTTCACCGTGAGTACCAAGATGTTCCGCGGTGCCGATTCCGTGAGTCCGATGTACAGCGCGTCGTCTTGCTTCGGTGGGATCGCGAAACACGAGAATCCACTTCGCTTCACCATCTCGTCGTCGTGGCTTCGTGTTCGATCGGGTTCGATCGAGGATCGCACGTTCTGTACCGAAACCGGAATCACGGCAAGGTCCTCGACGGTGGTGAACTCGATCGCCTCTTCGCGTTCGGTGCGTCGTGTCGCCACCTCGGTTCCTAGAGGGATACGACGAATCTCCGTCGGGATCGACGACATCCAAAAGGTCACGGGTACAGTGGCCGGCGAAGGCGGCGAACGACGCACCCCGATGAGCTCGAGGAACTTCACATAGTTGCGGTCTGGCACGCGGTTGAGTCGGTAGATGAGTTGGTCGGTCATCTGCGCGAACAATTCGATGAGCGTGACACCGGGATCGGAGACGTTGTGGTCGGTCCATTCCGGGCAACGCTGCTGCACGAAACGTTTCGCATCATCGACGAGATCCTGAAATCGTCGATCGTCGAGGTTGGGGGCGGGCAACGACATAGGAACTCCTGGTGCTACTCGGCCGGGATCGTGTAGAAGGGGAACACGAGGTTGCGCGGGCTGTTCGTGTCATTCACCCGGTACTGAATATCTATGTAGACCACGGATTGATCTTCCCGGTCATAGGACACGTCAACTGCATCAACGGTTACGCGCGGCTCCCACCGCTCGAGTGACTCCCTCACCTCGAAAGCCAGCAAACCCGCCGTCCCGGCACTGACCGGAGCAAAGACGTAGTCGTGAATCCGGCAACCGAACTCCGGCCGCATCGCACGCTCACCGTACGACGTTGCCAAAACGATGCGCATCGACTCCTCGATCTCCCTTTCGTCGGATACGAAGGCGATCGCTCCGCGAGAATCCGTGCGCAACGGAAAGCCCCACCCGCGGCCGACGAACTCGTTACGCATGGCGCGACCTCGTTCCGGACTGGCTCACCAGCAGGTGACCGTTTCTTGCGTTCGAAGGCAGATGGCTCATTGGTTCCTGTCCATCAGTTGAGGGTGATCAATCGACCATCGATGTCGACGGTTCCCGAGCCTTCAATCTTCACCGTTGAGCCCTTGATGGTGGCGTTCGCGCCGGCCTCCATCGTGATGTCTTGGGTGGCTTTGAACGTGATGTTCGCATAGGACTCGATGATGATGTCCTTCCTGGACGTGACGTGCACCGTTCCGTCGGAGTTCACCGCGATGTCCGTCTCCGTTTGGTTCAACTTGAGCTTCAGCTTCCCGTCACCTGTGGTGAGGAGGACCCCCTTCTTGTCGTTACCGTCGAACATCACCATGGAGTGTCCGTCGCGACTGCGGAAACCCTTGATGACTCCGAGCCCGGCGCCGTCATAGAGCTGGTCTCCCCTGCCATCGGCAACCGAATCACGCCCGTTGTAGAGCGTCCCGATGACGTAGGGTCGGCGAACATCACCCTGCTCGAACGCGACCAGCACTTCGTCCTCAACTTCCGGAAGCCAGACGAACCCGCGCTGGTCTCCTGCCGCCGGAAGGGCCATCCGCGCCCACCACGACTCGTAATCGTCGGACAGCCACGGAAACTTCAACTTCACGCGGTGCATGCCTTCGGGATCTTGGGTGTTCGTCACCAGACCCACGACCACGCCGTAGATCGGCGGACCTCCAGCTGACGAAGCACCGCTGGTCGCCCCCATCGATGACAATCCGAGAAGCGACCGCTCCTGTCGACCGGCGACCGAGAACGAGGTCTTGTAACCCTGGCCGTCGAAGAAGTGTCGGCTTCCGGTCACCGTCCACGTACCGACGAACGGGGCAGCCACGGCCGAGATGCTCAGGGCGGCTCCGGCTCTTACCTTCTGGTTTCCGTTCGCAACGCCGTCGGCCTCGCCCAGAGCGGACGAGATCTGACGAGCCATACCCTTGGACACCTGGTCGGCCTCCGCCTGCGTTCCGATGGCCCGGTCGGTGACGACATAGGTCTTCGTCCCCTTCAGCACACCACCCAGTGCAACGGGTTTCGACGGCACAGCGGGCGCGTTGTTCTCTTCGTCGGGGGTCGCGGTCCCGATGACCGCCTGCTTGTCCAGGAAATTCCAACCGCGTGACGAAACCTTCTCGACCTGGGCCACTGCAGAAATGCGTGGGTGGAACTCGAGGAGATCGGCTCCGAAAACCAACTGCAACGCATGGGTGGAGTCGAGGTTGCCCGCACCGGGAGCCCCCACGTTCACTTCCGCTCGCCGAAAGAAGAACTTCCCGTCGGACACTCCGGTCTCGAAGCCGATTTCTCGGGCTCGGGCCTTGATGAACTCCCAATCCGTGAGGTTCACCTGCGACACGTGATCGTGGACCATGCCCGAGTCCTCGATTTCGCCGAGATCGAGTTGACAGCGAGCGGCGAGGCGTTTCGCAATGTCGGAATCAGTGCGATTCAGATAGGCCTCGGTATGACGACCGCGGTGCATCCGGTGCGACGCATCGTACGCGCGCACAACCACGCGCTGACCGAGAGCGTCGTAGTCAGCTTCGAGCCCGGTGATCTCGCCTTGGAAGAGCGGGGAAGTGCCATCCGCCCCACCCTTCCCCGATGACACGATGGCGACCTCGATCTTCTTTCCGATAGCGACGTGCGCCTTGTCGAGCGAGTTGCGGGCGGGGTCGCGAATGACGATCGTCAACTTGTCAGGAAGATGGAGGTGGTCGTCGATGACGAGAGACTCGAAGAGGTTGCAGACATCGGGGGGAACCTCGATTCCCTCGACCTGCACTACCGGCCAACCTTGACGTGTGCTTGGCGCCATAGCGGTGGTCACCCGGAGAGGGCGGCCACGTCCTCGATCGGTGGGAGCAGCAGACGGGTACCCGGGCGAACGCGGAGCGGATCATCGATCCCGTTCGCGATCGCGAGACCGCGCCAGTATTCGGTTTGGTCGTAGTAGCGGAACGCGACGAGTGGCAGGGAATCGCCTTCGACGAGCAGATGACTCTGATGACCGGCAAGCGAACCCGACGTCGGGTTCTGTTTCGGTCGATCCGGTGGAACTTCCTTGAGACTGACCTTCACCGATGCCCGTATCGGTGTCCCCTTTTCATCAAAGAGCGTGAACGTCGCTTTGACCGATGCGACGTAGCACTTGAACCATGGCTTGCCCCAGTGGAGACAGACGAGCGGAGAGCTCGGCTTCTTCGTGGTTCGCGTACTCGCCGTCGGGCGAGTCCACGCAATGAGTGTGTCTACGTCCTTTCGGACGTCCCGCTTCTTCGACCGATCGGCACCCGAGCGATCCCACGAGTCGAGCACCAGGTCAAGATCCATGGAGCAGGGGTCCGGACCCTTGTATACGGGTACCGAGGCCTTCTTGTTACCAGCGTTTGTTCCCTGTTCCCACTTCGCTGTCGCGCCGATGTCAAGCTTCGTCGGGTTGAAGACGAACTCGACTTCCTTTTTCGTCTCCCCGTCAGTGTGGAAGTTCTCGACCACCATCAGCTTTCCGTATTCCAGTGTCATGCCGGCTTCCAATCAAACCCGTGGTAGATCAGCTCAAGCGTTTCCTTGGCCACGCCCGAGCCGTCGGTCGAGAAGTTCGGGCCGGTCCACTTGGCCGGATGGACCTCCTTCAACTCCCAGCGACAGATGGCCTTGCCCATGACGTCGAAGAGGGTGATCGTCGCCTGTCCCCTCTTCTGTCCACCTTTGGCGTACTTCGAGAACCACGCCGCGGTCTTGCCGGATTCTTTCGTGAGGAGTCGGGAGAGTTTGACGTTCGTGTACTTCACGCGACCGGGAAGTTTGTACACATACGAATTGTTCCCGCCCTCGATGACCTCCTCGACGGTGTACTCCGCGGCGAGTCCTTCGCACCCGGTGAACTGCCCAAGATCAAGCCCGTCGACCTGGACCGAAAACTGCGCCAGAGCGTTGGGATGGCCGGGTTTCAGATCAGCCATCGCTCACCGCGTCCCGTCGAGAACAAAACCGGCGCGTTCGCGATCGTCGAGAAGTTCACGACGCAAACGGTGGCGGATGCGTTCGTAGAGCTTCCCGGCCAATCGATCAAGCTCCACGTCCGCCTGCGCAGACGTCGGCCCCGCGGCCCCGGCGGCCCCTCCCACGGCGGATTCACCCGCGCCTGCCGTCGATTCGCCCCCGCCGTTCGATGGGTGCTTAGGCGCCATCTCCGCGTCACCGTTCGCATGCTCGGAGGATGGCGAAGCGTGGTTCGACTGGCCCGATGCCTGCGCCGCGCCCAGTTGGGGTTCGCGTTGCAGCATGAGCACAGCCGCCGAGGAAGCCTGCGCGGCCGCACGGTTCACGTTGACCACGGGCAGGGAGGTTGCCCGACCTGCGGCGGGATCGGGAGTTCGGAGGAGCGGGCCGGCTTCCGCGCCGACAGCGGCACCCGATCCAGTGACAAGAAGACTCGGAACCGGATACGTGTCCTCCCATTGCCGGAGCGGAACCGCCGGTTCGTCCTCGGTACGCTCGCCGATTCGGAAGTGCGCCGACTCCGACGCGCCAGCGCTGTCACCGGAGGATTCGACGCGATCGGCCGTTGCACTTGCGGTTCCGGGACTCGTCGGTGAACCAGACCCAGCGGGTGATCGTTGAGCGGTACCCGCTTGTCCGAGAGGTGCTGGTGACCAACCCGGGTCTTCCGTGGAACGCTGCGGCAAGAGAGCCGACGGAGCGTTACTCGAGCCGACTGGGCCGGTCGAAGTTGAGCGGTTCACGTTCGGGCTCGGGGTCGGCGTCACCATCGACTCACGACTGCCGGAGCGAGTCCGATTGTCCCCTCCAAAACCCGAAGGGCTCGACGAGTCCGTCGGCACCTCGACGTTGCGGTTGATCGGCGAACCGGGTCCTACTCCACCATTCTCGTGGGTACCCGAGCTCGGCGAATCGGAACCGGTCCCCCATCGGACTCGAACTGGTGTCACGCCGCGCTCGGTGCCCGCCACCGAAACCGGAGCCAACGATTCGTCGAGCGAACGGTCGAGCCGCCGGTGCCCGACAAGCGGAGCGTGTTCGACAAGGCCGCTCAGCACCAGGGCTGGCGCCGCGTGCGACTCGGGATCCGATGACGTTGACTCATCAGCGTCGATGGAGCCTGTTCTTCGGACCGGCGATTCCGGCGAGAATGACGAGCCGGATCCCGGCGACGCACCATCTGCGGACCTCCGAACAGAAGTCGAGTCCGGAGCGCCCGACGCCGAACTGAATCCGCGCACAACTTCACCCGTCGTCTCGGACGCCACCCCGCCGACACCAACTTCCACCGAACCTGTCGAGGATGATGAACCGGGAGCGAGTGGCATCTCTGATTCGTTCCAGCCGGCGAACGGATCGGGCTCAGACAGTCGCGAGATCGCCGACGGAGGCAACGCGTTCATCGGCATTCCCAAGCCAACCCTTCGGCCGACAGTCGGACGGATCTCCGGAACCGCGGACACGGAAGGCCCGACGGAGGAGTCGAACTCGGCTCCGTCGTCTTCACCCGAACGTGACCGGGGAGCGACCTGGCTGGAGTCCGCTAGCGGCATCGGTGTTCCATCCGCGGTCCGTGCCACAACCGACGGTGGTGCGGGCGAGGGCGAGGGCGCGAAAGCCGAGAGCGACACCGGCTCGTTGGCCGATCGCACCTCGATGACCCGACGCTGACGAGCGGTGACCGGCATGTCGCTCGGAGAAGCTGACTCGGTCGTGCCGGAGCCGGCTGGAGTTCGTGCGACCAACGAGGAGGCGCCAGAAGCAGCCAGAGATGGAGCGGCGAACGACGAGGCACTCGTCAAAGACATCGCGGGCACGAAATCCGAGAGCAGCGGTGATGTGGCGCCTAGCGCCCGCAAGGCGATCGGTTCTGGAGGAGGTTCGGTTTCCGCTTCAGACGCTGACATCAACGAGGTGGGTGACGGCGAGGACTCGAAAGACATATCAACGGGTGAGCTCACCGATGGCCTCGGACGCGACGTGGGTGTCGAGTGCTCCTCAGTCGAGGGGCCCTCGCCGGCTGCCGTCTTCCGTCGCAAGACGAGGTCCGTACCCGCGAAATGTGTGGCCGGGAGGAGAGCCTCTGCCGACGCCGATACCGTGCGCAGCACCGACGCCACTGTGCCAATGGGACCGTCCGCGCGACGCTCATGGCCGAGAGGACGTGAGGTCGCGGCGAGCTGCGATACCGGGATATGCGCTGCGAGCGAGCGCTGCACCGCCATGTTCGCGGTGACCGGCATCGCGTTGTGCGCGAGCAACTCGGGCGGTGGCAACAGTCGCCAGCCTTGTGGTTCACGGGGTTGGCTGACGGCGGCCGTCGACTCCGCATCAGGCACCCGGTGGATCATCGACGTCGGATTTCCTGCGGGAGCGGTCGACGCGAGAGGACCATGATCAGTGTTTGCCGCACCATCCAGGGGCGCGTCCGAACTAAGGACAGTCGCACTGTCGTCGCTTCGCCTCCACACCTGCCACCAGGCCATCTCTCACGCACCCCCACCCATGTCAGTCGCTTTCACCCATGCGCCGATTGATCGACGCGATCTCATCTACGAAACGCCGACGTGTCGGATGGTCAAGGTCCAAGAGCTCATTCATGGACCAGTGGAAGTGATATGCCACGTACGCGACCTCCTCATAGAGCCGGTCAGCCGCGTACGTCAGGATCCCCCCGACGAACCACCTGCCACGTCCACGGCAAACGTGGAGTTGCATGAGGGACACTGCACGCTCGCACGTGTATGCCCTTCCTGGTTGATGCGTCGGTAGAGGTCCTGAAGAAAAGCCAGGTCCGAGGCGAACAGATTCTCGATGATGTCGCCGTGCACACTCGAGAGCGTCCCGAGTTTCGTGACAACGCGGGCGAGAAGCACGACCGACAGGTAGGCCGGGTTGTCCTTGACACGCATGTCAGAGAGCGGGAGCAACTCGTCTCGAGCGGTCGCGAGACGCATCGTGCCGATTCGGTGCACGACACCTTCATCATCGACGAAGCCCCGTGGGAGCTCGAAGTCGTAGGTGGTCTGCAAGGCTCACTTCACTCGCTGCATACCCTCGTGCACGATCGTGACTTCTTCGAGCGCGAGGTTGTTGCTGGTTGCGTTGAGCTCGCCGCCTTTGTACTTCGAGATCCAGGCCTCGACGAACTCATAGCGCACGACCTCGTTCGAGCCCGACGGATCCTTGATGACGATTGCGCCGGTGAGACGCTTGAACCCTCCGGGTCGCTTGCCACCGATGTTCTGGGAGCCCAACGATTCGGCGAACTTCTTCCAGAGACCGGTGTCGGACGTCTGCCCCTTCTTCATCGTGACGGGCGTGTACTTGTTTGCTCCGGGAATCTTTCGGATGACCATCTTGCCGGTGCCGTCGGTTTCCTTCGACTCGATGATCTCCACTTCGACTTCGATACCGGAGCACTCCCGGAAGGAGCCGATCTGGACGCCGTCGAGCTCGAGGAAAAAGTTGAGACCTACTACCGGATCTTCACCAGCTGCCATGTTGGGACTTCACTTTCGTTCCAGGGTTTGGACTTGTAACGCTTCGATTCGGATTGCTATCGGCCCCAAGACCGACGATCCGGTCACTCGTTGGGTGTGCCGGAGAACTGAGCGATGCGGAACACAACGAACTCAGCCGGCTTCACAGGAGCAATGCCGATCTCGACGATGAGCTGCCCCACGTCGCGCACTTCCGGAGGATTCGTCTCCTCATCGCACTTCACGTAGAACGCTTGATCGGCGGTTTCGCCGAACAGTGCACCGGAGCGCCAGACGTTGAACAGAAACGCGTTGATGGTGCGCGACACGCGGGCCCACAATGCCTGGTCGTTGGGCTCGAACACGACCCATTGCGTACCTTCGAAGATCGACTCCTCGACGAAGTTGAAGAGTCGCCGGACGTTCAAGTAGCGCCACTCGGGCTCGCTCGAAAGCGTACGGGCACCCCAAACGCGAATACCTCGACCCGGGAACGCCCGAATACAGTTGACGCCGATCGGATTGAGGAGATCGTGCTCGCCCTTGGTGATGTTCAGAGCGAGACCGACCGCACCTCGAACCACTTCATTGGCGGGTGCCTTGTGCACGCCACGCTCGTTGTCGTTGCGACTCCAGACACCGGCCATATGGCCGGACGGCGGGACCGGCGTGTTCTTGCCGGATATCGGGTCGAACACGCGGATCCACGGCCAGTACAGGGCCGAGTACTTCGAGTCATACCCCGCCTTTCCCTGACGCCATTCGCGAATCTGCTGCGCGTTCATTGCCGGCGGCGAATCGAGAATCGCCACCCGATCGCCCATGAGCTCACAGTGGTTCATCATCGCGGTCTGTACCGCCTGTACACCCTCGAGATCGATCACGCCTCGCTCGTACAGCGCCATCAAGTCGGGGCAGGCGACCATGGTGACGGGATCCACGGACTCGAGACCGCCGAAGCCGGTGCGCTTCGCCGAATCGCCGACGTAGTCCGTGGCCTGGACACGAGCCGGAGCTGAAGCAGCGCCACCGGCAAGGGCGTAGGTGCCGTTCGCCGGGCGAACCAGTTCACCGCCCTTGACTTCCTCGATCTGCAGAAGCTTCGACTGGGCGTTCACCACTGTGGCGACGTTCGTCTTGCCCTTCTTGATCGACACGTTGTCGAAGGTCTCCTCGGCTTGCGCGCCACGCTTCACGGTCAGCTTGAACGTATCCTCCGTGGCTTCAGTGGCGTCGGAGACCTCAACATTCAGATTGTTTCCACCGGGACCCTCCGACGCGGCCTGCACACGAACGGCCGGCAACCCGGCCTGCGCCGCCGACGGCAACTCGGCACGCGCCTTCGGTTGACTACCGCCCTCCTGGCCGATGCGCACCACGTAGGCCGTACCACCGCCATTCTGAAAGAAGCCGTACACCGCGTGACTCAGATACGTTCCGTCGAGAAAGTCGCCGAAAACGGTCTGGTACTGGGTCCAGTTCGTCACGAGCGTTGGCTCATTGAACGGGCCTTTCTCCGACAACCCGACGAAGGCCGCGACCGCTGTACCCACCCCCTCGATGGGCTGACTCCCTGACGGGACTTCTTCGACGTAGACGCCGGGTGACAGATACTGCGGCATAAAGGACCTCCGTGCGGGTCGCTCGGACCAGTGGTGAACCTATGGTCTTCGGCTGCGGCAGGTACGGGAAGGACCCCTCGGTCGGCCGGGAGCGCAGGCGAGGCTGCCCGATGAGGCAGCAACCGGTCGCAGCCGGGAGATTGAGGGACGTGCGAAAGAAGGCCACTGCAGGCTGAGTGTCCGCTTGGGGAGTGCGGTGCCTACGGCGGAGGAGCGTCGCTCGGAAGCTCCAGATTCGGAAAGGTCTTTGCGAAGAACTCGACAGCATCGGGAGGCTTGAACTTTTTCCGTGCAGGTGCTCCCGCCGGCCTTCGCTGAATGGCCGCATTCCGTTGGACATCCGCCGACCGGTCTATCTGCGCTGACCCGTCGTGGCCCGTTGGCGAAGGTCGCCGAAACGTCGCAGCCCGGTGATTGTTCTGTCGCAGCGTGTGCGCCAGGGCGCGATTCCCGGCGAGTCGCCGGAGTGCGGCTGCACCACTTGGCGTGGGAGCAAATGGTGCACTGGTGCGACGACGGACGCTCTGCACAGCGTCGCGGTTGGAAATGCCGGGAGCTTCATCAGCGACCGTTGACTCGACGACGCCTGGTCGTTCGACAGCCGGCGTGCCTCCATCGATGGAATCCCGATGCTCCATGACTTGGCTGCTTTGGTCGCCTATTCGACTTCAGCGTCCGCGTCGCGTTGGGCAGACCGTTGGACGGCGGTGTCGGCGACCGAATCGGCCTCGCGTTCTTCGGAGGTGTCCGCAGCCCCGACCGACATGCCGCCTGCCCCGCCCGACATCGAGCGCTGCTGGACGACGTGGGTCAACTCATGAGCGAGCAGGCGCTGCGTCGAAGAGCTTCCGGGTGAGTACTGATCCGACCGGACGAAGACGTCGTTGCCGGTCGTGAACGCCTTTGCAGTGATCGCGTGGTTCAGCTGGTCCGACTCGGTTCCGACGTGTACCCGGACACCGTCGAGCGGCGCACCGAGCGTGTCCTCCATGTGCTCCTTCGTGGAGGAGTCGAGCGCGCTTCCGCGACCGCGTTGGGAGTTGATCCGCTCCGACAACCCGCTCGACACGTCGCCACCACCGAGTCCAACCTCCGGTGCTCGCTGCGTCACGGCGCCGTCGTGCTTCGCCTGCACTTCCTCTTCCTCTTCGGGGGCTGATTCCCGTTGCGCCAGGCCCGACGCCGATTCATCGTGCTTGGCCTGAACCTCTTCCTCTTCGACGTCATCTGCCCCTGCGCGTTGCGTCATGGCGACGCCGGCCGAAGTGTCGTGCTTCGCTTGAACCTCCTCTTCCTCGGGTGGGACCTCGCGTTGGAGCAGTCGTGCGATCGCCGCGTTTCCTATCGACGCGTGAAGTCCAGCGAAGGGAAGAACGGCATCGCCGTCCTGCGATTGCGGGCGACGGGTGCGGATACCCTCAACGGTCAGATGGTCAAAATCAGCCATATCGACTCCTCCTTACAAGACGGCGGGAACTCGTTCGAAGTGATCATGACGTGAGGAGCGCATGCCAATGGCCGAACTCGCTCGGTGTGAAGAGCCTTCCGAGTTTGCGGTACTCCTGGGCCGTCGCTCGCACAAGGTCACCCATCGACAGCGCTCGTTCATCGGAGGCGGCAAGAAACGCAGCCGAGACCGCGATGTTGCGGATGTTCCCTCCGGAAAGGCGAAACCTGGCCGCAAGGAACTCGAGATCGATGTCGTCGTTGCGGGGTATCCGGCGTCCAATGCAACGATCCCAAAGCACCAGACGGTCCGCTTCCTCGGGCTCGGGAAAGTCGACGACCACATCCAGACGTCGCGTGAAGGCATCATCGATGTTCGTGCGGAGATTTGTCGCCAACACCGCGACGCCTTCATAGGTTTCCAGCCGCTGAAGAAGGTAAGCGACCTCGACGTTCGCATATCTGTCCTTCGCATCGCTCACCTCGGACCTCTTGCCGAAGAGCGCATCGGCCTCATCGAAGAGAATCACTCCGTTCACCCCCTCGGCTGCAGCGAATATCTTCTCGAGGTTCTTCTCCGTCTCGCCGATGTACTTGTCGACGACAGTGGCCAGGTTCACTTGGTAGAGATCGAGGCCCAAGGATCCGGCGAGCGCCTCCGCCGCCATGGTCTTGCCCACCCCGCTGGGCCCCGCGAACAGGGACACGACACCCAGCCGGCGATTGTTCTTGCCGCCCATCCCCCATTCGCCGTGGACCTGATCACGCCGCCGGTACCGGATCTCGACTTCATACAACAGCGATGTCACATCCTCCGGGAGCACAAGATCGTCCCACGTCACCATTGGGGCAAGTCTCCGGGCGAGACGCTCCAGTCGTGAGGAATTCTGCGCTCTCGCCGCGTTGCTCACGTCGTCGAGAGCGACCGCGCGCGACGCGCCGGTTGCTCGTCGATGAGCGAGTTCCGATGCTCGCACGATCTGATCAGGCCGCAGGCGAAGCTGACAAGTCGCCTCGCTCAACTGCTCCCGGTCGAGTTCCGGGAACTGCGCTCTCCACAGCGACTCCATCGTCTCTGAGTCGGGCCTCGGAACAACTTCTGTCACGATCGGCTTGTGCGACCACGACGGATCCCATGGGTGGGATCCCACGATGAACCCTGGCCAGTCCGAGTCGGCTAACACGCGCAGTACTTCAGGGTTGGCATCAGCCACCGCTTCGGAGACAGAAACCACCAGTCCGCGATTCGTCAGACGCGCTTCGCGAAGGGCTGCGACAACGACAGACAATGGATCTGCCTCGCCCGGTTCGGAGATCTCGAGCGACAGGGCTTCCAAGCCGATCGACGCGAGCGCACTGGATCCGAGAGCGAGACCGATACCCACGCCGGCGTCCTGCAGATACACGGGCGTGACCCCAGCTGTCAGGCCACGGCCGAGACGGGGCGCATCCGGCATAGTGAGAACCACCGATGGCAGGCGAGCGCGCTCGACCTGCGCTTCGATGCGATCATCGCCGAGCAGGTGACCGAGAACGCGGTCCGGCACTCGCAGCGGTCGGGTGAGCAGTGGACGCCCCGGCTCGTCGACCGTGAGGAGCCCGTGTCTGATCAGTGGTGCGTCCATCGAGAGTCGACCACGCGCCCACGCGTTCGCTGATCCGTGGCCGGTCAGCTCCAGGGCCAGGCCGACACTCGGTCGCCGGCGGGTGATGTCGTCGTGCAAGTAGCCGAACAGCTTCTCGAAGCGCTGCTCGATGTCAGGTGCTGCCGCGATGATCAAGACATCCAGATCGAACGAGTTGAGCCCGAAGTTGCACACAAGATCACCCGAACGTGTGCCGCCAGCGGGAAGATCGATGGACGCCATCGGGCGCGTGCGCGGCGACACCGCGTACTCACCGTTCTCGGCCGCGAGTGCATCGGCTTCTTCGTCCGACACGTACAGGCCACTATACGGATCGTCAGGAAGCGGGTCGTTCGCCCGCCGCTCGTCGACGAGGCGACGCACGTGCACCGACAGCACACGAAGTCGATCGGCGACTCCCTGATCGAACACGTCGACCAGCCCCTCGAGGCTGATCGTGTCCGACTCGGAACTGAGCAATGAGGTCACGTCGAACTCCGAGGTTGGTTCCGGTTCGCCGTCGAACCGGAGGCAGCTCCGGCATTCGCCTCGTCGCTCGATGCAGCTCCACCGGAGTTCGCATTCTTGAGCCGGTCCTCCTCAAGTTCGGCTGCGCTCGGTTCATGCACTGCGAAGCCGAAGCGTCGACCCGGTACGCGCTTGCTTCCTCCTATGCCCTCCTCGCGACCGACCGCTTCCGCGCGACGATCGAGCAGGGTCGACTGCGGCTTCGGCCCACGGGCGGCGCGGCCAACCGGCCCGGGTTTCGCCCGTCGATGGCCGCCCTCGCGATCCTCTGCCGAGGCACCGCCTTCCGGATCACCGACGTGCACGCTCGGCGCCTCCACAACCGGCGGACCAAACGGTTGCGATCCCGTCGACTCGAACGGCACGACGAGGACCAGATCAAGCGATGGCTTGAGTTCGCCGCCCAGTGCCGACCAGATGTCGGAGATCGAACGCTCCTGAGCGAGCGGCCGACCGATCGTCAGGAACACTTCTCGCTCACTTCGAGCGAGCGCGCCCGCGAGAACCTCGTGCGGAAGCGCGTGGACCTCGAGAAATCCCATGAGGACACTGCCCAAGAGGCGGTGCTCGTCTTCGGGCCGCTGCGTCCACGCCGTGATCAGGTACGAGCAGTTGTACCAACGGGTAGCGAACGGACGGCCCGTCACCAAACCGTCTGCACCGCGACTGTCTTCCAAGAGCGCCTGTCGTCGGTCAAGGTTCTCGCGGATGTCGTAGAGGAACACGTCGAGGGCGGGGCTGTTGCGTCGAGCGGCCCAGTCCCGGGTCGGAGCGTCGAACACAACCTCGACGTCGTTCGTGATTTGCGCCCGGGCGCGAAGAAAGGCGCGTACGGAGTCGTCCACATCCTGCAGCACCCCACCATCTTGCGGGGCCGAACCGCGCAACGGGCCTACCCCGGTGCGACCGTTCGGGTAACGAACCCTGCCCGAAGAGGCAGCGCACCCGACCGCCCGGTCGAAGGAGACCACCTCACCCGGTAGTGGGGGTGCCGGACACCATTCCAGCGGGGAATGGCGCCGGGTGGACAGAGTTGACATCCTGGGCGGCGCACGTTCGCACCAGTTCGTGAATCCCCCCGGAAAGCACCTATGACCCACCCCCCGACTCCGGACACCGTCACCCGACACGGTCTGGCCGTCGCCGCCACATTGGCCGCGTTCGTCGAGACAGAGGCCCTTCCCGGGACGGGTATCGATGCGGATCGGTTCTGGTCTGGCTTCGCTTCGATCGTCGCCACCATGAGCCCGAGGAACCGAACGCTGCTCGAACGTCGGGCCGAGCTACAGGGCCTCATCGACGAATGGCATCGTGCCCGAGCGGGGCAACCCCACGACCGTGCGAGCTACCGGTCATTCCTCACCGACATCGGCTATCTCGTCGCGGAAGGTCCGGCGTTCGAGATCACCACGGCCGACGTCGACGAGGAGCTCGCGGTGCTCGCCGGCCCGCAACTCGTCGTGCCGGTCACCAACGCCCGCTACGCGCTCAACGCCGCCAACGCCCGCTGGGGCTCGCTCTACGACGCTTTGTATGGGACCGACGCGCTCGGCGACCTCCCGCCCAGCGGGCCGTACGACACGGAGCGGGGCGGTCGCGTGATCGCCTGGGCACGCGCCCTGCTCGATGACGCGGTGCCGCTCGCCTCTGGTTCTCATGCCGATGTCAACGACTACCGCATCGTCGATGGAGCCCTTGTCGCCACGTTGAGCGATGGTCGGACGTCGCCGCTGCGGAACGCGATGGCGCTCACCGGCCATCGAGGTTCTGCGTCTGCGCCGTCGGGAGTGCTTCTCACGAATCACGGCCTGCGCATCGAGATCGTGATCGACCGATCCCACAGCGTCGGTTCGACTGATCCGGCCGGGATCGCCGATCTGTTGCTCGAGTCGGCCGTGAGCACGATCATCGACTTCGAGGACTCGATCGCCGCCGTCGATGCCGAGGACAAGGTCGGCGCGTACCGGAACTGGCTCGGACTCATGGACGGAACGCTGACGGAAACGGTGACCAAGGGCACGCAGACCTTCGAGCGGCGACTTGCGCCGAACCGGTCGTGGACCGCGCCGAGCGGCTCGCCGCTCGAGGTGCGGGGGCGATCCGTCCTCCTCGCCCGGAACGTCGGTCACCTCATGACCACACCTGCGGTTCGCGACGCCAGCGGTGACGAAGTGTTCGAGGGTCTGCTCGACGCCATGGTCACCGTCGTCATCGCCGTGCACGACAGAAACCGCCCCGTAGCGGAGCGGAACTCCGCTCACGGTTCCGTGTACATCGTGAAGCCGAAGATGCACGGACCTGACGAGGTGGCGTTTGCGTGCGAGGTGTTCACTGCGGTCGAACGTGTCCTCGGTCTGGCCACCGACACCGTGAAGATCGGCATCATGGACGAGGAGCGTCGCACCACGGTCAACCTCCTCGAGTGCGTTCGTGCGGCGAAGTCGCGGGTGGTGTTCGTCAACACCGGGTTCCTCGACCGCACCGGCGACGAGATCCACACATCAATGGAGGCCGGGCCGATGATCCCGAAGGCGCAGATGAAAGCGCAGCCGTGGATAACTGCCTACGAGGATCGCAACGTCGACATCGGTCTCCGGTGCGGCTTCCCCGGTCGCGCCCAGATTGGCAAGGGCATGTGGGCCGCCCCCGAACGAATGGCCGACATGCTCACCCAGAAGATCGGCCACCCGCGCTCGGGCGCAAGCTGCGCGTGGGTGCCCTCGCCCACCGCGGCGACGCTCCACGCCACGCACTACCACCGCGTGGATGTCAACGCCGTTCGGGAGTCATTGCGCTCACGACCGGCCGCCTCCCTCGACGACATCCTCACACTTCCGCTCGGCAACGCGCCGGAATGGAGCGAGCTCCAACGCCAGCGCGAGATCGAGAACAACGCCCAGAGCATCCTCGGCTACGTGGTGCGATGGGTTGACCAAGGGATCGGTTGCTCCAAGGTCCCGGACATCGACGATGTCGCACTCATGGAGGACCGCGCCACCTGTCGCATCTCGTCTCAGCACGTCGCGAACTGGCTCCGCCACGGGGTCGTGGCCCCAGTGCAGGTCGACGACGCGCTGCGTCGAATGGCCATCGTCGTCGACCGTCAGAACGCGGACGATCCGGCATACCGTTCCATGGCACCGGGCTTCGACGGACCTGCATTCCTCGCCGCACGCGACCTCATGATGTCCGGTTGCGATCAGCCCTCGGGCTACACCGAACCGATTCTCCATGCCCGCCGCGCCGAGCGCAAAGCGCTCGACGCGTCGTGATGACCCGCCTTCCCGGCTCAACCTTCAGTGCATCTCCGCAGAAGTTCCTGTGACATCGAGTGCTCTGATTTGTTGTAGTTCGCACGATGCCCGAAGGATCGATGGAACAGGAACTTCCGACTCAGTGCACTAGGTGAACATATGACCACGAATCCGACGACCCGAACCGATCTCTCGCTCGACGACGCTCGCACAATTATCGCGACAGCGCGAGCCGAAGGGGTCCGTGCCGGATGCAAACCGCTCTCGGTCGTCGTGCTCGACCGCGGTGGCCACGTCACCGCGTTCGAACGAGAGGACGGGTCATCGAACAAGCGCTTCGAGATCGCCCACGGCAAAGCGCACGGCGCGCTCGCGTTCGGCATGGGTTCTCGATCGCTCATGGCACGCGCCGAGTCGCAGGCGTACTTCGTGGCCGCCGCGACGCACGCAATCGGCGGCTCGCTCATCCCGGTACCGGGAGGGGTCCTGGTTCGGAACGCTGACGGCCTGATCGTGGGCGCCGTGGGAGTGAGCGGTGACACGTCGGACAACGACGAGAAGGTCGCCATCGCCGGCATCGGTGCTGCAGGCTTCACCGCTGATCCGGGCTGACGGCGCGTTGACCCCGCGTTCGACAAACGCTGGCCGAACACCGATCGGCTGATCGGTGCCGATGCTCCCTATCTCGTCCGGGCAACCGGTCGGCAGGGAGAGGAATCTGCGTCAGAGGCTGATGACCCTGTCGACTTCGCCGAACAGTCGTGCAACCTCCGGAGGGGTGATCCAAGTCCCGTTGACCTTGTCGAGATCTTCGTTGACGGCCCCACGGGCCGTCGCACAACCTCGTCAAACGTGAACAGGGATTCGATGTTCTCGGACGCCGGCAAGCAGGTCGGCCATCGCAGGGACCCCGACGCCGTGGATCGAACTAATCGTGTCACCGATGAGGAGGTCAGAGGCGTCGCCGGCGATGAAGATCTCGGGTTGGTCGCCGATCGCGGCGGACCCGTTGACGGCGAGGTGAAAGGCTATAGACGCTTTGGTTGCGTCGGCAGAACCGGTTGTCATGAGGTAGAGGATTCGCACGGCAGCTCCCACTTCGTTCAGTGATGGGTCTGGACAATTCCGCAGTCACGTGCAGCAAGCGTCGCTTTGCCCAAGGGCCTGAGCGGCATCGTCCGCTACGCACGGAGAACTCTACGCCCGAAGCCAGGAAAAGTCGATGGAACTCCGGCGGCGGTTCCAAGTCCTCCGAGGAGTGGTGGTCATTCAGCCGCGGCGCCGCCGACGCGCAGTTGGGATCAGCCCGCGGCGTTCCGAATGATCGCGACGGTTCGTTCGAGGTTGCCGATCTGGTCGGCGGCACTCCGGCCGACTGGGCTGAGCCGCAAGGTATTGATGCCGGCCGCCGCAGTGGCCCGAATACGTTCGGCCACCATCGCCTCGGTCCCGATGAAGGTGGCCTTGAGCACGAACTCGTCGGCCACCGCAGCAATGGCCGCGGGCTTGTCACCGGCAACCCAGAGCGATTGGACCTTCGCCGCCATGTCGCCCCAGCCGGCCCGGGTGTAGGCGGCGTTGTAGAAGTTGGTTTTCGCCGAACCCATCGCGCCGAGCGTGAACGCAGCACCCGGCCGATACTTCGCAACGAGCGCGTCGACATCGTCGCCGACGTCGACGGTGGCTCCGATCTGGAGATCCAGGTCGGACAGCGATCGTCCCGCACGTTCGGCGCCGGCTCGCAGGTGCGGGATGACCTGGTCGGCGGCTTCGGCCATGAACGACGTGCCCAGCCACCCGTCGGCGACCTCGCCCGTGAGTTCGAGCATCTTCGGGCCGAGCGTGGCGAGATAGATCGGGAGGTCGGGCTTGGGCGGCATCGAGAGCTTGAGCGCCTTGCCTTCACCTCCCGGCCTCGGCAGGGTGTAGTGCTCACCGGCTGACGTGAGGCGCTCGCCGTTGATTCCCTTGCGGACGATCTCGATGTACTCGCGGAGCCGCCCGAGGGGTTTGGCGAACGCCTCGCCGTGCAGGCCCTCGACAACCTGCGGACCGCTCACGCCGAGCCCGAGGCAGAACCGATCGTTGGTGAGCCGCGCCATCGTGAGCGCGGTCATCGCCGTCATCGCCGGTGTACGCGCGCTGATTTGCATGATCCCAGTGCCGAGCTTGATCCGCTCCGTGAGCGGCGCAAGATACGCGAGTGGAGCGATCGTCTCCATGCCCCACGCTTCGGCGCTCCACGCATAGTCGACACCGAGCCGATCGGCGGCCTTCACCAGTTCGACCAGGTCGTTCCAGTTCGAGCCGTCGTAGTAGGCGCTACCAATAGAAAGACCGATCTTCATAGGCGGGAGTCTGCAGCCTTTGTCGCTCTGAGAGCAACAAATGCTGCGAACTCCTTCGTCAGCACCGCAGTCACGCCAGTGTCGGGGCGACGATCAGCGTTTCGATTCCCAGGCTGCGGTAGGTCGGTAGCGCTCGGGCGTCTCGGGTGAGAAGCGGAAGCTCAGCGCTTCTCGCCACCCAGCCGACCAACGCGTCGTAGACCGCTCCGCCGACCACGCCGCTCTGACGGACCCAGGCAGCGAATCCAACTTGTTCACGGGCCGAGAGATACCTCGTCGTCGCTACGACCGAGCCCAGGACTCGGGCTGCGTCGGCAGCGGAGAGACGGACGTCGGGCGGAAGCCTCGTGAGAACGGAAAAGCTCTCGATCCATGCATGCCCCGCTGCCCCCGCTTCCGAGGTGTGGATTGCCTCGCGGCTCTCTCGGTGCCCCGCCCCTGATCGCAGCGCGGCGGCGACGATAACGCTGGTGTCAGCGACGGCCCGCATCAATCGCTTCCCGCAATTCGCGGTCGGTGACCGGACGACCGGTCGACGATTCGACAACCAACTCGCCCTCAACCTCGACGACGCGCCCACCCCGAGGTGCCGGCTCGATCCGCACACCGACGCCATCAGAGGTGACAACCAACGGAACGCCAGCCGCGAAACCCAGGGCATCGCGGATCGCCTTCGGAATCACGACTCGACCAGCACCGTCAATGGTAATCGGCATACCATCGAATCTACCATTAGCATCCACCGGGGCCGTTCCAGTTCGAACCGTCGTGACCGGCGCTGCCGATAGGAAGACCGATCTTCATACCGTGACACTCGTTGACGCCACGATGTCACCCGACGGCGACCGAACCCAAGCCCACCATGATGAAGGACCGGCGTAAGTGGTCAGCCGATGCCGCGTTCGGCCGCGATCTCGCCGTTGCAGACCTTCCAGACGTCTCGCTCCTTCACCAATCCTACGTAGAGGTCTTCGTCATCATCCGGATCAGGCGACTTCGGATCGACAAAGTCGATGACCGCCTCGGAACCGTCGGCAAAGAAGACGACCCGGAGCTCCGTTTGGTCTTCCGCATCACCTTCGGCAACGACCGACGGATAGCCGGCCGAATCACGATCAATCGGTTGGTCGAAGCGCTGCTGCATTTCTGGGTGGGCGCAGATCAGTTTCGCCGCCTCCGGGTCGCCGCGAACGGCGAGCTCGTTCCAGCGCAGGAAGACTTCTCTGGGGCCGCCAGCCTTTCCGGAGGAGCACACCCCGAGAACCCGGAAAGCAGGAGGAGCACCAGCGGCACACAGCGTAAGGAACGGCGCTTTGCACCAAACGATTGGGAACGGATCCATCCGTGCGCTACGAGCAGAACCTAGCTCGGCCGCGATGTTGAACTCACCGATAGAGCGAAGGAAGTTTGCAGCCTCGGTTGCTCTGAGAGCAACAAATCCTGCGAACTCGTCCGTCATCGCGCGGTTGGCGTAGCCCGGAGTGTTCGTGTGACGCTTTCTCATGGACGTACTCCGCGGGCAGACCGCATTCATCACCGGAGGTGCCTCGGGCATCGGCCTCGCAACCGCGTTCCGACTCGGTGCGGAGGGCATGAACCTCGTCATCGCCGACATCGAGGAGGGTGCCCTCGGGACCGCCGAGGCCGATCTCGCGAACGCCGGATACCCCGTGCTCGGGATGCGCTGCGATGTGCGCGAGATCGCGGATCTCGAGGCCGCAGCGAAGGCTACGGTCAACCGCTTCGGCGGGATCCACGTGGTGTTCAACAACGCCGGCGTCGTGACCACGGGACGGGTGGAGGACCTCAGCGAGGCGTCGTGGCGATGGGTCCTCGACGTGAACCTCTGGGGTGTCATCAATGGCAGCCGTGTGTTTCTGCCGATCCTCAAGTCCCAGGGCGTGCCCGGCCACATCGTCAACACGGCATCGATGGCGGGGTTGACCAGTGGCCCCCTGATGGCTCCGTACTTCGTGTCGAAATTCGGAGTTGTCGCACTCTCGGAGTCGACGTGGCACGAAGCACGACTCGACGGTGTCCCGATCGGCGTTTCGGTGCTCTGCCCGGGGTTCGTCAAGACCCGAATCCACGAGGCGGACCGCAACCGTCCCGAGGAGCTCGACTCCGCCTGGACCGGCGACGCCGGCAATCAATTCATCGCCTTTCTCAGCGCCGGGGTTGAGTCCGGCCGCGAGGTCGCCGACGTCGCCGCGCTCGTCGTCGAATCGATCAAGACGGACCGCTTCTGGATCCTCCCCCACGGCGAAGAATCCCACGCCGCCATCCGCCGGAGGACCGACGCCATCATCGACGGGGCAGCCCCTCCCCAAAACCGCGCTTGACTCCACGGCAGCACTTCCGCAGGCAGAATCCCACGAGGAGATACGCCCGAGGAGACGTAGCCTCAGGTTCGGAGTCTCGGTAGTTTTTTGGCTATCGAGACTCCGAGAGCCGATCGCTACGCGAAGCGGTTCGTCCGCACCAGTTCGTCGAGCGAGACCCGGGGCCGCTTCAACGGGCTCTCGGGATGGTCGGCGACGGGATAGCCGAGGGTGATGACCATCGGCATCTGCCAATCGTCGGGCAATCCGACCGCCGCACGGGTCCGGTCGGCGTGGTTCAACGTGATCGGACACGAGCCCACACCTTCGGCATGGGCAGCGATCATCATGTTCTGCGCCTGACGGCCGACGTCGAAGAGACGCATCTGGTCAGCGGGCGCGGCGAAGCCGACGATCGCCGCGGAGGATCCAATCCACGATGCGAAGTCACCCGACGCAGCAAGGGCGTCCTGCACCAATTGGTCGGTGACGACGATGAGCCGGTTCGCCTCCATGTTCTTCGCGCTGCCGGCCATCCGGCCCGCCTGCAGGATGCGGAGCATCACTTCGTCGGGGATGGGTGCATCGGTGTACGTGCGGAGGTCGCGCTTCGTGATGATGGATTCGTACGGTGTCATGGGGCCCAGTGTCCCACCTTGCCGTAGGGAGGGCAGAGTTTGGGCCCTCGCCCCGACCGCGACTTCGGACTTCGACCCGACATCGCGTACCGTCGTTCTGTGCAAACGTCCTCTTCGCTCGCAACTCGTTCCATCAATGACCGCCCGGTCAACCCCGTCGGCCTCGGGTGCATGTCGCTCAGCTGGGCCTACGGAAAACCCCCGGCGGCAGAAGCGAGCGCCCAACTCCTCCATCGGGCCCTCGACATCGGCTACAACCACCTCGACACCGCCCGTATCTACGGCCTGGGGGCGAACGAGGAGCTGATCGGCAACACCCTGCGCGATCGCCGCTCCGAGTTCTTCCTCGCCTCGAAGACGGGCATTTTCGTCGAAGGAAAGGGCCGGCGCATCGATTGCCGACCCGAGGTCATTCAGGAGGCGTGCGAAGAGAGTCTGCGCCAGCTGCAGACCGACCACATCGACCTGTACTACCTCCATCGCCGCGACTTCACCGTCCCGATCGAGGAGTCTGTCGAGGCGCTGGCCGAACTCGTTGCGGCAGGCAAGATCGGCGGCATCGGCCTCTCGGAGATGTCAGCATCCACGATCCGGGCCGCGCATGCCGTGCATCCGATCACCGCGGTACAGACCGAGTACTCCCTCGCCACCCGCAACCCCGAGATCGGCGTCCTCGACACGTGCCGCGAACTCGGCATCACCGTCGTCGCATTCTCCCCGGTTGCCCGAGGAATGCTGAGCAACGGCGTGCGCGACCCCGAGACCCTCCTCGACAGCGACATCCGCAAGACCATGCCTCGCTTCGTTGGCGAGAACTGGGAGACAAACATCGCCCTCGTCGATGCCTTCAACGCCCTCGCCGACACCGCCGGGGTCACACCAGCGCAGCTGTCTCTGGGTTGGGTGCTTGCCCAGGGCGATCACATCGTCGCGATCCCTGGCACGTCGAGCGTCGATCACCTCGAGGAGAACATCGCTCGTTCGGACTGGCGACCGTCGAGTGCGTTGTGCGAACAACTCGGCGCGCTTATCAACCGGAGCACCGTTGCCGGACCGCGCTACAACCGTGCGGCCCAGCAAACCATCGACACCGAGGAGTTCCCGGACTGACAACTGCGCCATACGGCCGAGTGACCCTGGCTCATTCCGTTCAACGTCGCTGATAGGTCTCGGTTCGTGCCGTTCCTGAAGGATCGGTGAAGGTGAACCGGCGGGTGCCGGGCTGGACCGAGTAGTCGATCCGATAGATCCCCCCGGCGAGCCGGTACTACACCGACTACGAGTCGGCTCCCGATCTCGTGAATGACGTGATCGGAGCGTTGCGTGAACGGTGTTGGGGAACAAGGTCCACGGATCGACGGACGCCAGAATCGAAGTCGAGGCCGCTCCGCTACCCATCCTCCTTGTCAGGTGCCCTGACGGTAGCGGACGCGACGGTGAACGGCCGATGAGCGATATGACCGAACGGGGAGCGGTGAGGAGAGCAGAAGTGGGTCACCGCTGCAGCCATGTCACCTCGCGCCGAGGCATACGCGAAGGCCAGGTGGTCGACTACCGCTTGGGCTGGGGTCGCTCCGCGAACTTGCCCTCCTCCCTGATGCGCCGGTTCAGCTCGCGCAGGTACCTGGTCTCGTCCATCGTCGCCAGCGTCACTTCCTCGCCCGTCCAGCTCGACAGGTGGATCGCGTTGGCCAGCCGCACACCGTGGATGCCGTCGGCGCCCGGGGCGATGAGCGGAGTGCCGTGGAGGATGTTGGCGGCGAAGTTGCGAAGGACGTCGGAGTGCTGCTTGCCCCACGCCGACTCGTAGGTCCGGCTCTCGGACGACATCCACCGGGCGGTGTCCGCCTTGCCGCGGAAGAGGTCGGCAACATCAGCGGCGGTCATCGACGCGCTGAGCTCGCGTTCGGAGTCGACGAGGCGGGTGACCGTGACGGTCGAGGAGTTCTCCACGACCACCTTGCCGCGGTCGCACAGGATCTCCAGACGGTCGGTGCCGATGACGTCGTTCGTACAGGTGATGAACGAACCGGTCGCGCCGTACCCGAAATCGGCGAGGACGTTCACTTCGTCCTCGACGGCGATGTCCCGCCGGAATCCGTAGCCGGCCTTCGCGAACACGCTCGTCGGCACCCCGCACAGCCACTGCCACAGATCGAGTTGATGCGGAGCCTGGTTCACGAGAACGCCGCCGCCTTCGCCGCCCCACGTCGCCCGCCACGCACTCTGGTCGTAGTACGCCTGCGGACGCCACCACGTGGTGATGATCCAACTCGTATGGCGGAGCGCACCGAGGTCGCCACTCGCCAGAATCGCGTGCAGATCGACATAGAGCGGGTTCGTCCGCTGATTGAACATGATCGCAAACGTCAGCTCGGGGTGTGTTGTCGCCACACCGATCAGCTCCTTGACCTGCGCGGTGTACACCCCTGCCGGCTTCTCCACGAGGACATGAGCGCCGGCCCGCAGGGCACTGTTGGCAACTTCGGGGTGCAGGTAGTGCGGCAGCGTCGTGACGACCGCATCGACGGCGCCGCTGTCCAGCATCGTCCGATAGTCCTCGAAGAACCGAACACCGCCCGACTCGGCCACCATCGCCTTCGACGGGTCGATGTCAGCGCATGCACCGAGCACCATGCCGTCGATGCGGCCGCCGGAGATGAGCTTGGCGTACATCCCGCCCTGGGCGCCGAGACCGACGATGCCGAGACGAACGACCTTGGGCATGGCACTCCTGCGTGGTGAGAGGGACAGTGTCAGGCGAGGAACGGCAATGCACGCATCGCCCACGCATGCGATCGACGGGAGGATTCGAACGATCGTCGATGCTCGGCTCGTCGACCTCGATCATGTAATCGCCGTCGTAATCGTCGGGCATCGCCGCCAGCACGGCATCAAAGTCGACGACGCCTTCACCGGCTCGGTCAACCGCCTCGTCAACTGCGTTTCGACATACGACATGCCGACACGTGCGGCCGGGTCGAGGAAGTCCGGGAACGCATCCTTGAGATGGATCGCGCCCATCCGGCCCGCGTGCCTGGCGATGACGGCAGCGGGGTCGGCACCGGCCCACACGAGGTGGCCGGTGTCGGGCCCGAAACCGAGGAGCTCAGGCCCGATCGACGACAGCGCATGATCGACTTCATCGGCGGTCTCGAACACCCCGCCGATGTGGTTGTGCAGCACCGCATGAATGCCTTCAACCCGGAAGACCTCGCAGACGCGCCCGAGGTTGTCGACACAGAGCGCGAAACGATCGGCGCGGAAGTCGGCGCCGATCCCCGGCGCTGCCATACGCGCGCGGATCATCATCGACGACACCATGGCACGATCGAGTCCCAACGATGCCTGTTGCGCGGCGAACGCCTTCGCCCGCTCGAGCTCGCTAACCATCTCGACGGCTTCGTCGAGCGCTGAACTGAACAGGCTCACCGACGGCGCAAGCCCGTAGGAGCCGATCCACGCGAGGTATTCATCGGATGTCATGTCGGTGGGCACGTCGGCTTTGACCGCCCGATACCCGAGCCTCTGGAAATCGGCGAACGCCTCCTCGAGCACGCCTCGTGATCGGTCGATGCGGCCACCGCGCATCCAATAGGCGATGGGGTTGACGGCCAGGCGCGGCGTGCGTCGGGTGCTCATTGGTAGACCACGCCCTCGTCGTCGAGGAGGGACACGAAACCCTGGTGCGCCATTCGCCAGAGGCCAGGACCGCACTGCCCGCCGAACGCGTCGAAGCTTCCGAGATGGGGTTCGATCGAGAAGAAGCCGGCGAATCCGTCGGCATGAAGCGCGCGTAGGACTTCGCGGATCTGGCCATCGCCCTCGCCGGCGACCCTCACGTCGCCGCTCCCCATAACGGCATCTTTCATATGGATGTACTCGAGATGCGGTCGGACCATCGCGAAGGCTTCGTCAAAGGGACGGACACCGCACTGCACGTAGTTCGCCGGATCGAACACAAGCCGAAGGTTCGGCGAACCGATCGAGTCGACGAGGTCGAGACAACGACGGGGGATGTCGCCGTAGATGCCCTTCTCATTCTCGTGGATGAACACCACGTCGAACTTCTCGGCGACCGATGCCAGGGCCGCCATTCGGCGCAGGACCTCGTCGCGGTGCGTGTCGGGGTCCTCGCCCTTCGGCATGAAGAACGAGAACATCCGCACGTAGGGCGTGTCGAACGCATGAGCGAGTCGGGCGGCGCGCTCGGCCTTCACCAGGTGGGCGTCGAAATCGTCGGTGAGCTTGATTTTGCCGATCGGTGACGCGATCGAGGACACCGCGAGCCCGGCGGCGTCGAGCGCCCTTCTGGCTTTCGCGACCTGATCGTCGTCGAAGGCAATGACGTTGGTTCCCCAGGCGCTTCGGAGGTCCAGCCAGCGGAGCCCGAGATCGCCGAACAAGGCGATCTGCTCACCGAGATCGGGGCCGACCTCGTCAGCGAAGCCGGTCACCGTCCAGGGCATCGGGGGTTCGCTCGGCACGGACACGCCATGCGCGTCGTTCACCGCTGACCCTCTTGCTTCATCCGAACCACCGGTCGAACCTACAAGAGCCCGAGGGTGCTCGGACAGCGGGCACTACTGCGCCGGTGGCATTGCCCCCATGCCCTGCATCTGCGTGAGCGATGCATCGACGGTGCCGGTGAAGCAGCGGATCGAAGACGTCGAGTCGGCGGTGTCCAGCAGCACATAGTGGTACACGCCATCGGGGAACTCCGGCGTCGGGCTCGTGATGCCGTTGCATGCGTCGAGCTGATCCTTGGTGACCACGGCGCCGTTGGCATCGCGGTCGCCGTAGATCAGGTAACCGTCGAAGGCGACGCCGATGATGTGCGACGGTCCGCCCACGGTGTCGACCTGCGACGTGACGCATTTCGGAAGCGCGTGGTAGTGGTACTGACCCATCGGGGTCGGGTGACCGTTGCACGAGTCGAGGAAGGCTACCTCTTCACCTTTCGCGTTCTTCACGGTGAAGTTCGAAGCCATCGCGACGGTTGATCCGTCGCCCTCGTACGGGTTGAAGAGGGCCGCTCCCGAGATCATCACGCCAATGGTGCCGAGGCTGGCGTCGGTGGGCGACTCGGCCTTCGTCGGAACGGTGGGAATCGAGTAGTCGTAGCTCTGCGCGGTTGTGGGGTCGGCACCGGCGGTCGCCGTCGACGCGTCGGGTACGCGCACTCCGGCATTCGGAAGTGCGTACTCTGCCTGGCGTTCATGGTTGGGGAGCCCATCGGATACGAACCGAAACGTGCCGTCGGCGATCGTGACCTTCGCATTCCCCGCCCACTTCGCGCCCTCCAGACCCGTGGTCATGTCCGTCGCGGCTTCGCCCGTTGAAGCGGCAGTGGGTGTGGAGTCCGGCAAAGAGGCAGCGATGGCAGTTCCGTCGGCATTCGCCGAGTCGACAGACATCGTGCTTTCTGCAACGGTACCTCCCGCTGCCGCCGTCGAATCGGAAGACGACGAACTCGAACATGCGGGCAAGGCGACCCCGCCGAACCCGAGAACGACGAGAAAGGAGACACTGCGAGCGAGACGATGCATACGAACACCGTGGCAGCTTCGGGTAAGAGTCCAGTGAATTCCTCCGGGCACCACCGGAAAGTTCGTAGGCGAGCAGTCCCGATACGCTCACCGTGGTGATGCCCAAGAACCTGCGAGACGTGGCCGATGGGCTGATCGAGACCCCGATCATTACGAGCTTCACCCGCATCGGATTCAGCGCCCGCAAGCAGCTCGAGAGCTGGACCTCGCTCGATAGCTACGACATGACCGGACGCGTCGTCGTGCTCACCGGGGCCACATCGGGAATCGGTCGCGCCGCGGCCATCCAGCTCGCCCGAAGCGACGCAACACTCGTTGTCGTCGGGCGTGACACCGGCCGCAACCAGACCGCCGTTCACGAGATCACCGAGGCGACCGGCAATCGCAACATCACCGAGGTCGCCGCCGACATGGGTGACTACGCCCAGGTTCGTGCACTTGCCGAGCGCGTCCTCGCCGATCACGATCGCCTCGACGTGCTCGTGCACAACGCCGGCACGCTCAGCGGTTCACGTCGAGCGGCACCCGATGGCACGGAGGCAACGGTTGCCAGCCAGGTGGTCGGGCCGTTCCTCCTCACCGGCCTGCTCCTCGAACGACTCGCGTCCGGGGCTCCGTCGCGGGTGTTGACGACATCGTCGGGCGGGATGTACACCGCCGAGCTAACCGTGTCGAAGCTGCAGATGTCCGAACGGAGCTACAGCGGCGCCCAGCAATACGCCCGCGCCAAACGGGCACAGGTCACCCTCAACGAGCTGTGGGCCGAACGCTTCGGCCACTTCGGTATCCACTTCCACGCCATGCACCCGGGATGGGCCGACACTCCCGGCGTGGACGCCTCGCTGCCCACCTTCGCCAAGGTGATGGGACCGCTTCTTCGTACCGCAGAACAGGGCGCCGACACCCTCGTTTGGCTTGCTGCGGATGAGGCAGCAGTGGCCACGAACGGCAGGTTCTGGCTCGATCGACGTGCGCGGCCCATCCACAAGCTGCCGAACACCAGACGATCCGATACCCCTGCCCATCGCGAGGAGCTCTGGCGTTGGGTAGTCGACACCTGCGGGATGGAGCCGACCATCGCGAGAGACTGACGCGATGGAGACACGCGACTGGACTGACCGAGCGTTCGATCCGAGCACCGGGCCGATACTCGTGCAGGTGGACACGGTTGAACATCTGTTCAACCCCATCGATCCGCAGCCCCTGAATCTTCGAGACCTTGACGTCGAGATCGCCGACTGGATCACGAACTGGGCCGAGGAGCAACACGACGAGAAGTCCCTCACCATCGAGATCGTGGTGGCCGACGACAGCGCCGCAGGGCGCGAGGAGCATGTGGCGGCCGGGATCCACAACCACTTCGCCTATCGACGCTGGGCCGCCGGGCGACGCTTGTCACGGCTTTGGCGGGAAGGAAGGATCAGCTTGGTGATCGGCCTGGTGGTCCTCGCGACCTTCACCCTGCTGTCGGAGCTGTTGGACGGACCGGACCATGGCGCCGTGCTGCGAGTCATCAGGCAGGGCCTGACCGTTGCTCCGTGGGTTGCCATGTGGCGACCGATGGAGATCTTCCTCTACCTGTGGTGGCCGATACGTGCCGAACGACGCACCTTCGACCGCCTGGCGGAGGCCCCCGTGTCGTTCACGAGAGGACCCAAGGCTCGGTGAGCACTAGTCCCGACAACGGCGTCGACGGAGCCTCATCAGCGCAAGGCGTTTGCGCCCCTCACCATCTCCGAAGGGCGTGCACTAGCAGCCAGACGCCGACCAACACGGCGATGATCGTGACGAGGTGCTCCGAATGGGGTTCCATCCACGCCCGGACGCGCGCCAGATGGTCCATGGAGGACTTCGGTGACCGGACGGCCCACAGCTGCATTGCCGCGATCGTCGACGTGGAAGCGGCAACGAATACCGCCATGGCGACGACTGACTGCGTGACCCCCACGTCGGAACGCAGCACATCGACCGCGCCAGCGATGACCAGCGGCCACGGCGGGATCAGCAGACCCACCACCGCAGCGTGCGTTGTGGTCAAGGTCGTTCCCGGCGCCCCGATCCGCGAAGGATGCACCGGGCCCGGATGACGCCGAACGCGGAAAAGGGCGTAGACGAGCAGGCAGAGCCCGACTACGACTTCGACGATCAACGTCGCTTTGCGAACGCCGCGCCGCTGCGTCATGTCGGACGCGTACTGCGAGATCCTCGCCGCGGCCACCCAGGTCAGGAATGTAACGGTGAGCAACGACGTCAGCCAGCCGGCGATGAACGCCCAGCCGGACCGGATTCCGTGCGTGCTCGACAGGACGGCGATGAACGTGAGCACCTGCACGGGCTCCAAAGCCGTCGCCAGCCCGATGATCATCAGATGCGACAGCAGATCCAACATCGCCCCACCAGCCTACGGGCCCATGCCCGCTTCGTCGTTCACCGGCTCGAGGCAACCCGCTCTGGTCGTTCGATTCAGATGAGGCTGGCAAGCTCCAGGTGATCGATTGCCCGACCGAGCCGGGCCGACATCGTCTCGAGAAGGGCACGCTGCCGCGGGTCAGACACGTCCATGCCGCGTGACGCAACAACCGGATACACCAGGCAGAAGAGCGCGGCCAGCCGGTAGTCCTCCCAGAGTCTTCCCGTCTCATCGACGGGAACCCCGGCCGCGTGCAGCGCGGATACCCAGCGCTCGAACAGGACACGTTCCTGATCGGCGGCCACATCGGCCTCGAGGCTCTGGGTCACGAAGTACGCGAGGTCGTAGGCAGCCGTCCCGGTGCCGATGATCTGGAAGTCGAGCAGAGCCAGCGAGCCGTCGTGGGCAAAGAAGATGTTGTCAGCCCGGTAGTCGCCATGGAGCATGGCCGTCGGCGCGGTGGAGAGTCGCGTGAGCATCCCGGGGAGCGCATCGATCCAGCGCGGGCCCACGGCCAGGATGGATTCGGGGAGGTCCAGCTCGCTGGTGAGCTTCGCCCACCCTTCGGCGAAAACGGCGGGCAGCACGGCGTGGTAGATCGGATCGCTGAGGCTCATCGTGATCCCGGCCTCGGCCAGCGCATCGGCCTTCCCCCACCAAGTTGCGTGCCACTGCGCCAGCGCGTCGACCGTGCGCTCGGCATCGCCCACACCCATACCGGCAACCTGATCGACGGAGCGGAGATTCTTGAAGTCCTCCATCACCAAGATGAACTTGCTGGTCTCTTCGTCGACGGCTCCGAAGTAGAGCTCGGGGACGCGGATCGGCGACTCGGCGGCGAGCGTCTTGAAGAACTCGACCTCACGGATGTACATGCGAAGCATCGTGCTCGTGAACACCGCAGCCTCATCCAAAGCCGGAAGCTTCACGATCACCGATGACGGACAGCCGACACCCGTCAGGGTGACGCGGTAGAGCGCGCTGGAAACGCCGACACCGACACCGATCTGCTCGACCGCGATCGAATCGATCGACCAACCCGCGGCGTCCGCCAGCCAGTGCGGCGTGACGTCGTCGATGGAATTCGGGATCGTGATGCTCATCATGCGCTCCGTTGCTTGGACTTCTTTACCGGTTTGGCCGTCGACTTCTTTGCAGAATCCACGGACCGCTTCTTTGCTGAGGCCGGCTTCGCTGCGCTTCTGGGCTTCTTCTCGGGTCCGCTGGGAGACGGGCCGATGGCCAGAAGGTCGGCGTAGGCGCGCTCCATGCATTCACGTAACAACGCGGGATCGGCCACAGCCACGGGATCGATATGCATGCCGATGTCAAGATGGTCGCCCATGGACAGGCAGGTCATGTTGAACGCCGTGCCGGCGACCGGTCCGAGCGTCACATTGCGAAGCAGCCTGGCACCGGCGATGAATACGTCGAACGGCGCACCTCGCATGTTGCTGGTGGCGAAATCGACCGCTCCGGCCTGCTGACGGGCGAAGCCGGTAACCACCGACGTGGGAAGGAGCTTGGCGATCGTTGCGACGTTGCTCAACAGACCGCCCCCTCCCCCGACTTCAGCGCGGCGTTCTCCCATCAGCGCGCTGAGCGCTTGCACCCGCTCGGCCGGCGATGCAGCGGCAGTCGGGATCTTCACGACGCTCGGCGTGAAGGAGTTCCCGCCGATCGCGGAGTCGTCGCGGGTGCTCACCACGAACGACACGTTGAGGTATTCCGGCCTCTCGCCGTGTGCGTCGTGATAGGCCACGGCACCCGCCACGGCACCCGCCACAAAGAGATCGTTGATCGAACCGCCCAGCGCTTTCGCCGCCGCCTTCGCCTCGGCGAGAGGCATCGAAAGCGCTTCGACGTGACGTCGACGCGACCGGTTCTTCCACATCGTCGACCCTGCGCTGCCGGGCGAGCCGAGCTGGTCGCGGAGCGCCTGCACCGTGTGGGCGACCGACGCGCCGGCCTCCGGACCCCGAGACGGATCGGCCCCCATCAGCAACATCTCCGATGCGACACGCCGGGCGAGGCCGATCGGACCCCGCAGTGCGTCGACCACCTGTCCGGCGGCGCCGGCCACCGACGGGGTCGAGCCCTCGGTGTCGTGATGGGCCGCGTGGGATGCGGCCTCAGCGATCAGCGCGGCGATATCGACCGGCTCGGCCAAGGGAGCGGTGCGCGACAGGTCCATGTAGCTCTCGGTGAGCCTGATCGCCGCCCGCCCGTCCATGATCGAGTGGTGGAACCGCCAGAACAGGGCGCCACGGCCTTCCGACAGCCCATCGATGACGAAGAACTGCCACAGTGGCCGGGTGCGGTCGTAGGGGTCGGCAAGAAGAAGCGCCGTGAGGTCGAAGAGCTGCCGATCGGTCCCGGGACTGGGAAGCGAAACGTGGCGGACGTGCCAGTCGAAGTCGAACTCGGTGTCGGGGGTCCACGTCGGGTTGGTCAGTCGGCCCGTCGTCGACACCACCCGCTCGCGGAGTCGGGGAATCTCGGCAACGGACAGCCTGATCCTCGCCCGGAACGCTTCGATGTCGAGCGGGCGATCGAGGGTGGTCACGACGCCGCCGCTCGGATTCATCCAAGGGTCCTTCTCGACGTTCCACATGAGCGCTTCCGCGTCGGACATCCGCCGCTCGAAGCGCAGTTCCCGCTTGCTCCCGTCGGCCATGACGTCGAACCTACACGCCGAACTACGCTGCGGCCATGACGACATCGAACGCCAAGCCCGGCAAGTCAGCTGCCGCTGTCTTCGATCTCGACCGCACGCTCCTCGCCGGAGGTTCGGGAACGGTGATCCAGCGACACCTGCGCGAACGCGGCCTCGGCCCGGATCGCGACATCCCCCTCGCCGGCCCGATCTTCAAGGCGTTCGAGCTCATCGGCGAGACCCGACTCAGCATGCAGCTCGCCAGGCTCGCGGTTCGGGCATCGAAGGGCTGGAACGTCGATGCCGTCGACGACGCAGCCGAAGACATCGCCGTTGAACTGCTCGACCTCCTCCAACCGTATGCGCGCTCCGTACTCGCGGAGCACCAGGCGAGGGGCGACCTCGTCGTCATCGCTTCGACCACACCTGAGCATTTTGTGCGGCCCCTCGCCCGTCGCCTCGGTATCGACCACGTTGTCGCCAGTCGCTGGCACCACGATGGTGAGTCCTACACCGGCCAACTCGACGGCGAGTTCGTCTGGGGTCGGGGCAAGCTCACCGCGGTTCGCGCGTGGGCGCAGGAACACGGCGTGTCGATGCGACGTTCGGCGGCCTACTCCGACAGCTACTTCGACGGCCCGCTCCTCAACGCCGTCGGCCACCCCCACGCCGTCAACCCCGACGCCCGACTCGCCCTGCTCGCCACGTTGAAGGGATGGCCGATCCGCTGGCTGGACAAGCCCGAAGGTGTCGTCAAGCTCGGCCCGTGGGAAGTGCAGGAGCTGCTTCGGCCACTCGCCCGGACCGAGCTTCTGCCGAACGCCCGCTTCGAGATCGTCGGCCTGGAGAACATCCCGGCAAACGGCGGCGCACTTCTGTGTGCCAACCACCGGAGCTACTTCGACGCCACGGTGGTCAGTCTTCTGACGGCGAAGGCCGGACGCTCCGCCCGCTTCCTCGGTAAGAAAGAGGTCTTCGACGCGCCGATCGTCGGACAGCTCGCGAAGGCATTGGGCGGAATTCGGGTCGACCGGGGCACCGGTTCGGACCAGCCGCTCGAGGAAGCGGCGAAGGCGCTTCGAGCCGGCGAGCTCGTGTGCATGATGCCCGAGGGAACCATACCTCGCGGACCGGCGTTCTTCGAACCGAAGCTGCGGGGCCGCTGGGGCGCGGCTCGGTTGGCGGCGATGTCGGGTGTCCCGGTGATCCCCGTCGGGATGTGGGGAACCGAGAAGGTGTGGCCACGGAGCTCCCGTCTCCCGAAGGTCAACCTCACGAATCCACCGACGATCACCGTGCACATCGGCACCGCGTTCACGGTGTCCGGAGCGGATGCCGACGCCGACACCGAGATGATCATGTCCCGGATCGTGGACCTCCTGCCGGAGGAAGCACGGCAGAGGCGGACTCCCACCGAGGAGGATCTCCGCCTCACCTACCCGCCCGGCTACAAAGGCGACCCGAACAAGGAGACCGAACGCCGACCGGGACGGGACGGGTGACGCAACAAATCGTTCGGACGAGCGGGTGTATGGTCACGCAATGGCACGCGAAGGCCTCGACCTCTACCCGGTGGTGAAGGGAGTCCTGCGCCCCGCGGTAAGAGCGTTCTGGAAGCCGACTGTGGTCGGCATGGAGAATGTGCCGGCATCGGGTCCGGCCTTGCTGGCGGCCAACCACATCTCGGTGCTCGACTCGGTCTTCATGATTCCGACCCTCCCGCGGCGTATCACCTACATCGGCAAAGCCGAGTACCTCGACAGCTGGAAGACACGGATCTTCTTCCGTGGCCTCGGAGCGATCCCCGTCGACCGTTCCGGTGGCGATGCCGCCGCAGCTGCGCTCGACGCGGCCGCGAAGGTGTTGGATGAAGGCGGTCTCTTCGGCATCTTCCCGGAGGGAACTCGCACGCGTGATGGATTCCTGCACCGCGGAAAGACCGGCGTGGCCCGTCTGGCTATGCGGACCGGCGCCCCCGTTGTGCCGATCGGCCTTCGCGGGCTCGACGCCATTCAACCGCCCGACGCGAAGTTTCCCCGACCGTTCCGGAAGTGGGAGGTTCGCATCGGTGAGCCGATCCACCCGGAGCGCTACGGCACCGATCTGAGCGACAACCAAGCGTTACGCGCGCTTACCGATGAGATCATGTTCGAGATACGCGAGCTCTCCGGCCAGACCTATGTGAACACCTACTCCGAGAAGGGTAAGAAGGCGGACGCAACGCTCGCGGCGTGATCTCGGCACGCGAAGGCCGGCCGAGCAAGAGACCCGGAATGCACGCCCGTCAGCGGAGCAGACGGCGGACGACTTTGCCGGACTCGGTGAGGGGTAGGTGGTCGCGAACCTCGAACCTCGTCGGCACCTTGTAGCGGGCCAACCGGCGCCTGCAGTGATCGGTCAGTTCCTGCACCGTGGCCGCGCCGTGCGCGGACGGACGCACGAATGCCACGATCCTTTCCCCCGAGTGTTCGTCCGGCTCACCGATCACGCCGGCGTTCTCGACACCGGGATGCATCAGCAGGACCGTCTCCACCTCCGACGGGGAGACGTTGAAACCGCCGACGATCACGACGTCCTTGATGCGATCGACGATGCTGAGCCGCCCCGCCGAGTCGAACACGCCGACGTCGCCGGTGTGGAGCCAGCCGTCGTCGTCGACCGCCGCTTCGATCCCCTCGGCCGAACGATAGTGGGTGCACACCGAGGTGCCGCGCAGCCAGATCTCGCCGCTGTCGCCCTCCTCCGGAGCCTCTCCATCGGTGTCGACAAGTCGCACTTCGGTGTCGCCGAGAGGTCGACCGACGGTGCCCGTCCGCGGCGCTCTCGGATCGTCGAGCGAAATCGTTCCCGACGTCTCAGTCAGGCCGTACCCGCCGGCGAGCTTCACGCCGAAGCGCTCGGCCATGCGCGTCACCGTCGACTCAGGAAGCGGCGCCGCGCTCGCCGTGGCGCGAATCACCTTTGAGAACGAGTCGTCCGGGATATCGGCCGACATGAACGAATGCCACATCTGCGGAACCGCCGAGATCGCGTTCACGCGATGCTCGACCACCAGGGCCGCAGCACCAACGGCGTCGAAACGGTCCATCAGGACCGCGGTCGCGCCGACACGCAAGAGGGCGCCAAGCACGCTGTTCAGTCCGAAGATGTGCGCCAGTGGAAGCGCGACGAGTCCGATGGTGTCGGCGTTCAGCGCCGACCCGTCCATCTCGGCCTGACCACGCCGAGCCGCCTGAAGGTTCTCGTGGGTCAGGTGCACCGCACGCGGTGCGCCCGAGACGCCGCTGGTGAACAGCACCGCCGCCGAGTCAGAGAGAGCGTTGGCGGTCGCTTCCGAGCCCGCTTCGTCAAGCTTGGGGAGGTCATCGCTGGGATCCCCGGCGCCGCGAAAGACCCGGACGCCGTCGGGAAGCTCGATTCTGGCGCTCCCTCCCACGATCACCAGGCGCGGGTCAACGACGCCAAAGCGGGCTTCGAACTCGGGCATGGTGTTGCGGTAGTTCACCATCACCGCGACTGCCCCGGCCGCCTGCACACCGAGGTAGGCGACCACAGCGTCGATCCCGGTCGGACAGGCCACGGCCACGGGAGCCCCAGGAGCGACGCCCTGTGCCCGAAGGCCACCGGCCGTGCGCAGCGCGAGGTCGGCGAGTTCGCCGAAGGTGACGCTTCGAGCCCCTTCGATCAAGGCCACCGAAGTGGGGTTCGAGGCTCGTACTGCACGCAAGAGGACCATACGAACTCCATCTTCGCGCCACGATCGGCGCTACACCGATTGTGGTGGCTATTCGGAATCGAACTCGTGACCCGGTCGGGCCTTCACCAAGCCGGCGTAGGAATCCGCGGCCGTGATCGAGCCGGTGACCACACCGTGGATGCTGGCGCAGATGTTCATGCTGACGCCGTACCGCTCGGCGAGCTGCATCACCGTCTCGGCCGTACGCACACCTTCGGCGACCATCGTCATCTCCGCGAGCACGTCGGCGAGCTGGCGACCCTTGCCGAGCTGTTCACCCACGTGACGATTGCGGCTCTGCGGGCTCATGCACGTCGCCATCAGGTCACCCATGCCCGCCAACCCGGCGAACGTGGCCGGCAAGCCACCCATGGCCACCCCAAGGCGGGTCAGCTCCGAGAGGCCCCGGGTGATGACCGCGGCCCTGGTGTTGTCGCCGACCCCGAGCCCTTCGGCGATGCCGGCGGCAATGGCAATGACGTTCTTCAGCGCGCCGGCCACTTCGCAGCCGATCACGTCATGGTTCGAGTAGACCCTGAATCGGGCGGTGTGGAACACGTCCTGGAGTGCGGTGGCAACAGCCATGTCCTCCGTGGCGATGACCGCCGCGGCGGCCCGGCCCGACATGATCTCCTTGGCCAGGTTCGGTCCGGTGAGGGCCGCCGCCGGGTGCCCCGGGAGTACCTGCTTCACGACCTCGGTCATCCGTAGGAGCGATCCCTGCTCGAAGCCCTTCGACAGGGAGACCACCGGTATCCATGGCCGGATGTGCGGCTTCACCTGCGTCAGAATGTCGCGGAAGCCGATCGACGGGACACCGACGACCAGTACATCGGCATTGGCCACAGCCACTCGGAGATCACTCGTGGCGTCGAGCCGGTCCGGAAGTCGGAACCCCGCGAGGTAGCGGTCATTCGTATGACGTTCCCGAACCTCCTGCGCGGTTGCCTCGTTTCGCGCCCACAGCACGGTGTCGTTCGATCGGCTGGCGATCGACGCGACGGTCGTTCCCCACGACCCTGAACCCAGAACGGTGACCTTCATCGGAAGATTCTTAGTTCACGCGGCGCAGTTCGTCACCGAGCACGAGAACGGCGACGATCACGACGAGTCCGACAGCCCCGAACACGCCGAGCGTGTGCTGAGGGCCAAGGTGGCCGGCAATCGTCCCGGCGAGCAGGGCGGCGAGCGGCGCGACGCCCGTGTGCATCAGACCGGACAAGGACATGACCCGGCCAAGCATCGCCGGTTGGCTGTGCTCCTGGAGCAACGACTGGGACATGTTGGCCCACACCCCTCCGGTCAGTCCCCAGACGAACATCAAACCGAGCAGCACGTTGTAGGAGGGCGCGACGCTCATCACCATCGAGGTGGAACTACCGACGATCATGCAGGACATGAACGCCACGCCACGGCGAGTGATGCGTCGCCCGAAGCGGACGATCAAGAACGACATGACCATCATGCCGATGCCCATCATGCCGAAGAGGGCAGACGCCGCTTCAGCGTTCTTGCCGAACTCGCGTTTGGCGACCTGCGGGATGAGCAGGAAGCCCGGGCCCATCATGCAGCCGCCGCCGACCGACATGAGGATGAGCAGGGTTCGGAGGATTGCGTGATGACGGATGTACGCCACCCCCTCGCGCATCTCGACGGCCAATGACCGCTTCTCCGCATGTCCGGTCTCAGGGACGTGGAGCCGCAGGACGAACGCGCCGCTCACCAGGAAGAGTAGGCACTGCACGGAGAAGGCCCCGGTGATACCCCACCGATCGATCGCCGACCCGGCCAGCACGGGCCCGACGATCATCGCCATGTTGGCGCCGATGGTCATGATCGGGATGGCCGTCATGAGTCGGTGGCGGCCCACGATGAGCGGAAGGAGCGACGAACGAACAGGAAACGCGAAGGCCAACACGAGCCCGAAGCTGAGCGCGGTCACGATGGCGAGCGGCACCGTCATCCGGTCGGTGGCGGTGAGTACTGCCGCGCCCCCGGTGACGAGAGCTCCTGCGCCCTGGCTGACCAGTAACTGAAGTCGCCGATTCCCGCGATCAGCGATGGCCCCGGCGGGAAGGACGAACAAGAACATCGGCAGACCGAGCATGAACACGATCAGCCCGGAAATCGAGGAACTGGTCTTCAACGTGTCGTCGGCCAGCCACACGAAGGTGAACCGGTCTGCGGTGGCGATCAACTGGAACGACACCGCGTTGAACCAAAGGAATGCGAACGGCTTCCCCAGGGAGCGCACCGTGATCGGGGGTGCACTCAGGGCTGTCATCACGCGGGAAGGGTAACCGGGTCGTTCGGCGCGGACCAAGGTGGGACGCACATGCCGCGCCAAGAAGTCCGCGCGTCCGCGCGGCGCGGAAGACCCCTGCTGTGCTACGCATCCGTGATGCGAATAGCGCTCAGCACTGGTGGTGGCGACGCACCGGGCTTGAATGCGGTGATCCGCTCGGCGACGCTTTGCGCAATGCGCCTCGGCTGGGAGGTGGTCGGCATCCGCGACGGATTCAACGGTCTGATGTTCCCGGAGGAGTACCGCGAAGGAACCGGCACGTTCGTGTTCGACCGTCAAATGGTCCGAGGCATCGGGCACCTCGGCGGCACGATGCTGGGGAGCACGAACCGCGGCAATCCGATTGCGTTCCCGGTGAAGCAGCCCGACGGGAGCTTCACCTACGAGGACCGAACCGACCATCTGGTGTCGCTCTTCCATCGAGCAGAGATCGATGCGCTCATCACCATCGGGGGCGACGGTTCGCTCACGATCGCTCAACGGCTGTTCGAGGGCGGGCTACGCGTGATCGGGGTTCCGAAGACCATCGACAACGATCTCGACAAGACCTCGGCAACGTTCGGTTTTGATACCGCCGTCCAGATCGCGACGGACTCCATCGACCGGGTTTTCACCACGGCGACCTCACACAGCCGGGTTTTCGTAGTGGAGGTGATGGGCCGCTATGCCGGGTGGATTGCCCTTAGCGCGGGGTTCGCGGCCGGGGCGCACGCCATTCTCATTCCGGAAATCCCGTACTCCCTCGAGCCGGTCGCCGCCATGATCAAGCGCCGCGAGGATCGAGGCGCGAACTTCGCCGTCGTCGTCGTTGCTGAAGGAGCGGTTCCGAGCCTCGGTGAACGATCGGTGCTCAGCAAGGCCCACGATCAGGCCGAACGGTTGGGAGGAGTCGGCGAACAGGTCGCCACCCAGCTCACGGCGATGACAGGTCGGGAGACCCGTACGACCGTGCTCGGCCACGTCGTGCGCGGCGGCACCCCCACCGCGCAGGACCGGCTACTGGGCAATCGATTCGGAGCGGCGGCGGTGCGCGCGCTCGACGAGGGTCACAATGGCGTCATGGTCGCGCTCAACGAGCCACGCGTGGACTACGTGCCACTCGTGGAGGCAACCGGTGCGATGCGAACCGTACCGCTCGACTGCGACACGATCATCGCCGCCCGCGACATGGGCATCACCTTCGGCGACGACCTCTAGCAGGGTGTCGCTCGCTGTACCGCAATAGCCACGGGCCTTTTGACTGAACCACCGCCTGCTCCCCCGCCGAGTTCGGGCTCACAACGCGGCGCAGACCACCGCAAGACATGATGGATCCGTGCCGCTCTCAGCTGAAGTCGTCGGAACAACGTCGAAGCCGTTTCGCCACCACGTCGACCTGCGATGGATCCTGGCCTACAGCGCCGGAATCGACGACACCGCCGAAGCGGTGTTCTCGCCCCGGCCGATAGCGCACCCACTGTTCCCGGTCTGCCTCGAGTGGCCGGTGATCCTCGACGTGCGCGGCCTCGGGCTCACGGCGGAGGAGGCCCGCCGTGGCGTTCATGCCAGCCACGACGTCAC
>JANOJN010000010.1:0-23917 GCA_031418775.1 Acidimicrobiia bacterium
AGAACGAAAACTTCCCCGGCTCGCGTGGAACGAGCTCGACCGGACGGCCCAGAGCAGTGTCATGAAGGGAAAGCACGCGCTACAGGCTACGACCTGCCCGACAACCCCCAACCCCCGTTTTCCGCGCACAACCCCCCTTCCGGGGTCCTGCCACGCATACCCTCGAACGGACATGCGCGGCTTCCATTGCGGGGTCCTGTCACCGACTTCTTGGGCGCGCCACTTGGCTTCCATTGCGGGGTCCTGTCACCGATTCACCCCATCCGCTGCGGTACTCGCCCGAGCTCCTTCGTCGCACCGGGTCTCCGTTCCTCGGGCGGGGCCCCATCGGCGCCACCCCTCCATTCGGTTTGCCCTTGACCCCGCCGAACGCTCGCGAGCGCTGGACCGAAGCCTTCACGTCACAACCGCAAACCACGCCGCCCGCCGAAGAGCGGGAGGGGTGGCGCCGGGAAGGGGCCCGCCGAGGAACGGAGACCCGGTGCGACGGAGGAGCACAACGGGCGAGTACCGCAAGGTGGGAAGAATCCCGGTGACAGGACCCCGGGAGCGGGCACGGAAAGAGACCACTAACGGGCGGGGCGGGAATGGGACCCCGGGAGCGGGCAGGGACAGAAGAACGACAGAACAAGATTCAGTGCTTGTCGAGAACGAGGGCTGCTGAAACCGGGAGGGGTGGGAGGGGGAGCGCCGGTAGCCTGGATGGCCTTATGGCACGCCGCATTCCTGACAAGCCCACCCTCGACGGACTCGAGGAACGTCTCGGGTCGGAATGGGAGAACAACGGCGTCTACCGGTTCGATCGCACTGCGTCGAGGGCCGACGTGTACGCCATCGACACCCCTCCCCCGACCGTCAGCGGCTCGTTGCACGTGGGCCATGTGTTCAGCTACACGCACACCGACACGATCGCCCGCTACCAGCGGATGCAGGGCAAGGACGTGTTCTATCCGATGGGGTGGGATGACAACGGCCTGCCGACCGAGCGGCGCGTGCAGAACTACTACGGGGTCACGTGCGATCCCTCGGTCCCGTTCGACCCGGAATTCATGCCTGTGTATGCCGGAAACGTCCCGAAGGATCTCCGCGATCGAACGCCGATCAGCCGCAAGAACTTCGTCGAGCTCTGCCACACGCTGACGACCGAAGACGAGAAGGTCTTCGAGGCACTGTGGCGGCGGCTCGGACTCTCGGTCGACTGGTCGCTGATCTACACGACCATCGGTCGCGACGCCCAGCGCATCAGCCAGCGTGCGTTCCTCCAGAACCTGAGCGCCGGTGTTGCCTATCCCCAAGAAGCGCCAACGCTCTGGGACGTCGACTTCCGCTCCGCCGTGGCCCAGGCCGAACTCGTCGACAAGGAGGTCCCGGGCGCCTATCACGCGGTCGCGTTCCATCGCACCGACGGCCAAGGCGATGTGGTGATCGAGACCACCCGTCCGGAGCTGCTCGCCGCGTGCGTCGCGCTGGTCGCCCACCCCGACGACGCGCGATTCAAACCGCTGTTCGGCTCGACGGTCCGAACGCCGCTCTACGACGTCGAGGTGCCGCTGTTGGCCCATGAGCTCGCCGACCCCGAGAAGGGCTCCGGTGTCGCCATGATCTGCACCTTCGGCGACCTCACCGACGTCATCTGGTGGCGAGAGCTCCAGCTCCCCACACGCGCGATCATCGGCCGCGACGGCTGCATCCTCGCCACGCCACCGGACGGGGTCGCCGCAGACGGCCCCTACGGTGCCATCGTCGGCAAGTCGTCCAAGCAGGCCCAGAAGATCGTCGTGTCGCAACTCCAGGAGAGCGGCGAGATGATCGGCGAGGCTCGGGCGATCACGCACCCCGTGAAGTTCTTCGAGAAGGGCGACAGGCCCCTGGAGATCGTCACGAGCCGCCAGTGGTTCTTGCGAACGGTTGCCGACCGCGACGCGCTTCTGCAGCGGGCCACCGAAATCACCTGGCATCCGAGCTTCATGAAGTCGCGCTACGACGACTGGGTGAAGGGTCTCAACGGCGACTGGTGCATCTCCCGTCAGCGGTTCTTCGGCGTGCCGTTCCCCGTCTGGTACGCCGTGGATGCCCAGGGTGAAATCGACTTCGACACGATGGTGGTACCCGACATCGACACGTTGCCCATCGATCCGCAGTCGGACGTCCCCATCGGTTACGCGGAAGCGCAACGGGGCCAGCCGGGAGGCTTCATCGGCGACCCCGACGTCATGGACACCTGGGCGACCTCGTCGCTCACTCCCCAGATCGCCGGCCACTGGGGCAGCGGTGACGGCCTCTGGGAGCGGATGTACCCGATGGATCTGCGGCCACAGGGTCACGACATCATCCGCACGTGGCTGTTCTCGACCGTTGTGCGCGCCAACGCCGAACTCGCGGTGGCACCGTGGTCGAATGCCTCGCTATCGGGCTGGATCCTCGACCCCGACCGCAAGAAGATGTCGAAGAGCGTCGGGAACGTCATCGTCCCGACCGATCTGCTCGATGATCACGGTTCCGACGCGGTGCGTTACTGGGCATCGTGCGCTCGACCAGGCGTCGACACCACTTTTGATGCCGGCCAGATGAAGATCGGCCGCAAGCTCGCCGTGAAGCTCCTCAACGCCTCGCGTTTCGCGCTCGGATTCTCGGATACCGAGGTCCCGGCCGAGAAAATATGTGTGCCTATCGACTGCGCCCTCGTCAAGCGGCTCGGAATCCTGGTGGCGGAGGCCACGCTGGCATTCGAAGGATACGACTACGCCCGCGCGCTCGAACGCACCGAGTCCTTCTTCTGGTCGTTCTGCGACGACTACCTCGAACTCGTCAAGGGCCGAGCCTACGGCGGCGATCGTTACTCGACCGATGACACGGAATCGGCGCAGGCAACCCTGCAGTTGGCTCTCGATGTGATGCTTCGGCTCTTCGCACCGTTCATTCCATTCGTGACCGACGAAGTGTGGTCGTGGTGGCGCGACGGGTCGGTCCACAACCGGTCCTGGCCGGTCGCCGCCGAGTTGACCGCGGGCGACGGCGCGAACGATCTCGTGCTAACTATCGCGGCGGAGACGCTCGGTGGAATTCGCAAGGCCAAGACCGAGGCAAAGGTTTCGATCAAGGCTCCCGTCGAATCGGTCATGGCCACGCAGACCGCCGAACGCGCCGCTGCCCTCCGGTTGAGCGCGTCCGACGTCGCCGATGCCGGAGCCGTGGGGACGCTCACCGTCCACGACACCGCCGACGAGGCGTCGACCGCGCTTGCCGTCACGCTGGCCGCAATCTCCGGCTGACGGCGAAGTCCGCCGGAGCGGCCACTGAACTTTGCTCGCCGCACCGCGTCTATGCGGATGGCGAGTCGAGGTACGGCACGCCCAGGTCCGCGGCCATCGACTTCACCGCGGATTCGAGTTCGGGAAGCCTCGGCATCTTTGCTGCCGAGCTCAGCCACAGTGGCTTGCCGGAGCTGCGGTGGACGCCGACCACCCGGAATCCGCGGACCTGGATGAGACCGATCCCCGTCACCTCGGCGATGGGCACGACGGTGCCCGACTGGGTGATCGTGCCGGCGCTGCGATCGAGCGTGGTGAGCGAGCGCGTCTTCGCTCGCGCTGCCTGGACCAGTGCCGCCGTGCCGAGAACCAGCACGATCAACGCAAGGGCCACGACGAGAATGCGCAGGATCCCTGGTAGGAAGAGGCCTCCGACGAGACCAAACGCTCCGACCAACACCATGTTCAGGCCGATCTTCTGGTCCCCGCCCGGCATCACGCGCGTCTCGTAGCCCGCCTTGGTCGGCGTGATCGTGAAGAGACGGCTTTCGTAACTGGCAGGCACGGCTCCGAGTTTTCCATCTGCCACCGCACTTGCGAGGGACCGGGCGAAGGTCCGGCGAGCCCGCCCCACCGTGCTCGAACGCAGCAATCGCCCGGGTCGTACTATTGGAGGTGTGACGAGCACGACAAACATCGACGGTTCCGATCGACGTCGTCCGGATTCCTACGTGGTGTCCGACGATGAACTCGAGGCATTCCAACGCGACGGCTATGTGCACCTGCGCGGAGTGTTGAGCGAAGCCGAGGTGGATGAGATCGAGGCCGTCTACGTCGCGTTCCTCCGCCGGGAGATCAAGGTCGATGGCAAGGACTTCAACGACATGACGACCGGAGAACACGGCACCGATCCGTCGGGCTACGCCATCGTCAACGTGATGCTGCCGCGCCGCTACCACCCCGAGTGGGTTGGCAACGTGTTCGAGCGGCGCGCCCACTCGGTCGCCGAGCAGCTCTGTGGAGAGGGAATGACGATCGACTTCGATCAACTCCTTGCGAAGCACCCGGGCCGGAGCGACGCGGTGTTCGGCTGGCATCAGGATCAGGCCTATTGGATCGACACCGACGACCGACGCACGGCCACATGCTGGCTCGCCGTCGAGGACTCGACGTTGGAGAACGGCTGCATGCAGTTCCTGCCGGGCAGCCAGAACGAGCCGGTCCGCCCCCACCGGCCGCTCCACGAAGACCGCACCAAGAGCCACACCCTGATCACCGACCTTCGTGACGGCGATGTGATGGTGCCGGTGCCGATAGCTCGCGGAGACATCACAGTCCACAGCGAAGGTGTCCTGCACGGGTCCGGTGGCAACACCACCGAGTCGAGTTGGCGTCGGGCCTACATCGTGGCGTTGCGCTCCGTCGACGCTGTCCGCCAGGAACGGGCGCTCGGCTTCACGCACTCCCACAACGACGGCACGAGCGTGCTCGACGAGGTCACCGGCCTCACCGTGTGATCAAGCCGAGCAGCCGCTATGGGGAGGTGGCATCACAGACGAAGAAGGCGCCGGGCGTTGCCCTCGAGCCTTTCCGTCCGTCCCGCCGTCTCCGATTCATCGCCTCCGGTGTCCCAGCCGCCGAAGTTCGTTCCCATGACGAGCCGCTCTTCGCCAACCACCTCGGCGAGCAGACGGACGGAACGCTGATCGGCAACGTGGACGTCGAACCACATTCGCTTCAGCATGCGACCGTACGCACCGGGCTCGCGCAGCCAGTCGGGAGACCACGCGCGCAAACGCGTTGCCGCCTCCCACCGACCGTAGAGGTACGGGATCGCTCCGCCGCCATGGCTGAGGCACACGTCGAGCTTCGGATGCCGATGGAGCACGCCACCGAACACCAGTTGTGCGACCGAAATTGACTCCTCATAGGCAAACTCGAGGATGAGATCGAGATCGAATCGTCGGAGACGGGCATCGCGGAGCGGCCCGTCTATCCCTGATGGCGCTGGGTGAACGAAGGCCGGCACATCCAATTCGACGAAGGTGGACCAGAGTTGGTCAAACGCCGGGTCGTCGAGCGTCCGCGGCCCCGGGTCGGTCCCCACATAACCGCCGACGAAACCCAGTTGGCGGACGCTTCTCCGTAGCTCCTCACAGGCAGCGTCGGGGTCTTGCGCCGGTAGCTGGGCGAGACCGACAAATCGATCGGGACTGGTAGCCACGAGCACCGCCAATGAATCGTTGTGGCGACGGCAGTAGTCGATGGCCAGCGTTGCCTCAACATGGTGGAAGTAGGTCAACGGATTCGGCGAAAGCGCCTGCACCGCGATCCCATGGGTATCCATTCGTTCGATTCGCAGTGCGGGGTCCATGAACAGCGAGCCGCGATAGCGCACGCCGCAGAGGGTGTACGAGCCGACGTGGAACTCCTGCACGCCCTTCGACTCGTCGAGGCTCGGGCCGTGCGGCCCCGCTTTCCCGAAGGTGTCCTCCAAAACGACATGAGCATGGACGTCGATCGGTCCGGGACGAAGTGTGCGAACCGTCGTCATGGCGCGAGCAACTCGCCCGTTGACGACCTGACCTCGATGGCGAGACCCGGGCAGCGTCGTGCGAGCACGATCAGCCGCTCCGCCGACAGGTCGGTGGCGCCCGGAAGCAACTCGGCAAGTTCGGTGTCGTCGAATCGAAACGCCGACGGCTCATCGGCGATGCATCGCCCGGCGCTTACGCAACGCTCCTTGTCAATGGTGACCACGGGTCGTTCGGTCATGGCTTGGCTCCGAACACCTGCAGGCCCGGCGAGCCCACCGTGGCCCGAAGCCGCTGGAGTTCCTCCGAACTTTCCCACAGACCACGGAGCGCCTGACCGTCGATCGAACGAAGGATCGACTGGATCGCCATGTCGTGGCGGATGTACTCCGCGACGACGAGCGCCATCGCCGGATCGTCGCACCACATGCCCCAGGTCTCTTCGACGACGGCACCCGCCGTCAACACGTTGGAGCGGTCGGCGACGAAGGCAAACAGACGGCAGCCCAAACGTTCCTCCACAACCGACGGAGCCGAAAAGCGATGTTCGAACACGGTGCCGATCCCGCTGAGGGAGTCGCCATCGCCGAACACAATGGTCGTGACCTCGACTCCCCGGGCGGCGGCTCGACGCAACTCTTCGACGACAGCCGACACCTCGGGCGGCCAGATTGAAACAAGCAGATCCGACACTGCGCTCTCGATCACGTCCTTCGCACGGTCGAGCACTTGGCGTCGACCTCGGATTTGTTGAGTGAGGTGCGTCTCGTGAGGCGCGCTCACCGCCGGCAAGGACGTGGCGAGCGCTCCGATTGCATCGTCGACCTCTCGTCGCACGCGAGCGAGGAGACTCTCGACGGGGAGCGGGAGGTATGCCGTTCCGGACTCGGGGACGTTCACTTCGAACGCATTGCCACGCGCAACGAGTTTGGCGACCGTCTCGTAGACCGTGCTGCGCGGGACACTCGACTGCTTCGCGAGTTCGTACCCGTTCAGCGGGGCCCCGGCGGCAAGCATGGCGAGATAGACCTTGGCCTCGTAGCCCGACATCCCGATGCGTCGGAGTTGCTCAACGACGTCTTCGGCGGGCATTCGTGTGACTCTACTGATCCGAAGTTTGTCCGTTGGACCGGAAGGACTCGGGCACCGGTGTGAACACGACGGGGTACGCGGAGAACACCGTCCGCACGGTGGAACTGTCGAGCGCCGCCGGACGGTCGGGATCGCGTTCGAGACCGGCGGCGAAGAGCATCGAGGCCATCGTGGTGATTGCCCCGTAGACATGCGTCTTCGGATCAACGGCCCCGCTGGCATCGAATTCCGGGGCCATCCCGCCGGCAAGCTCCATGCCAAGACAAGCATGGATCCCGTGCCCGAACGTGAGACCCCATGGTGCGGCATCGTCAGGTATCACACGATCGGGACGGAACTCGTCAGCATCCGGACCCCACACACTGCGATCACGATTTGCCCGTTCCATATCGACGATCACCCGCCTACCCGGACCGACCGATGTCCCGCCGATCATCGTCGGTTCGTCCGTTCCCAGACGGTGGGTTTGAGGCGAAGCCGGATGCAGACGCAGCGTCTCGTGCACGAATCGCTGAAGCCGCAACGGGTCCGACGTGACGGCAACCCGTTCAGCTGGATGGGCGTCGAACCATAGGAAGAGCCGGTGCACCGCGTGCACGAACGCGTTAGCCGTTGAGTGCGACCCCACCCATGGGAAGTACGCGGTCTCCCTGATGACGACATCGATCGGCAGACCCAGGACATGCTGGTTGCGCAGAAGCGTCGTGAGGACGTCTCGCGGAAGCTCGTCCTCGGCGCACTCGCCTGCAGCGTGCGCATTGATGAGGGCGATACGCCGACGAAGCGCAGGCTGCACAAACAGAGTGGTGACCTGGGCGAGCGCGTCAAGGCCGTCGGCACGCAGTTCGTCGTGATCGACAGTCGCATGGAAGACCGTCGCCGCGCGCGCCAGCCGATTCATAAGCGCGAACACGGTTTCGAAGTCGTCGTCGACGATGTCGAGACCGGCGATCGTGCAGGCAAGCTTCATCATCGTTCGCCTGGCCAGGATCAGGAGATCAGCTTGCCTCGACGCGATGTCGGAGGCGATTGCTTCGGAGATGAGCGACGGGATGACCTCCGCGTCATACCAGCGGAAGGTGTCGCGACGAAAGAGCCGGTTTTCGACGCGACGCCGATCACGGTGGGCGACACCGTGGAGGTTCACGATCACATCGCGCATCAGAAGCCCAGCTTCGTCGTAGAGCCCCTGCCGCAGGGTCCTGGCCCGAAAGACCTCGCGAGCGCCGGACCATGTATCGACGAGCACCGGTTCGCCTGCCGATAGATGGTCTTGGGGTGGTGAGAAGTCGGGCACAGGGGAACCTCGGACAGGAGCGAAGAACGTTGCGGACGGGGCGGACGATCGCCGAGAGTCGAGCATCATGACCAAGTTGGACCGGCCCGTCGTTAGATGCAACACTACGTGTCTCGTACACGCCCGGTGCAGGGCGTCACCACACCAGGGGATCCCATGAAATCTCGCCGTATCCTGTCGGCTCTGATCATTGCGGTTGGTCTCATCGCCACTGCGTGCAGCAGCGACAGCAAGACCACTGATGCCGCGACGGAAGTCGCAGCGACCGAGGCCGTGGCCACCGAGGCGGCTGCCACGGAGACGGAAGCGGCCGCCACGGAGGCTCCGCCGACGGAGACCGCCGCAGCAGAGACGACTGCTGCCGCATCGGCCGCTGTCGACCCGGCAGCACGCGTCGCGGCGTTCTCGAAGGCACTCACCGAACTGCCGTTCAACGAGGCAATCGCTTCGATCCCGGCCGGTAAGAAGGTGTACTACGTCCAATGCAGCGTGCCGGTGTGCGAGGAAATCCGCGGCGGCATCGACGCAGCGGCGAAGAAGCTCGGCTGGACGCTCGAGACCACGGCACACAAGGACACACCGGAAACGGTCGCTGCTGCGTTCGACGCGGCAATCGCGGCGAAACCCGACGTGGTGTTGACGAGCGGGAACCCGCGTGAGTGGTTTGCCACACAGCTCAAGACCCTCGAGGACGCAAAGATCCCGGTCGTTGCCTGGTCGATGCCGGAGCCCTACGAACCCGGTCAGGGCATCTCGGCAAACCTGCTCTCCGGTGACGACTACTACTTCTACGGTGCGTTGATGGCCGACTACGCCGCGGCAAAGTCGGCCAAGAAGAACATCTTGTTCGTCGGTCTTCCGGTGTTCCCCGTTCTGTCCACCGTGCAGGCGGGTTTCACCGAGGAGATCGCCAAAGCGTGTCCGGACTGCAAGGTCGACACAATGGAAGTTGCCATCACCGACCTCGGCACCAACCTGCCTGGCCAGATCGTGTCGAAACTGCAGGCCTCGAAGGACCTTGACTTCGTCGTGTACGCCTTCGGCGGCATGCTCTTCGGCGTGCCGGACGCAATTGAAGCCGCCGGTCTGCTCTCCCAGGCACAGGCCATATCCCAGGCCGGCGGTCCGATGAACTTCGGCTTTATCGAAGCCGGCAAGCACCAGGTCGCCGAAGTTGGTCTCGCCTCCGAGCTCCTTGGCTGGCGGGCCATCGACGTTGCTGCTCGCGTGCTCGTCGGCACCGGGCCGGGTCGTTCGACGCCCCCGGCGGAAGCAATCGTTGACGGACACCCCGACATCTTGGTGAACGGGCTCCCGCTCCAGATTCTGGAAAAGGGCAGCCTCGCGGACGCGTCGAAGCTGTGGCCGGGGGTCGACGGCTACCAGGATCAGTTCGCCAAGCTCTGGGGCAAGTGATCTTCGCAAGCAATCAGCCACACTCGACGTTCGGCTGCAGTGATCGTCGACACCGTCTCCCCTGAAGAATCGGCAGGCCCGTCCACTCCGGTGGACGGGCCCGCTGAGCTTCTGACGATCCGACGACTGTCCAAGACCTATCCCGGACAGGTCGCACTCCGTGACGCGGCCTTGACGGTGCGCTCAGGGGAAGTGCACGCGATCGTCGGGCAGAACGGGTCGGGCAAGTCGACACTCATCAAGCTGCTCGGCGGGTACATCAAGGCCGACCACGGCGCACAGGTGTTTGTTGATGGCCGACCCGTCGACCTGTGGTCGGCGCCTGCCGATGTACGCCGTCGGATCCGGATCGTCCACCAAGATCTTGGTCTCGTCCCGACGTTGTCGGCGGTCGAGAACCTTGGTCTCGGTCAGGGCTGGACAACCGGCGCCTTCGGGCGAATCGCGTGGAGCGCGGAAGTGGAACGAGCCCAACGCGAACTCCTCCGCTTCGGCCTGGCGCCGGACGTCCGACGACCGGTTGCGCTTCTCACCGCAGCCGAACGAGCGGCGATCGCTATCGTACGCGCGCTTCGTGACTGGGAACCTGGAGAACGCGGCATCCTTGTGCTCGACGAGCCAACCGCTTCGCTCAACCGCAACGAAGTCGAAGCCCTCTTCCGTGAGGTCCGACGGGTGGCAGCCGAGGGTGCCGGCGTGGTCTTCGTGAGTCACATTCTCGACGAAGTGCTCGGTCTCGCAGATCGCGTCACCGTTCTGCGCGACGGCGAGATCGTCGCTGCTGGCGTGGAGACAAAGGACCTGAACCAGGCCCGGCTCGTCGAACTCATCGTGGGCCGGTCGGTGACGCAGCTCTACAGTCGATCGTCCACGGCCCGCTCTCTCGTTCCAGTACTCGAAGTCGTCGGAGTATCGGGCATCACCCTGCGCAACGTGAGCTTCACGGTTCACGTCGGCGAAGTCGTCGGCGTCGCCGGACTCGTCGGTTCCGGGCGTGACGAGATCGCCGCATGCGTGTTCGGAGCATCGCCGCGTTTTTCCGGTCGCGTTCTTGTGAACAAGGAGAAGGTCTTCGCCGCACCTCGAGACGCCATCAACGCCGGCATGGCCCTTGTGCCGGCTGACCGCAAGAACCTCGGCTTGGTGCCCGATGACCGACTCGTCGAACACGTGCCCCTCCCCCGCTATGGCCCGCTTCAACGCAGCGGGAGACTTCGACACCACACCGTGCGGAAGGAGGTCACAGACTGGGTGAAGCGGCTCGACGTGCAACCGCCGATCATCGGACGACGGATGGAAAAGTTCTCCGGCGGCAACCAGCAGAAGGCGGTCTTGGCGCGCTGGCTTCGGACAGGGCCGAAGGTATTGCTCCTTGACGAGCCGACCCAGGGTGTCGACGTCGGCGCCAAGACAGGGATCTATCGAACGATCAGCGAAGCAGCCGAGAACGGCATGGCCGTGTTGGTCACGTCGAGTGATGCTGAGGAACTCGTGCACACTTGCGATCGCGTGTTCGTCCTTCGTGGCGGGATGGTTGCCGCCGAGCTCACCGGAACCACGCTGACGGAGGACCGTGTTGTTGCCGAGATGCTCGGCTCGGACTCGTCACGCAAGACGATGAAGGTGCGCCAGCGTCCCGCCGGGCCGAAGATCATCCGGTCAGACGACGACGTCGACGTGCGCGCCGAGGTTCCGGTGATAGCTGCAGCGTCGCCGACGGAGTTGGCTGCGCCGGAGCGCGGCGGTCGACTTGCTCGATGGACGCGCCATGCTCTGGCACGCTGGAGGGAGCGATGAGCGACGATGCCGACAAGCGGTCCCCAGAACCTTCCCAGGGTGAGCGGCGCGCGCCGAAATTCATTCGCGAGGCGTCCACTTTTCTGCGGGCGAAACGGGTAGAAGCAGCGTCACGGCGAGACCTGTCGAAGCGCACTGTCCAGTTCGATGCACGAACCGGTGATGTCATCGCTCGCCCGGCGATGAAAAAGCACTGGCTTACGCGGCGCCCCACCATGGTGATGCAGCACACTGAACCGACGGAACGGGTCGACAGCCGATTCGAGACGAAGCGTTCACCGTTTCGCTGGCACAAGCTGCACCCCAGGAACATCGGTGTCGTGTACCTGTATGCCCTGTCGTGGGCAGTTTTTATGCTGTGGGTGCCCGATACGTGGACGACTTGGCTGACGCATCGATCGGTACTCAATCAGCAGGCCATCCTCACGGTCGTCGCCCTCGGTCTGTTGATCCCGCTTTCGGCGGGGGTCTTCGACCTGTCAATCGCTGCATCAGTCTCGACTTCGGCGATCGTCGTGAGTTGGGCGCTGGTCAACCAGGGCTGGCCGATCGCCGTTGGCATCGCACTCGCTCTCGGATCGGGTCTCGTAATCGGCCTCATCAACGGTTTTCTCGTGGTGAAGGTGAAGATCGATTCGTTCATCGCTACCCTCGGGACAAGTTCGATCTTCACCGCGTTTGCGGTGTGGCTGTCCAAGAACAAGTCGATCCTCGGCTTCAACGATTCCTTCAAGTCGCTGACCCGCCAACTTGGGGCCGGCGTGAACAAGACCGTGCTCTACGCACTCATTCTCGCCGTCATTGGGTGGTTCGTGCTCGAGCACACCGCACTCGGCCGGTACCTGTTCGCCACCGGAGGCGGACGTGAGGCGGCCCGCCTCGCCGGTGTGCAGGTCGATCGCTACACGTGGGGTGCCCTCATCGTGTCCGCGTTGGCGTCGGCCTTTGCCGGGGTGCTGCTCGCCTCCCAATACGGCTCGACACAGGCACAGTCGGGAGCGCCGTACCTGTTGCCTGCATTCGCTGCTGCCTTCCTCGGGGCGACGCAGTTCAAGCGTCGTTTCAACGTGTGGGGCACGGTCCTCGCGGTTTTCGTACTGCAGAGTGGCGTGAAGGGTCTCCAGCTCGCCGGTGTGGCACAGACCTGGGTCGAGAGTCTCTTCTTCGGAGTCGCGTTGATCGTGGCCGTCGGATTCTCGTCCTATCGCAAGAAGGTCCACGGAGGCGAGCGGCGGTGGTGGCGACGTGAGGAGAGCGGCCCCGATCAGTTCCTTGGCAAGTTCTTCGGGTGGGGGCGGCCCCGCACGGAACAGTCAAAGGACAACGCCGAGCAGTGGTGGTTCGATCCGCAGGACAAAGAAGGGAACCATCTGAAGCCATGAGTGGGAACGGAACATCATGAGCCATCGACACTGCGCTGCGCTGCTCCGCTGCGCGTCGCAGCCCGCACCACCCGAACGGTCACAGTTCGGACGGGGGCTTCAATGAGCCTCGTCGGCGCACGCGTCCTCCGAAAAGAAGATCCGAAACTCCTAGCCGGTCGCGGCACGTTCGTCGATGACCTCTCACCGGCAGGTTGTGCATTCGCTACATTCGTTACCTCGCCACATCCACATGCGCGCATACTTTCCGTCGATGTACGCGCCGCGCTCGCCATGCCAGGAGTGCTCGGAGTGTGGACAGCGGCCGACTTCGCCGACTATCCCGACATTCCCGGTGGCCTTCCCGAGCTCGAGCGGCCAGCGTTGGCAATCGACGTTGTCCGCTTTCCCGGCGAACCCGTCGCCATCGTTGTTGCGGAAGATCGCTACCTCGCATCGGATGCAGCGGCTGCGGTGCTCGTGGAGTACGAGACCCTTCCATTCGTCTCGTCGATCGCCGCAGCCACCGCGCCGAATGCACCGCTCCTTTTCCCCCATCGTCGCTCCAACACCGTCACCTCTGTGCCAATGCTCGACGATGCCGAGCGTGAGTTGGCGAAGTGCCATGGCCGTGCGCGTCTTCGCCTGACCAACCAACGGTGCGCGGCGGTCCCGATCGAACCGCTTGCGGTCCTCGCCGATTGGGCACCGGGAGGACTGACCGTTTGGGCCACGTTCCAGGCGCCCCATCACCTCCGCAACTACCTCGCCACGTGGCTCGACGTTCCACAGAACCTTTGCCGGGTCATCGCTCCCGATGTGGGCGGGGGCTTCGGTGCGAAGATCGTCTGGTACCCGGAACTGTTCCTCGCCCCGTTGCTTTCGAAGTGGACGCGTCGTCCGGTGAAGTTCGCCCAGTCACGCAGCGAGGCAATGCTGCAGATGTCCCATGGCCGCGGACAGGAGCACGATGTGGAGGTCGGCTATTCGAAGGACGGCACCATCGAGGTGCTTCGTCTCATCGTTTCGCAGGACCTGGGCGCGTATCCCGACCCCACCGGACTCGGTCTGGCGGTGTTGACCACGTGGATGGCAGCCGGCTGTTACAAGATCCCCAAGGTCGTGACGGGCTTTCGCAACGTCGTCACCAACACCACGCCGATCGCGGCATATCGCGGCGCCGGTCGTCCGGAGGCGGCGTACACGGTGGAACGCATCATCGACGTGGTGGCGCGCCGCAACGGCATCGACCCGGTCGAGATCCGGCGACGCAACTTCATTCAGCCGAAGTCGTTCCCGTACCGGACCCACAACGACGCTGTGGTCTACGACTCCGGAGACTTCCCTGCCGCGATGGACGAGTGCGTCCGGCTCCTCGATCTCGACGCGGTGCGTTCTCGACAGGCCGCTTCCCGAAACGATCCGACCGCTCCACTCATCGGAGTCGGCCTGTCGGCCTGGTTGGAGATTGCCGGGTTCGGCCCGAACGGCTCGCTCGAAGGCTTCGGTCACCTGGCATCGTGGGAATCTACCCAGATCCGCATCCAGCCCGACGGTTCAGCGATCGTGTTCGTCGGCTCCAGTCCGCACGGCCAGGGTCACGAGACCACGTTCGCCCAGATCGCGTCGGACGAACTCGGTGTGCCCTTCGATCGGATCACCGTGGTGCACGGTGATACCGAGTCGGTGCTGCAGGGCGTTGGCACGATGGGTAGCCGCGGTGTTCCAACCGCCGGTTCCGCCGTGAAGGTCGCATCGCAACGGGTACTCACGAAAGCGAAACGAATTGCTGCCCACCTACTCGAGGCAGCTGAGGAAGATCTTGAAGTCGAGTCCAACGCATTCCGGGTGCGGGGCTCACCCGGCAAGTCCGTCAGTTGGGGCGACGTTGCCTGGGCGAGTTTCCAGCCGCTCCGACTTCCACCCGAGCTGTTGGCCGGTTCGCTCGAGGAGCGGCTCTTTCAGGAGTCGCCGAACTTCTCGTACCCGTCGGGTGTCTACGGCTGTGTGGTCGCCGTTGATCGGCGCACCGGTCAGGTTCGAATTGAATCGATGGTGTTGGTCGACGACTGTGGCACGGTCATCAACCCGCTGCTCGCAGAAGGCCAAGTCCATGGTGGTGTTGCTCAAGGTATTGCGCAGGCGTTGTTCGAAGAGGTCGTCTATGACCACGAGACTGGCCAGCCGCTCACCAGCACGCTTGTTGACTACTTGATTCCGTCGGCGCCAGACCTCCCCTCGTACATCGCAGGGCGCATCATCACGCCATGTCCCAACAACCCACTTGGTGCCAAGGGCATCGGCGAGTCCGGCGCAGTCGGTGCGCCGGCAGCAGTCGTGAACGCCGTGATAGATGCCCTCAGCCCCTTTGGTGTCGAACATCTGGACATGCCACTCCTCCCGGAAAAGGTGTGGGCGGCCATGCAACCGGGCGCCATCGCCCAAGGACAACCGTCATGAGTATCTCCATACATCCGACGACCGTGGTGAACGTCGACGTCAACGGGAGGAGCGTCCGCGCGGAAGTCGAAGACCGCACGCTTCTCGTGCACCTCTTGCGGGAGCACTTGCGCCTCACGGGAACGCACGTGGGCTGCGACACGTCGAACTGCGGCGCGTGCACCGTGTTGCTCGACGGCGACGCGGTGAAGAGTTGCACCGTACTGGCCGTGCAGACGCAGGGTCGTTCGGTCCGCACCATCGAAGGGGTCGACGGACCCTTCGATGGCCGCAGCGCCCTGCAGGAAGGATTTCGACAATGCCACGGGCTGCAGTGTGGCTATTGCACACCGGGCATGGTGATGGCGTCGACAGCTCTACTGGCAGAGAACCCTGACCCGACCGAAACCGAGATCCGTGAAGCACTCGAGGGCAACATCTGCCGTTGCACCGGCTACCAGATGATCGTCGAGTCGGTCCGGTGGGCGGCGGAGCACGGATCCGCTCCTCCGAACGGAGTATCACCGTGATCCCCGCACCATTTCGTTACATCGCAGTCACCTCGATCAACGAGACGATCAGCGCACTTACTGAATTCGGGGATGAGGCGAAAGTGATTGCCGGCGGCCAGTCGCTCCTGCCTCTGATGAAGTTGCGTCTCGCCGCCCCTACGGTTCTGCTCGATCTGGCCGGGCTTGGAATCCGAAAGATCCGCACTGAGCCGGCTGAGAGTGGGACCGAACTGGTCATCGACGCTATGGCGACGTATCGCGACGTGGCTGAATCGCCGATCGTGCGCGATCACGCTCCGATCCTCTCTCGCGCCGCCTGCCTCGTCGGCGACCCACAGGTGCGAAACAGAGGAACGCTCGGGGGAGGCGTCGCCCACGCCGACCCAGCAAGCGACGTGTCGTGTGCACTCCTCGCCCTCGATGCACGTGTGGTCGTCATCGGGCCCACAGGCCGGCGAGAGATCGCCTTTGACGACCTCTTCGTCGGGTTCTGGTCCTCGACCATCGCGACCGACGAGGTCCTCACCGAGATTCGGGTACCGAGCGCGAGCGGCCTCGGTTGGTCGTACCAGAAGTTCACCATCCGCTCCCAGGACTGGGCGCTGGTCGGCGCAGCCGCATGCGGCGGACGCGTCGCGTTGGCGTCCATGGCGACCCGGGTCATTCGCGCACGTGCCACCGAGGCCGCGTTGGCGGCCGGAGCGTCCTTGGCCGACGCGGCAGCGTTCGCCGACGAGGGCTCCGACCCACCCGCCGATCTACGCGGTTCTTCGGGGTACCGCCGCCACCTCGCTCGAGTGCTGGTTGCCGATGCACTTCGCGATGCGGCGGGCAATTCGACGCCGCGATGACGCGGGCCGACTGTCGTCACGACCAAGCCCGAACGCCCTACCCGCCGGAAGGTTCGTAGCCACGACGCGGAACGGGTCATCGCCAGGGAGTCCAACGACCGAGCGTCACTACGGGCAGAGTCCTATGCTTCCGCGATGGCTCAGACCATCCCCACGAGCGTCGTCGACATCACACCCGACTGGCTCACCGCCGTGTTCGCCGAGTCGGGTGTGAGTCCTGTGGCCGTGACTTCCATCGAGATCAGCCGGATCGGTGAGGGTGTCGGCTTCATCGGCGAGATCCATCGGATTTCGCTGTCGTATGCGGACCCGGCCGCCGCCTTCGCGGCAGGGGCTCCGGCGTCGGTGGTCTCGAAGATCCCGACCCGAGATCCCGGCGGTCGGATGATTGGCACGATGCTGCGCCTCTACGAGAAAGAATCCGGGTTCTACCGACACCTCGCCAAGGACAGTCCCGTCCGTGTGCCCTTCTGCTTCTACAACGGAGCCGACGTAGAGACCGAGCAATGGTGCCTCCTGCTCGAAGATATGCACACATATGATGTCGGGAATCAACTCGAGCCGTGCAGCCTCGAACAGGCGCGCACCCTGATCAGCGCGATGGCGAAGATCCACGCCCAGTGGAGCGATGGACGAGCCGACGATCTCCATTGGCTTCCGCGAATCGACGACGCGTCGAACTCCGGGATGGTGGCGATGTACGACGACTGCCTACCGGTCGCCATGGCCCGCTACTCCCACATGGTGCCGGAATACATGATGGAGTGGGGCAAACGATTCGCCCCACACGCACTCTCCTGGGTGGCCGACTACGCCTCGCAGCCGGGAACCGTCACCCATGGCGACTTCCGAACCGACAACATCGTCTTCTCGCCGACGGCTCCGCTCACCGACTTCGCATTCCTCGACTGGCAACTCACCAGCCGCGGCCCGGCGCAACAGACCTCTACTACTTCCTCGCGCTCAGTCTCGACCCGGAGGTGTCGTGCGGGAACTTCGACGAACTCGTCGACCTCTATCTGGCCGAGCACACAGCAGCAGGCGCAACGCCGCCGAGTCTCGATGTGCTGCTCCACCAAATGCGCGGCATCGGTCTGTTCTTCTCGGTGTTAGGGGTTGTCACGATGGCCACGCTGGATACCGCGAACAAACGGGGCGAGGAGTTGTTCCTGACGATGTGGCGGCGAGCCGTGCCATTCGCAGAGCGTCTGGACCTCAGCCCCGCGCTACCAGTTGGCAGCTGACGGCCGAACGCTTCCCCCGCACACCAAGCTGATTCGCTCCATCATCACGAGGTGAAGACAACCGGATAGCTGGACCAGTAAGGGCGGCTAGTTGCGGCATCGATGACCGGTGGGTTGGTCGGGTTGCGACGCGCTCCGCGGTCGATCATTGCCTGCACCGCAATAGTGGCGAGGCCGAAGAGATGGTTGCTGGCGTCGTCTCCTTCGCCGAGCAGAACGCCGGCGGCCAATTCCTGACCGATGCAATGGTGCATTCCGTGTCCAAACGACAGCCCGAAAGGACCTACGTCGTCGCGGCTCACGACGCGGTACGGATTGAACACCGCAGCGTCGTCTCCGAAGATCGAGGGGTCACGATTGACCGACATGAGGTCGATCACGACCTTCGATCCAGACCGGATCACGGAACCGTCCTTGCGCGTGACCTCCGAACGGGCCCAGCGTTGAGCTACCGGACTCGATGGCTGCAGACGAACGGTCTCGTGAACACACCGCTGCACGAACAACCGATCAGCGCGTAGACGATCCTCGTCTTCCGGGTGGGACGCAATCCACGTGAGGATGTTGTCGAGTGATCTGGTGAACGCCGTTGCGCTGGTATGGGCACCGGCAAGAAGGAAGAACGCGATCTCGCGTTGGATGATGTCGGCTGGCAGCGAGAGTTGGTCGACGTTCCGCAGGAGGACGGTCAGCACGTCACGTGGCAGCGACGACTCGACGGCTCGTCCCGCACCAACGTCGTCAATGAGAGCCCGGCGACGCTCGATCGATGGGTCGAGGAACTCCGTCTGGAAGCGCCCCATTGCTTCAGCCACTTCGCCGTTGACGACGGCCTTGTCACGTGTGGAGTGGGCGATTGTGGCACCCTCGATAAACTTCATCATCTGGGCGTAGAGCCGGTGCGTCTCGGCCGCCGTGCCGGTGGGGCGGTCGACGCCGGCATTGAACGCGGCGAGGTTCATCATCAGCTGATGGCTCAAGGTGACGAGCTCACTGGAACCGGCCGCGACGTGGGGGGCGAGGGTGGCGTCGATGATCGGAGGGAACCGTTCGTGCTCGTAGTGATCGAGGGTGTCGCGTCGAAAGAGCCGGTTCTCCAAACGCCGACGGCTGCGATGGTCATCACCATGCAGATTGACGAGCACACCGTTCATGATCTCGCCCTCGTCATAGAGCGCCTGCGCCATGTCCTTGTGTCGGTAGATCTCCTTCGCTTCGTCGAAATCGGTGATGGTGACGATGGTCGGTGTCGACATGACTTACCTCCGAAGGGAATGAGAACGATGTCAGGTGTGGGTATGGCCGAGCCCGAGGCCACCGTCGACGCTGAGCACGTCACCCGTAATCCACTCAGCTCGCGACAAGAACTCGATGGCCTCTGCGATTTCCTCAGGGGTACCGATACGGCCGAGCGCATGCGCTGGCGCCATCGCCTGCAACCTCGCGAGAGCGGCACCATCATCCCAGAGTCCGGCTCGCTGGTTGATTTCGGTGAAGACCGCTCCAGGACGCACACAGGAGACCCGCACGCCCTGCGGACCGAGCTCGGTGGCCAGGACAGCCGTGAGCGTTTCGATCGCGCCCTTGGTCGCCGCATACGGAGCAGCGCCTGGAAACGCGCGAGAGGTGTACACCGAGCTCACGAACACGACGCACCCACGCCGCGCGACCAGATGTGGAAGTCCTGCCTGCACGAGCATCATGCCGGCGACGACGTTGGAGTTGAACACCTCCAGGAGTGCGACCTCATCCCACTCGGCCGCTGACGCCCTGACCATGTTGCCGGCGTTGTTCACGAGCACGTCGAGACAGCCGCCGAACTCGACGGCGGCATCGATCATGGCCCTGCGATCCTCTGCAACCGTTACATCGCCGACCACGGCGCGGCAGTTGATGCCGATCGACTCAGCGGTAGACGCAACCTTGTTCGCCCGACGTCCGCTGATCGTCACCTTGGCCCCGAGCGAAGCAAAGCGTGTGGCGGTCGCCGCGCCGATCCCGGAGCCACCGCCCGTTACCAACACCGACATACCGGCCACGTCACGCACGGGAACCACCGTTGCCAGTCGACGCGGAGGACAGGCCCACCCCGTCGACCGCTCGCGGGCGCGGCAGCGACGAGATCGCGCTCTGCACCACACCTCCGTCGACGATCATCTCCGTGCCCGTGATGTAGGCCGCCTGATCGGAGACCAGGAACGACACCGCCGAAGCAATGTCGTCAGACGTTCCCAGACGACCGAGCGGGACCCGACCCGAGCGAGCTGCCCGAGCGTCAGGATCGGCATAGATCGGCTCCGACATTCCCGCATCGATCAGTCCCGGGGCCACGGCGTTCACACGGATCCCATGTGCGCCCCACTCCAGTGCCATTTGCCGGGTGAGCAGTGCTACGGCGGCCTTCGTCGAACCGTAGGCGCCGGAATTCAGACCCGGTGACACCCCGTTGATCGACGTGATGTTGACGATCGACCCGGGCATGCCCTCGGCCACCATGCGGCGAGCGGCCAGGCGGGCGACGGTGAAGGTGCCGGTGAGGTTCACATCGACAACTCGGCGGAACTCGATGTCGCTCACGTCGAGCAACGAACCGAAACGAACAACCCCGGCGTTATTCACGACAGCGGACGGAGCGGACGAAAGCGACCCAATGAGCGCTTCGACCGCTGCGGGATCGGTGACGTCGCATGCGACGGTGCCGTCGGCACCGTCGATATCGAGCCCGATCGTTTCAAATCCGTCAGCTCGCAGACGATCTGCGATGGCCAACCCGAGTCCGCGCCCGGCTCCCGTGACGATGGCGATCGGAGCGCTCACGATCGGGCGACCGCCTGCGTCAACGGGACAGCGGTCCATGACATCGAGCGTTCTCCCGGCAGGTCACGGCGCCCCGGAATAGGGGTGAGATCGACGTCTTCACCGCGACAGATCACATGACGGAGCTTCGACCGATCCTGCAGGATTGCGATGTCCTCCGACGGATCACCGTCAACCACAAGAAGATCGGCGCGCAAACCAACTCCGACGACACCCGTCTCGTCCTGCTCTCGGGTAGCGATGGCACCATTGCGAGTCCCGCACGTGATCGCCTCCAGCGGCGTGATGCCCATCTGGTGGACAAACACTTCCATCTCTCGGGCATGCCACTCACCGATCGGCGTCACGCTGAACCCGGTCTCGGTTCCACACGCAATCGGCACACCGCGGTCGTAGGCAACGCGGGTCATCTTCGCCGTTGCTTCGATCTCGCTGGCGAACCAGTCGAGAGCCATCGCACCGGCGCCGGCCTTGGAGCCGTAGTCGGCGAGGTTGGCCAAGAAGGTCCACGTGGGAACCAGCAGCGAACCAGCCTCGAGCATTGCGTCGATACACGCTTCATCGAGGTACGACCCGTGGTAGATCACGTCGATCCCGGTCTGGGCTGCGAGCAAGGTCGACTCCTGACTGCGGCAGTGTCCGAGCACCCAAGCGCCGAGTTCGTGCGCTGTTTCACAGACGACTTCAAGCTCGCTGCGCTTCCACACGCACAGCTCACCGCGACGGCTCGGAACCGAGCCCGTCACATGCACCTTGATGCAATCGGCTCCCTCTTTGATCTGCCGCCGGACCGCACGCACCATGTCGTCGCGGTCGTGCACGACTTCTGCGTAGCCCGCCGTCCCTTCATCAGGGATGAGCCGACCAGCAGTACCTCCAACGGCGGTCATGAGCGCGTGGTGTCCGGACTTCATGCTCGGGCCGGGAATGATCCCTGCGTTGATGCAGTCGCGCAGTGCCGGGCCGATGCCGTAGAGGCCATCGGCATCAAGGAACGATGTGACACCGGCAAGGAGCAACTTGCGAACATTGGCCGCCGCGATGATCGCTGCGCTTGCCGGTTCGCGCCGGAAGAACAGTTCGTCGTTCGACGCTGGCTCGCCGAGGGTCACGTGGGTGTGGGCGTCGATCAAGCCCGGCATCACCGTGCAGCCGGTGGCGTCGATGACCTTCGCTTCAGGGGCCGGTGCGGACTGCGCCGACGGGGGTATGACCGCCACGATGCGATCGCCGGACACATGCACGTCGGCCGATCGAGGCGCAGCGCCGGTTCCATCGATCACCATCGCGCCGGTGATCACCATCGTGCTCATTGCTGCTCCTTCGGATGGCGGTGGCCAGCGGTCGGTGAATGGTCGTTAGTACCCTGACGACGCTCGCGTTGATCGTACCGTCCAGGCCACACATCGTCGAACGAGTTCGGCCGTCATCGGGTGGGACAACGCGCTCGCGTCGTGCCCGAGGGCAAACGTGGCCACGGCACCGCGACCGACGGAGCGGCACCACAGGACCGGGTGCTCCGAGGCCAGAGGATCGTCGAGTGGTCGGGCAAACGCCAGGGGTTCCGCATCGCTGCGAACATCGAGGTGCATGTACACCTCGTCCACGGTTTCGTAGTCGGCGAGTCCGCCAACCACGTCGATCGAATCACCGGTTCCCATGGCCGGAAGACCTGTTGCCGTCGATCGAGCCGTCGTCTCCTGGTCCGCAGGAGTTCCCTCACCGAGCGGCACCAAACGAACCGAAACCGCGCCAAGCGGAGGATGGAACGAACGGTCCCAGTTCCACTGGGCTCCCAGCAGATCTCCCCAGCCCGGCCAGTCGTCGAAACAAATCGTGCTCGTGTGCAAGGCGACCAAAGCACCCCCATCAACGACGAAACGCTCGAGCGCATTGCGAACCACTTCTGACGACTCGTACGCCCATGTCGCCCTGAGGTCGTCGTACCGATCTGCGAGCATGCGCCACCAAAGCATGTGCGAGACGATGCAGTCGGGGGCAGTTTGCTCGATGGCCGCAGGGATGTCGTCGGGATGGTTAGTGACACCGACGACGACATGACCGGCGCCCGTCAGAAGGTCCGCCAGGACCACGGCTGCGGCCGCGTGGTCATGGGCATACGTCGGCCCACCAGAGGCGAGCAGAATGCGCGTCGTCGTCATTGCAGGCCGGCGTAGGACCCACCGTCAACCGGGAGCGCCGCCCCGGTGATGAAACGCGACTGCTCCGAACAAAGGAACGCGACGACCTGCCCGAAGTCGTTCGGATCGCCGACAACGCCTGCCGGTACTCCTACTGCGGCATCGGCCATCGAGCTGTAGACGTTCGAGATCCGCTCCGTCGCGTGCACGCCTGGTTGGACGGAGTTCACCGTGACACCGTCCGCAGCGACCTCACGCGCGAGTGTCTTGAGGAATCCCGTGAGTCCGGCACGAGCGGTATTCGAAAGCACGAGATTGGCAATCGGTTGCCGAACCGAAATCGACGTGATCGCAACGATTCGACCCCACCGCCGGGACTGCATCTCGGGAACGACCGCCTGACACATGGCAACCGTCGAGAGCAGGCTCAACTCGATCGCCGGAAGGTAGGCCTCCAGAGGTGTCGACGAAAAAGTCCCCGGTGGCGGACCTCCGGCGTTCGCCACGAGAATGTCGATGTGGCCAAGGGCGGCGTGCGCCGCTTCGACGAACGCCACAGCTCCCTCCACGGTGCTGACGTCGGCAATGAGCGGGACAGACAGCGGGCCAAGCGCCCGGGCAGCCGCCATGAGTCGCTGCTCGTTGCGACCACACAGCGCAACACGCACGCCGTTTGCCACTAGAGCCCGAGCGGAGCCGAATCCGAGACCGGCTGAGCCCGCGGCAACCGCCGCCGTGCGCCCGGCGATGCCCAGGTCCATCGTCAGCAGATCCCGATCGACTGCCGCATGCCGGTCGACGGCGCGAGTGCAGATCTGGACGACGAAGTCGGTTCGACTGGCACCATCGCAGCCTACGCGGCCGTTCCGTCGATCGCGACGCTGCGGCACTTGTTGAGGGCAACGTCACCGGGAGGTAGGCGCCGGTGGAGGGCACGTCTGCTCCCAGAACGTGGGACGTCGATGTTCGCGAAGAGGAGCCCGGTGACCTCGCCAGCCACAACTGCTCATGTGGATCGGCGCAGCGAACCATCGAGCGCCGAGGTTCGACGGTTCGACGGTTCGACGGTTCGACGGTTCGACGGTTCGACGGTTCGACGGTTCGACGGTTCGACGGTTCGACGGTTCGACGGTTCGACGGTTCGACGGTTCGACGGTTCGACGGT
>JANOJN010000011.1:0-8775 GCA_031418775.1 Acidimicrobiia bacterium
AACAGTTGCGCGAGCACGGCCTCAGCGGCGACGACGCGACGATCTCTGATGACGCTTTGCGAAGCGTGATCGAGGGATACACGCGAGAGGCAGGAGTGCGAACCCTTCAGCGGACACTCGCAAAGTTGCTTCGAAAGACCGCGACGAAGCGGACCACGGCGGCCTCCGACGAACCCTTCGCCATTGACACGCCAAGCGATGTCGTGGCGCTTTTGGGTCGCCCGAAGCGGACACCCGAGGAGATCGCGGGGCGCATCGATCGCCCGGGCGTGGCCACGGGTCTGGCGGTGAGCGGCGCGGGCGGCGATGTCCTCTTCGTCGAAACGACGTCGATGCCCTCGTCGGGGGAGCTGTCGATCACCGTCACCGGCCAACTCGGTGATGTCATGAAGGAGTCATCGGCGCTGGCGATGTCCTTCGTCCGCGCCAACGCGGAGGCTCTCGGAATCGCCCCGGAGAAGCTGGCCGACCGCCGGATCCACGTGCACTTCCCGGCTGGTGCCGTCCCCAAGGATGGGCCGTCGGCCGGCATCACCATGACCACCGCGCTGGTCAGCCTGCTGACCGATCGGACCGTGAAGGCAAGTGTCGCGATGACCGGCGAAGTCACCTTGCAGGGCAAGGTTCTCCCGATCGGGGGCGTGAAACAGAAGCTTCTGGCCGCGCACCGCGCCGGGGTCACCACGGTGATCATTCCGGCACAGAACGAACCCGACCTTGACGATGTGCCCGCCCACGTGTTGGCCGCCCTTGACGTTCATGCGGTGAATTCCATGCATGAGGTTTTGCGCCTTGCGTTGACCTGACATCGCCAACCCAAGAAATGTGCTGTTCCAGTTTCAGGACAGGAAGCACTTCTGCAATACTGTCGGCTCATGGCCACAGCAAAAAAGAAGTCCATGTCCAAAGAGCACAAAGAAGCACTTGCCGTTGGGCGATCCCAAGGTCGCGCTATCCGCAACTATCTCGAAGCCCTCGAAGCCCACAAGCCGAAGCGGGGACGTAAGCGAACGCCGGATTCCATTGCCAAACGGCTCGGCGCGATCGAAGCCTCGTTGGAAGAGGCCGGGCCCATGGACCGCCTTCTTCTCATCCAAGAGCGCGCCGATCTTCAGACTGAACTGGAGTCACTCGAGGCCGGCATCGACCTTGCCGATCTCGAAGAGGCCTTCGTTGCGGAAGCCCTCGAGTTCAGTGAGCGCAAGGGGATCAGCTACTCGTCGTGGCGTGAGCTCGGCGTCGACGCGGCCGTGCTGAAGGCCGCCGGAATACGCCGAAGCATGTAGGAACCAGACGGTTGTCCGACGACAGCCGATTTCGTTCTCTTAGACCACAATGGCTTGCGCCGCGTCGACCGTCCGGTTGGCGTGGCGCAAGACGCGTCCGAGGTCGAAGATCTCATCGAGCTCCGACGAGGTGAACGGAACCCGCGTGTCCTCCTCGAGCAGAGCGCGAAAGGACCGCTCCTCGTCCCAGGCGCGGAGGGCCAGTTCTTGCACGATCCGATAGGCGTCGTCACGTCCCGTTCCTGCGCTCACCATGGCGAGGAGAATGGACTGGCTGAAGACAAGCCCGAACGATGAGTCAATATTCGTTCGCATCCGGCGGACGTCGACGAACAATCCGTCGATCACCGACCGGGCCTTCGTCAGCATGTAATGCGTGAGGAGGCAGGAGTCCGGGAGGATCACCCGCTCGACCGACGAATGCGAGATGTCGCGTTCGTGCCAGAGCGCAACGTTCTCCAGTCCGGCGACGAGATTGCCGCGCAGGATCCGGGCGAGGCCGGCGAGGCGCTCGGCCGTGATCGGGTTGCGTTTGTGCGGCATCGCCGACGAACCCTTCTGCCCCTCTCTGAAAGGTTCGCGGACTTCGCGCACTTCGGTTCGTTGGAGATGTCGGATCTCCGTGGCGATGGTTTCGATGGTGGCACCGACCAACGCACAGGCTCCAAGAAACTCGGCGTGGCGGTCACGCGCGACCACCTGTGTGGCGGGGACCGGCGTGAGGCCCAATCGTTCGCACACATATGATTCGACGAAGGGGTCGATGTTCGAGAATGTTCCGACCGCGCCACTGAGCTTGCCCACGGCGATCGCAGCCCGGGCACGAATGAGTCGTTCGCGATCGCGCGCAACCGCGAGCGCCCAGAGTCCGAGCTTGGCCCCGAAGGTCGTTGGCTCGGCATGAATGCCATGGGTGCGACCCATGCAGGGCGTGTCCGCGAACTCCAGGCTGCGTCGCTGCAGGGACGCGATCAGAGCCGAGGCTCCGTCAATGAGAAGGTCAGCGGATTCGGTGAGGGCGAGGCACAGGGCGGTGTCGACGACATCGGTCGACGTGAGCCCGTAATGGATCCATGCGCCGGCCGGCATCCCGATCGATGCCTGCACCACATCGACGAATGCTGCGACGTCGTGATCGGTGACCTTCTCCCGCTCGTTCACCTCGGCGGCGCTCACCCGCGCCCGCTCCCGGCACACCGTGGCGTCCGCCGACGGCACGATGCCCAGCTCGGCATGGGCGTCGGTGGCGAGGAGTTCAACGGCCAACCAGCGGGCGACCTTCGCCTCGTCGGTCCAGAGGGCGGCCATGTCCGGCAGCGAGTAGCGATCGATCACTGGTTGATTCTGCCAGTCAGCGGATGACCTCTAGTGTCCCGAGTCGTAAGCAGCTCGCGGAATTCGCGAGTCGGATTGCGTTGTGGCAAGGACGCAGGAGGCACCGCCTGCCTTGTCCAACGCAACGACGAGGACGCCGCCACGGCGGAATCCGGCCGAGAATTCCGCAGCAGATTGGTGACTCGGGACACTAGGGAGCGAGCATCTGATCGCGCTCCGGACCGACTCCGACGAGCGAGACGCGGACCCCACTCCGGGCTTCCAACGCGGCGAGGAACGCCTGCGCATTCGCCGGGAGTTCTCCGAACGACCGGGCCGAGGAGATGTCGGTGCTCCAGCCCGGGAACTCCTCGTACACCGGGACGGCACGACTGAAGAGGCCCAGGTCCGATGGGAGGAACTCGTGGCGGGACCCGTCGATGTCGTAGGCCACGCAGATCTTCACCGACTCGAATCCATCGAGGATGTCGAGCTTCATCACGGCCAGCTCGGTCAGCGAGTTCAGCCGAACGGCCTGACGCATCATGACCGCATCGAACCAGCCCGCTCGGCGCCGACGGCCGGTGACGGTTCCGAATTCGTGACCCGTCTCGATGATCGTGTCGCCAACTGCGTCGTGGAGCTCGGTCGGGAACGGACCCGCTCCGACCCGGGTCACGTAGGCCTTGGCGATGCCGACGATGCGGGTGAGATCGCGAGGGCCAACCCCGGCGCCGGCGCAGGCAGCACCGGCCACGGGGTTCGAGGATGTGACGAAGGGATAGGTGCCGTGATCGATGTCGAGGAAGGTGGCCTGCGCTCCTTCGAAGAGGACCGTCTGTTGCGCGGTGAGGGCCCGGTGGATCAGATCGACGGTGTCGCACACATAGGGCGCGAGGCGCGGTGCGATCTCGTCGAGGTATTGGGCGAGGATGTCGTCTTCGCTGATGGGATCGGCGTCGTAGACCTTCGTGAGAACGACGTTCTTCTCGTCGAGCGCGTACCGGAGACGCTCGCGGAACCGGGCCGGCACGAGCAGGTCCTGTACCCGGATGCCCTCCCGAGCCGCCTTGTCGACGTAGGCCGGACCGATGCCGTTCTTCGTCGTGCCGAGTGCCTTCTCCCCGCGGCGGGTCTCGGCGAGGGCATCGAGCAAGGCGTGCCACGGCATGATCAGGTGCGCGTTGGTGCTCACACGCAGTCGTGAGGTATCGATGTCGGCCGCGGCGAGCATGTCGAGCTCAGCGAACAGCGTCGGGGTGTGCAACACCACGCCGTTGCCGATCACGGGCGTGACGTGGTCGTAGAGGATGCCTGACGGGGTGAGGCGGAACGCGAACTTCCGGTCGCCGACCACGACCGTGTGCCCGGCGTTGTGACCACCCTGGTAGCGCACGACGACGTCGGAGTCTTCGCTCAGGAGGTCGACGACTTTGGCCTTCCCCTCGTCGCCCCACTGCGTTCCGACGACGACGGTTCCCGACATTTCCCCGAGTCTAGAAGTCCGCCCGGGGAGCGGGTCCGTCTTTGCGACTCGCGTTCCCCACCCCTGGTCGCGGCGCGTGACCCGAACACGAGCTCAACTCAGCCGTTCGATCACCATGGCCATGCCCTGCCCGCCGCCGACGCACATCGTTTCGAGCCCGATCGTCTGGTCCGTGGCGACGAGGCTGTTGAGCAGTGTCGTCAGGATGCGGGCCCCGGTCATCCCGAACGGGTGACCCATGGCGATCGCACCTCCGTGGACGTTCACTTTCGCCCGGTCGATCCCCAAATGACGCAGCGACGGGATCACCTGGGCAGCGAACGCTTCGTTGATCTCCACGAGGTCGACGTCGTCGATGGTCATCGAGGCCCGGGCGAGCGTGCGTCGCACGGCTTCGATGGGCCCGAGACCCATGATCTCCGGACTGATCCCCGTCACCGACGTTGACACGATCCGAGCGAGCGGGGTGAGACCCAGCTCGCGGGCGCGCACGTCGCTCATGACGACGACTGCGGCGGCGCCGTCGTTGAGCGGACAGGAGTTGCCGGCGGTGACCGTGCCGTCAGGCCGGAAGACGGGCTGGAGCTGGCCCAGACCTTCGCGTGTGGTGTTTGGCCGCGGGCCGTCGTCGGTGCCCACAACCGTCCCGTCGGGCAGGGTGACGGGGGTGATGTCGATCTCGGCGAACCCGTTGGCGATAGCTCTCGCGGCATTCTGCTGCGATTCGAACGCGAACAGGTCTTGGTCCTCGCGGGTGATGCCTTCGATCTGGGCCACGTTCTCCGCGGTCTGCCCCATCGCGATGTAGACATCGGGAAGCCCCTCGGGCTGCCATCGCGGTGCGTGTGGGCCCGATCGTTTGGCGGAGCGCACGCGCGCCTCGTCGAACACCGGATTCGCCGTGTCGGGGAGCGAGTCGGAGTTGCCGTGGATGAATCGGCTGACGCATTCAACGCCCGCGGCGATGTAGGCCGTGCCTTCGCCCGAACGTATCGCGTGGGCGGCCATACGGATCGCCTGGAGCGACGAAGCGCAGTAGCGGTTGACGGTCGTTCCCGGGGTGTCGGGAAGCCCGGCGAGCACGCTTACCACGCGGGCCATGTTGAAGCCCTGTTCGCCTCCGGGGAGTCCGCAACCGAGCAACAGGTCCTCGATCTCGGTGAGCGGCAGCCCGGGGACCTTCGCCAGAGCGGCCACCACCATCTGGGCGCCGAGATTGTCCGCCCTGACGTCGACGAGTGAGCCTTTGAACGCCCGCCCGATCGGCGAACGAACCGTGGAGACGATGACAGCTTCGGGCATGGCGGGTTCCCCCGGGAGGCGAGCGGGGCTAAAGACCCCCGCCTTGTGAACTTGTGAATCTAGAGAGCGGTTGGGGGCAACCGGACGAAACCGGCGGTGACCCTGGTCACTCGCGTCAGGCGGGGTCGTCGATCGCGGCGGAGAGGGCGGCGACATCGCCGCCGTCGAACACGCTGCGGGCGCCCACGCGTGAGACGAAGCCGAGCTGCAGACCGCTTGACTCGTCGCGAACCGTGAAGAACCGTTCGAGTCCATTGTCCTTGGCCATGACACCGGTCTGGACGGCGGTGTGCCGCTTGGCGAGGTCGTCGTGCAGATACGCGGCGTTCAGAACCTCGACGGCGAGATGATGGACACCGGTCGGCAGCGGGCCACCCGGCCGGTCGGGTGACGACTCGACGAGGACCAACGTGACACCGCCGGCATCGACGACGGCGCAGTGCAGGCCCGGGTGGTCTTCGTGTTCGGTGCGGGATTCGACGATGGCGAAACCGAGGCCCTCGACGAACCACCGGGTCGCTTCATCGAGGTCGCGCACCACGACACTGACGTGGTCGATCCGGCAGGCGCTGGTCTGCAACGCCGTCTCCGGCGCGACGGGAGCAGACGTCTCGTCGCGGTCGGCCCGCATGGAAACCGCTTCGACGCGATGGGCCTCGCCCAGGAGCATGCGAAACAGCAGGTCGGAAAACCGGGGATCGACGCCGACCTCTACGCCCCAGGCAACCCTGGTGCGCAGCACCTCGCGCACGCGCTCCGGCACCAGCACCTGCGAAGCCGATGCGCCCTTCAATGCGGCAACTTCGTGGACCGCACGGAATCGTCTGGCGAGGGTTTCGAGCAGCGCTCTATCGCAGGCGTCGATCTCGGCGCGCAGCTCCGCGAGTATGCGCGTCACGGCGTCATCTGCTCTCCGGCGGGGACTCGGGCCACGGGACCGACGGTAGCGGGAAGTGAGCGCCGCACCGATCACCATGCGACCTGCGGCAATGGAAGACTCCAGACATGCTCGAGTACCGCGCCCCCCTTGCCGACCTGCGCTTCAGTCTCGATCTGGTCGCCCCCGGGCTCCACCTGCTCCCGGGCATGGAGCATGCCGATCCGGCCACTGTCGATGAGCTCCTGGCCGAGTTCGGACGCCTGTGTACTGCGGTCATCGCACCGACGAACCCGATCGGTGACCGTGAAGGAGTGATCGTCGACACCGTCGCGTCGACCATCCGCACCGCGTCCGGATTCAGGGAGGCCTACCGGGCCTATGTCGATGGCGGATGGGGAGCCGTTGCTGCTTCTCCGGCCTATGGAGGGGGCGGTTTCCCGCACACCGTGGGCCTCGCCATCTCTGAGATGCTCGAATCGTCGAACATCGCCTTCGCGTTGTGCCCCATGCTGACGCAAGGATCCATCGACGCGCTGACCCACTGGGGATCGGAATCTCAGCGTGAGCGATACCTCGGCAAGCTGGTGGCGGGCGAGTGGTCGGGCACGATGAACCTCACCGAGCCTGATGCCGGTTCCGATGTCGGAGCGCTCCGCACGCGCGCCACGCAGGCGAGCGACGGCACATGGCGGATAACCGGGCAGAAGATCTACATCACGTGGGGCGAGCACGACCTGACGGAGAACATCGTCCACCTCGTCCTGGCCCGGGTCGACGGCGCTCCAGCGGGCACCAAGGGGATCTCCTGCTTCATCGTCCCGAAGTTCCTCGTCGATGCCGACGGAGGCGTCGGCGCTCGCAACGACGTCCGTGTCGTGTCGACCGAACACAAGATGGGTCTGCATGCGTCACCGACCTGTGTGCTCGCTTTCGGCGACGCGGGGGAGGGTGCGATCGGAGAATTGATCGGGGAGGTCAACGACGGCATGCGGGTGATGTTCACAATGATGAACAACGCCCGTCTCGCCGTGGGCCAGCACGGACCCGCCTTGGCCGAGCGCGCGTACCAACTCGCTTCCGCCCATGCGCTCAACCGGGTGCAGGGACGCGTGGTCGGCTCGAACGATCCCGGCGCCACGATCGCCGGCCACCCCGACGTCCGGCGCATGCTCTTCACCATGCGTGCCTACACCGAGGCGATGCGCCATCTGATCTTCCTCAACGCGTTGGCGATCGACGAATCGCGCACGCTGGCCGACGAGAGTGCCCGGGCTCGTGCGCAGGAGCGGGCCGACCTCTACACGCCGCTCTCCAAGGCGTGGTGCACCGACCTCGGCAACGAGGTCGCCTCACTCGGCGTGCAGGTCTTCGGCGGCATGGGATTCTGCGAAGACACCGGCGCGGCGCAGTTGTATCGAGACGTGCGCATCGCGGCGATCTATGAAGGTACCAACGGCATACAGGCCCTCGACCTGATCGGCCGCAAGATCGGCATGCGAAACGGTGAGGTCGTCCGTGAGCTGCTCGGCGAGATTCGTACGTGTGCAGATCAACTGCCGGCGCATCTCTCCGCTCCGCTCCTCGCCGCGGTCCAGGCGAGCGAGCGGACAACAGCATGGCTGCTCGAGAACGGACGGACCCGCCCGCGCGACGCGATGGCCGGAGCGACACCGTTCCTTCGTCTTCTTGCCACGTCCGTCGGTGGATGGCTGATGGCCCGCCAGTACCTCGCCGTCGAGGGATCCGACGATGTGGCGCGGCGGGCGACGGCCGAGTTCTTCCTGACGCAGCTCCTCCCGCAGGCGACGGCCCTGGAAGCACCGGTCACTGCCGGAGCAGGCGTTCTCGACGCAATCAGCGACGCGCTTCTCGCCGGACGCTAAGGCATCCGCGCTGCCGCTTCGATCGGTTCGACGGTTCGACGGTCGGCAGTTCGTCAGTTCGTCAGTTCGTCAGTTCGGCAGTCGGCAGTCGGCAGTCGGCAGTCGGCAGTCGGCAGTGCGGCAGTGCGGCGGTTCCCCAGTCGACGCTTCCGCGATCCCGCGATCCCGCGCTTCGTTCATGGTCCGGCGTAGAGGGATCCGTCGGTTTTGCGGCGGATGAGGGTGGGTTGGCCGGGTTGTCGGTCGATGTAGAGGTTGTTGTCGTGGAGGAAGTGGTGGTGGGGGTCACACAGCAGGGTGAGGTTCCACACGACGGTTGGTCCGCCGTCGTCGTGTTCGGTGATGTGGTGTACTTCAGTGCGGGTGTGGGGTGTGTTGCATCCGGCGAATCGGCAGTGTTCGTCGCGGATGGTCACGGCGAGTCGTTGGAGCAGTGTGGGGAATCGACGGTCGCGGCCGAGGTTGAGTGCTTCGCCGTCCATCCCGAGAATCGCTGCGTAGAGATCGACGTTTCCGGAGGCGGCGAGGTCCATGGCGGTGGTGAAGGGTACCGGTCCCTGACCGACGATTCGTGCGGTGTGATCGTTGAGCGACAGCGTCATGACCACCGCGGTCCGACACGCC
>JANOJN010000012.1:0-4227 GCA_031418775.1 Acidimicrobiia bacterium
CACCACCTGCAGCGACCCGCTCTGGAAGGCGGCCAAGCAGCTCTCCGACGAACGGGGCGTCGGTATGAGCTTTCACATGTCTCCGGCACAGCTCGATCCAGACGGCTTCATCGCCGAGTTCGGCCAGCGTCCGATGGTGCACCTGGCCGAGCTCGGTGTCCTCGACCGCAACGTCGCCATCACCCACGTGGTCCGCATCGACGACAACGAGTTGCGACTCATCGCCGAGTCCGGCGCGAGCGTGGCGCACTGTCCGACCACTGCGCTCAAGGTCAGCTACGGGGTCACCCAGGTCGGGAAGTTCCCGGAGATGGTGCAGCGCGGCATCAACGTGTCCATCGGTACCGACGGCAACAACGCGTCGAACTACTCCGATCTGATGCGGGCCACCTATCTCGTGGCCGGTCTGTTCAAGGATGCCCGGGTCGATCCCCAGATGTTCCCGGCGGAGAAGGCCTATGAGATGGCGACGGTTGGAGGCGCCCGCACGATGCTCATGGAGGATCAGATTGGCGCGCTCGTCCCGGGGTTGAAGGCCGACGTGGTGCTCCACGACTGCGACCGGCCGGAATGGCGTCCCCTGCTCAACGTGATGAACCAGCTGGTGTGGAGCGCCGACGGTCGTGGGGTGCACACCGTCGTGGTTGACGGGAGGGTGATCGTGGAGGACGGGCACTGCATCACGATCGACGAGGCCAAGCTCTGGTCCGACGCGCAGCAGATGGGCGAGTCGATCACGGCCCGAAGTGGGCTCCCCGACAAGGCCAAGTTCCCGAGCTGGTAAGCGCGCAGAGGAAGCGGTCAGGATCCGGCCGGTGCGAAGGTCACATCAGACGTCGGCACCACACTCGCTGTCCGCCCAGGACCGGTCTGGTAAGACCAGTACATGTTGGTATGCGCGATGACTTTGTCGGGTGTCGGCATACCGTAGCCAGAGAGGTCTTCGGTGGTGTGAGCGTCGCCGACGAGCACCGTGTCGTATCCGCGGGTGAACGCACCGTGGAGCGTGGAGCGGATGCATGCGTCCGTTTGCGCACCGGTGACGACGAGTCGCCCGATGCCACGAACCGCAAGTTCTGATTCGAGATCGGTGTCCTCGAAGGAGTCGCCGTAGCGCTTGTGGACGAGCGGCTCGTCCTCTCGACGGATCAGCTCCGGTACGTACTCCCACGCTTCGCTTCCGGCCAACAGCTCGTCGCTGGAATGTTGCACCCAGATCACCGCGACCTTGTTGGCGCGCGCTTCATCAACGAGTGCGTTGATGTTCGCGATGACGCCATCTCGGTCGAGGGCGCTTGCGACGACGCCGTTCTGCATGTCGACGACGAGGAGGGCGGTGGCGGGGCGATCGTTCTTGGTGGTCATCGTCTTCCTCCTTCGTCCGTGCTGAGTCGACCAATTGGGCGAGTGTACCGTCGCTCCAGTCCGCGTCGCTTGGCGGATCGCTGTTTTCATGTTGGCGTCAGCGTGGGTGCGGTGAACGGGCATACACAATGCGCCCACCGTCGGGTGACCAGGCGGGGTAGTAGTCGTCGAAGTCGTCGTCGGTGAGCATGGTGATCGTGCCGGCCGGGACCTCGACGATGCAGATCGAAAGGTCGCCGTCTCCGGTGCCCGTAACAGCGGCGATCTGCGTGCCGTCGGGTGACCAGCTCGGGTGGTTGCCGACGTTCTCGGCGAGAGTCCGACGGTTGGTTCCGTCGCTGTTGATGAGGCGTCGATCAGCCATCACTACGACGTCGGCAACGAGTTCTACCGGCTCGTGCTCGGCGAGGCGATGACGTACTCGTGCGCCCGGTTCGTCGACGCTTCGACGACGCTCGAAGAAGCGCAGGCGGCCAAGCACGAGCTGATCTGCCGCAAGCTCGGCCTGCACGAGCGTTCGGGGATGCGTCTGCTCGACGTCGGCTGCGGATGGGGCTCGATGGCCATGCACGCCGCCCGCGAGCACGGGGCCCGGGTTGTCGGGGTGACGATCAGCGAAGAGCAGGCGAAGGAGGCCCGGCGCCGGGTCGACGCCGCCGGACTCGGTGAGCTCGTCGAAATTCGTCTGCAGGACTACCGGGATCTCTCCGGAGAGCGCTTCGATGCCATCTCTTCGATCGGGATGTTCGAGCACGTCGGCAAGAACCGCATGGCCGAGTACTTCAACGTCCTGCGCTCCCTCCTCGGTCCGCACGGCCGTCTGCTCAACCACGCGATCTCGTCGGTGGGTGGGTCCCGGCTCAACACGAACAGCTTCGCCTACCGCTACGTGTTCCCCGACGGTGAGCTGATCGACATCGGCGACACCACAATCGGCATGCAGGCGACCGGCTTCGAAGTGCGAGACGTCGAATCGCTGCGGGAGCACTACGACATGACGCTCCGCCATTGGGTGGCGAACCTGCGCGAGCACTGGGATGCTGCTGTTGCGCTGGTCGGTGAGCCCCGCGCCCGGGTGTGGCTGCTCTACATGACTGCTTCCGCTGACGGGTTTGAGGACGCCGGGCTCAACATCCATCAGACGCTCGGCATCGTCCGCAACGTCAAGGACGGTTCGAGCGGCATGCCGCGGACGCGTCGCGAGTGGAACTGACGCCCGCCGGAGCGCAAGCCGATGGTGGTTCTTGCAGAGTGTGCGTTTGGTCGCTTCTGGAGCAAGGCGACCCAGCGCGCAAGAGTCGCCGCTACGGGCTTGGGTGGCGGACGGGTCGGAGGCGGCGGGCCACCCTGGGCAGGTTCAACGACAATCGATGGCGATGGCCACGGCGTCGCAGATCTCAACCATTCGCGCATCGCTGAGGCGACCGATGCGATCCGTAAGCACACCTACGGAAACACTCTCGATCGAATCGAGGTTGACCGCGGTTCTGCGACGCACAGGATCTTCGCCTGGCTCGAGCACAACCTCGCTGGCGAGGTTTCGGATGGTCGTCGTGCACGGGGCAATCAGTGCGCGGCGAAGTCGCGGAATAGCAGCGTCCCGCGACAGAACGACCACGGGTCGTCGGCCGATTTCGGGGGGCTCGCACCACCACAGTTCGCCTCTTTGCGGGAGCGAACTCACGTGGCTGCTGCGGCGGATCTGAACGAGTCCAGGTCGCCCCACTCGTCGGGTTCATCCAGGGGGTGAACGTCGTATACGCGATAGCTGTCGTCGATGGCGGCGGCGCGGCTGCGAGCGAGCAACGCCGCCAGCGCAGCGTCGAACAGCGCCGCGTCGTTGTGCTTTGGATTGGCCGCTCGCGCCTCCGTCAAGAGGGCTTCGTCGACCGTCGTACTTACCCTGGATCGTGCCATGGCATAACTGTGGCACGTTTCTGCCACGAAGGCAACGCAGAAACCGCTCGGTGAGGGTCTCTCCGTCCGAGCGGTTGCATTAACGCTCGTCGAACGTGACGACGAGTTTGCCGACGACGGAACCGTGCTCGAGGCGGTCGAGAAGACGGGGGAGTTCGGCGAAGGGAGCGACCTCGTCGATGGCCGGAACCAATCGGGATGAACTCACCGCTTCGAGCATGTCGCCGACCTCGTGGGGTCGGTAGCCGCCCGAGCCGAGGAGCTTGCGGCCCCACCAGTACACGTCGGTGAGCGACAGGTTCACCTCGGTGCCGGTGGTCGTGCCGCAGAACACCATGCGGCCCTCGACGGCCATTGCGTCGACGGAGGCAGCGAACTGGGCCGGGCCGACATGGTCGATCACGAGATCGGCGCCGAGACCGTCGGTCAGCTCGCGGACGTGACCGGCGATCGTTGTCGGGTCGGTGGCGTCGACCACGTGGTCGCACCCGACGGTGAGCACCTGCGCCGCTTTCGCCACCCCGCGAACGGTCCCGATGACCATTGCCCCGGCGCGCTTGGCGAGTTGGATCACGGCGATCGATACGCCGGCATTGGCGCCGTTCACCAGCACGACCTCGCCGGCCTGCACGGCACCGACGGTGACCAGGGCCTGCCACGCCGTCATGTACGCGACCGGAACGGCTGCGGCCTCGGCGACGCTCAGATGGGCCGGCGCGGGCCAGCATCGGTCGGCCGGAACCGCAACGAGTTCGGCGAAGCCGCCCTGCCGGGTTGATCCAACCGTCTGCAGCAGCTCGCAGTACGGCTCCTGTCCGGCCCGGCAGCGGGTGCAGGTACGGCAGGTGGTCACCGGGTCGACCAGGACGACCGAACCGAGTGGGGCATGTCCGGTGTCGGCATCGGGGTGTGTCGCGACCACGACACCCACGATGTCGAGACCGG